>NZ_JBHTXK010000025.1:0-44287 GCF_042791795.1 Leifsonia sp. NPDC056665
CTCCCGAGCACCACCCCCTCCCGTCAGCCTCTCCTCTGAAGGAACCCCTAAAAGCGTGTTTTAGGGGCGTTTACGTGCCCCTCGACGCCAGGAGGGCGGCTCAGGCGGTGGTGACCCAGTGCCGGGTCACGGCCTGGACGTGGGCGCCGTCGAGGTCGGCGAGCTTGACGCCCGCGAAGCGCCGCGCCGCCTCGGAGGTCTGCACGCGCGCGGGAGGCTCTGCTGCGGTCAGCGTCTCCACGATCACCTCGGCCACGCCCTCCGGGGTCTGCGCCGTGGCCGGGTCGAACGCGGCGGCGGTGCGGGCGAGGTACGCGCTCAGCGCGCTCTCGTACGGCGTCCCGGCCACGGCCGGCGGCTCCTGCGCCTGCACGCTCGCGACGAACTCGGTCGTCACGGCGCCGGGCTCGACCACGCTGACGCGGACGCCGACGGTCGCGGCGACGGGGGTCAGCGACTCCATGAAGCCCTCGACGGCGAACTTCGCGGCGCAGTACGCCTCGTTGAACGGCTGGCCCACCACGCCGCCGACGCTGGAGACGGTGACGACGCGGCCGCCGCTCTCGCGCAGCAGCGGCAGGGCTGCCTTGGTGACGGCGACGACGCCGAAGAAGTTGACCTCCATCACGGCGCGCACGTCGTCGACGGACTCCAGCTCCACCGTCCCGAGATGCCCGGAGCCCGCGTTGTTGAGGAGGGCGTCGAGGCGGCCGTAGGTCGACCGGATGTGGTCGAGGCAGGCCTCGATGGAGGCGGGCGACGTCACATCCAGCGGCTGAAGGTCGAGCGAGACGCCGGCGGCGTCGGCCGCAGCCTGCAGCGCGGACGCCTTGCCGAGGTCGCGCATCGTGGCCACGACGGTGAACCCGTGGCGGGCGGCGGCGATCGCGGTCGCGAGGCCGATGCCGGAAGACGTTCCGGAGACGAGCAGAATCGATTCGGTCACGGTTTCATCCTCCCACCCGGCGCAACTTGACACTGAGTGCCAAATAAAGGATTCTGTGCTGGCTGCCATCGTCGGCATGCGCCTGAAGCCTTGACACGATGGAGTGCCATGAAGTCGGTCCGCCGTCCCCTTGTAGCGGTATCCGCCGCGCTGCTCCTGGTCGTCCTCCAGGCCGTCCTCGACCCGACCGGCCTGCTCGCGCTGGTCGGCTGGCCGGGGGCGCAGCCGTCCGTGGCCGCGGGCATCTGGCCGGTCGCCCCGTATCTGGTGTTCCTCCCCGTCCTGCTCGGGATGACGTGGTGGGCAGCGCTCCGCGCCGGCGAGCGGTACTGGACGTTGGTGGCCGGGATCGTGCTGGCGGTCCTGCTCGCGCAGGCGGCGGCCGCCCTCGTGATGACGTGGAACCTCGCGGTCAGCGCGTGGGCGGCGGGCTACGTGACGGCGAAGGCGGTTCCCGCCGCGCTGTTCGTAGCGGCTTTCGCACGATGGTTCGGCGGCCCGACCCGACGGGTCGTGCACCGCTGCGGGCCGCCGTGGATCCCCGCCGCGCTCGTCGCGGCGGCCGCCCCGCTGCTCGCGGGCGTCTCGTGGACGAGCGCCGCGTACGCTCCCGGCGCCCCGGTGGCGCGCTCCGACCACGGGCCGCTGTCGGTGATCGTCGCGGTGCTGCTGATCGCGTTCGCGACGCTGCTGTGCCTGAACTGGATGCGGCGGCGCGTCCCCGGCGTCCTGGGCGGCTGGCTCGCGGCGCTGGTCGCGGGCGGGCTGGTCGGGGTCGTGCAGGCGGTCGTCGCGTTCGCGGTCGACGGTGGCCTGAACGGCGACCTGTGGCCTGGGATGGCCGCCTACGTGATGATCGCCGACGGGCTGTCGTTCGGTGCGTGCGTCGGCTGGGTGGCGGGGGTCGCCGCGCTCGTGGTGGAGCGCATCCCGGCCGCGGGCCGCGTGCGCGTGGCGCAGGCGACGGCCGCGGCGATCGTCGTGATCGGCCTGGTGGCCGCGGTCGCGGTGCCGTCGGGGGCGCCGGCCTCCGCGGCCGGTGCGAGCCCGGGTGCGGCGCCGGCAGGCTTCCTCCGCGCCTCTGGCCGGGTCATCACGGACGGCCGCGGCGACCAGGTGCTGCTGCGCGGCGTCAACGTCAACCAGCTCGTCGACTTCTACCAGCCGACGAAGGGCGTGCCGGCGACCCGCCCGCTCACGGAGGCCGACTTCGCGGGGATCGCGGCGCAGGGCTTCGACGTGGTGCGGCTGAACCTCTCCTGGTCGGCGCTCGAACCGCAGCGCGGGACGCTGTCGAGCAGCTACCTCCACACGGTCGAGCAGGCCGTCGGCTGGGCGCGCGAGCACGGCCTCTACATCGTGCTCGACATGCATCAGGACGGCTGGTGGAAGGGCGCGACGCCTACCGGGACGGACTGCCGGCCCGGCACCGACCCGATGTGGGGCTACGACGGCGCACCGGCCTGGGCGACCATCACCGACGGCGCGCCGCGCTGCCAGTTCACCGGACGCGACATCTCGCCGGCCGGCGACCGGGCGTTCCAGAACTTCTACTTCGACACCGACGGCGTGCAGTCGGCGCTCGTCGCCACGTGGGGGAAGCTGGCGGCCGTGTTCCGCGACGACCCCACGGTCGCCGGCTACGACCTCCTGAACGAGCCGGGGTTCGGCGAGACGGCGCCGGTCACCACGTCGTACCTGCTCGGCCGGTTCTACGACCGGGCGATCGGGGCGATCCGCGCGGCCGGGTCGCAGCAGCTCGTGGTCGTGGAGCCGAGCATCCTCTGGTCGGGGCTCGGCTTCGACAGCGGGCCGACGCCCGGTTTCACGTCCGACCGGAACATCGTGTTCTCGCCGCACCTCTACGCGGAGTCGATCACGATGGACCGCTCGCTCGGCCTCCCTCCGATCGTCGGGTTGGACCGGCAGTTCACCCTCGCCCAGCGGGTCGCCGACGAGTACGGGGCGCCGCTCTGGTCGGGGGAGTACGGCTACTGGGGCGACACCTCCGATGTGGACGCGCGCCTCGCCCGCTATGCGAAGGCCGAGGACGCGAACCGGCTCGGCAGCGCCTACTGGGTGTGGAAGCAGGCCTGCGGCGACCCGCAGAACGGCATCGGCAAGACCGGCGACGGCCTGATGGTGCAGGACTGCACGACCGGAGGCGACGCCCCCCAGCGCGACGACCTCCTGCGCGTGCTCGGCCGCGCCTACCCGCGCTCGGCGCCGGGGACTGTGACGATGCTGACGGCGAACGGCGCGGACCTCCTGCTGGCCGGGGCGACGCAGAGCGCGAACTGCGGGCTGGAGGTCTGGGTGCCGGGCACGGCGCGACCCCACGTGCACTCGACCGGGCTCACGAAGGTGCAGACGATCGCCGCGCCGGGCGGCTGGCTGGTGAGCGGCTGCGCCACTGCCCGCTACACCCTCAATACGAACAGCTGACGGCTCACCGCTCCGGCAGCGTCACCCGCTCCCCGTCCCTGGTGAACCCGCGGGTCGCCTCGTCGTACGTCGTGTGCGAGCGTTTCGGCGACGAGTCGGCCGGCGGCGGCACCTCGGCGTGTTCGAGTGCGCGCAGGACGAGCGTCTCCACGAGGTGGGACGCCGTGGTGTGGCGGTGCAGCGCGATCCGGACGAGCGCGGCGTACTCCGGCTCGCTCAGGTGGAGTTTGAGTGGGATGCCCCCGGGGATGGTGCCGGGGCCGAGGGCGGTCGGGCCGGTGGCGTTGGCTTCGCTCATGTTCGGATTCTGCCTCCAACGGCACGGCCTTGGCTATTCCCGAGATTTTGTCCCCCGGGCGAGGCGCCGTGACGTCTTGCCGCGCTCGTGACGGCTGGTGCATCATGCGGCCACACGGTTCGGGGAGGTGCCGGATGGCTGCGCGGCGTCCTGGCTGCGGTGCGAAGAGGACTTTCGGGGGTGGGTCATGGACGAGGAGCACGGCACGTTCGTGGCCGTCCTCCTCTACCCGGAGGACTCCGCCGAGAGCCTCAGCAGGCGGCTCCCGATCGTCGGCGCCGGGCCTCCCGCGGTGATCAGGGCCGCGGCGGCGTTCGAGGGCGCCGCGGCGGTCGACGTGTTCCGCCTGGTGGACGCCAGCGCGTGGCCGGAGGCGGCGGCGTACCTCTACGAGGGGACCGTGCCGGGCACCGTGGAGGACGGCGACGGCGTCGAGCAGGTGACGACGCCCGATGACTGAGGGCGCTGACGATTGAGCTACCGCGTGTACTCGTACACGACAGCCGACCAGTGGTTCCCCAGCTCGTCCCAGGCAGAGTCGTCCATGTACGCCAGCTTGAACTGCAGGTTGAGCACCGGCCCCAGCACCTCCAGCACGTCGGGACGGAACGGCATCTCCGGAGGCAGCCCGATCCCGAAGCTGTGGATGACGCTGTCGTCGGCGGCGCGCAGCCACACGCCCCAGCCGCGATCGAGCGGCATCGCGACCACGCGGAAGACGTGCGCGGGCTCGTAGTCGGCGGGGAGCGCGTCCGGGAGGTCGGTCATAGGACCAAACTACACAGGCGGCTTCCGGACCGCCCCATCCCGTTCGGCGGATCTACTCGGCGGAATGAGTTGCCAGTGGGAGGCTGAATACCAGCTGGCCCCGCTGGATGATGGGCATCAGCAGCGCTGCACCGAACACTCTTGCGGAGATGTCTGCTATCGCTTGGCGAGTGTAGGGCAGGATCGCCATGACGGCGACCTCGTTGGCGAAGTCAATCTTGGTCTGCTCAATGATGCTGGAGTAGGCGACCGTGCTTAGTTCGTACTCGGCTTCGATGTTCGACAGGATCGATCCGTTGCCGATAAGGATCTCCGTGCGCAGGCCGACCCGGAACGCCTTGTCGTCGTCGCGGCCCGTCATCTGCAGCCCGTAGGTTGGCTCTGCCTGCGGGTTGTCCGCCATGTCGCCGGTGCCGCGTGCTGCGCCGAGTTCGATTTGCTGGATGCCGAGCAACTGGACTTCGCGGAGCAGGTCGACAACCGTCAGTGGCGCGGTCGAGTCGTCAGACAATCGCCGGCTCCAGAATCACGTTGTTCGACCAGGCCAGCGCCGCGGGCTGATGCAGCCACTGGTAGGTACCCGCTGCGATCATCCCCAGCTCGATCTCAGCATCGCTACATCGATCGTCGACATGGTGTCGGATACCGGCACCAACGGCCAGCGCGTAACGACGGATGGTCGAAAGCGTCGGGTTGGCATCGTAACGCTCGAACGCTGCGACGGTCGGCTGGCTCACGCTCATTCGCTCGGCAACCGTTTCCTGAGTCAGGTTGTGCGCTTTACGCTGGGCGACGAGGGCCCGCATGAGAAGCCGATGCTCAGCGACAAGGTCATCCGCGAGCGCGTCGATGCGCACCATTTCTGCCTCGTTCATAGACTAAAAACTATACGACATCCACGCCGGGGGCTATCCCCCAGTTGGTGGACTCCCCGAGGTCGTAGAACGACTTGGCTACGCGGATCTCCGCGTTCTGTTCCCTGTTGATGTCGCTCACGTCGATCAGTTTCTCGTGAATGTGGTGTCCGATGAAGTGATTGGGTGCTACTTCGGGCTCCGAGTGATACATGCGCACGAGGGCTGTGCTGTGGACGAAGTCGTCGCCGACTCGATCGGTAACCGGAATGTCCTGCCATCGGATCTCATAGAGCGGAGGCGGGTAACGCACGTCGACGGGCTTAACCTCGTCGACAGGGACCAGCTCTCCACGCGATGCTGCTTGAACTCGATCCCGGAATTCGGCTCGGACCATCCGTTCTGCAAAGGGGTTCCACACACGTCCTTCCGGCTTCAGCGCCATCATGAACGCCTCACTCGCGGCGTCGAGGTCTTCGTTTTGTACCGCGGTCGGCACGCCGAACCAGCGAAATCGAACAGGCGAACCGCTGCTGCAGCGGGACGGCGCGTCGAATTCCGGCATGACTTGATCGTATCCGCCACCCCTGTCATTGCTAATTACGTGGGCGCGGCTAAACCGACCGTGACTACCTCACCGCGTTACTTCGCTCGGCGCTGAGCATTGCGCCATCCGCATCCCGCTCCCGCGCCCGCCGCACCTCCGCCACTCCCGCGCAGAAGGCGCACAGCGCTGCCGCGATCAGCACCACCAGCGCGTCCACCAGCCGCACTGTGCTGAGCGCGGGGCCGGGGGTCGTCGCGAGGGCGACCAGGGCGACGACTGCCACCGCCCCCGCGAACCTGGCGAGCTCCCGCATCGACCGTCCCCGCGTCCCGTGCCGGCCTACATCGCGGCCGAGAGCTTCCGGATGAAGAGGGTCTGGGTGATGATGATCCGCTCGATCTCGTCCGGGTCGACCGACTCGTCGGAGGCGTGGATGCGCGACTGTTTCGTGTCCTCCGCGCCCCACAGCAGGATCGCCGCCTCCGGCGACACCTTCTTCAGGGAGGCGACCAACGGGATGGAGGCGCCGCTGCCGATCGACTCGACATCGCGACCGTAGGCCTCTCGCATCGCGTCCATCGCGGCCGAGATCGCGGGGTGGCTCTCGTCGACCCGGAACGCGTGCCCGACCTTCACCTTCTCGACCTCGACCACGCAGTTCCACGGCCGTTGCGACCGCAGGTGCGCCATCAGAGCCTCGAGCTGGGCGTCGCCGTCCGAGCCGGGGATGATGCGCATCGACAGCTTCGCCGTCACCGACGGCAGCAGCACGTTCGACGCCTCGGCGGTGTTCGGGAGGTCCATCCCGAGCACCGTCACCGAGGGCTTCATCCAGATGCGGTCGGCCAAAGAACCGGTGCCCAGGAAGGCGACACCGGGGAGGATGGCCGACCCTTCCCGGTACACCGGCTCGTCCATCGCAGCCCCGTCCCACCGTCCGGAGTCGACGCCGGGGATCGCCGTGTCGCCGTTCTCGTCGTGCAGGGTGTCGAGGATGCGGATCATCGCCGTCATCGCGTCCGGCGCCGCCCCGCCGAACTCGCCCGAGTGGACCGGGTTGGCGAGCGTGCGCACGGTGACGGTGCACGCGACGTCGCCGCGCAGCGCGACCGTGAGGCCGGGGCGGCCGACCTCCTGGCCGCCGATGTCGGCGATGACCGCGGCGTCGCACGCGAACAGCGCGGGGTTGGCCTCCACGAAGGCCTCCAGGTGCGAGATGGTCTCCTCCTCGCCCTCCGAGAGCAGGATGACGCGGCAGGGCCGGTCGGCGCCGAGCAGCTTCAGCGTGGCGTAGTTGGCGACCAGGCCGGACTTGTCGTCGGCGGCGCCGCGGCCGTAGATGCGGCCGTTCTCCTTGCGGGTCGGCTCCCACGGCCGGCTGGACCAGCCCTGGCTCTCCGGCGCCGGCTGCACGTCGTAGTGCGCGTACAGCAGGACTGTGGGGGAGCCGTCGGGGCCGGGCAGGTCGGCGTACACGCAGGGGTAGCCTCCCGGCACGTCGAGCAGGCGGACGCCCTCCGCGCCCGCCGCCGCGAACATCTCCACCACCGCCTGGCCCATGCGGTGCACAGGCTCGGGGTCGAAGCCGGGGAAGGCGACGGACGGGATGCGCACGAGGGCGTCGAGCCGCTCGAGCACGTCGGGCATCAGCTCCTTCGCGGCTGCCGTCACGTCGGCTGCGGTGTCGGTCATGGTGTCTCCTCCGGGATGCGGCGGTCAGTGGATGACGAGCTGGATCAGGAGGCCGGAGGCCACGACGGCGACCCAGGACACCAACATCGGGATGGTGAAGGAGTGCCAGATCGGCACCTGCGTCAGCTTGGTCGACCCGGTGCGGTCGGTCTCCACCGACGCGATCTGCGAGCCGTTGGCCGGGAACAGCCAGACGCCGATCAGGGAGGGCCACATCGCGGTGATCACCCCGGGGGCGAGCCCGGCGGTCAGCGCGATCGGGATGAGCGTGTTGGTGGTCGCGGACTGGCTGGTCGTCAGACCGCAGACGATGAACAGCGCGACGGCCAGCAGCAGCGGGTTCGCCTGGATGAGCTCGCCGAGCGGCTTGATGATCGTCTCCTCGTTGGCGGAGATGAACGTGTCGGCCATCCACGCGATCCCGAACAGCGCGACCGCCGCCACATAGCCCGCGCGCAGCAGCGGCTGCTCGACCACGAGCGACGGCTTCACCCGGCGGACCAGGATGATGACGAGGGCGACGGTGAACATCACCATCTCGATCACGATCGCCATCGCGAGCGGCTGCGGCTTGCCCTCCGCGTCGGGGAAGGCCGGGCGCAGCGACGGGAAGAGGCCGAGCAGCACCACGAGCAGGGTGCCGACGACGAAGATCCACGCGGCTGTACGTCCGCCCGGCGGGACCGGGTGCTCGATGGCGGAGGCCTCCTCCTTGGAGAGCCGGCCGGCCCCGCGCGGCGGCTTGGTGGCGACGGCGGCAGGGGCGGCGGCGGGAGTGCCGGCCCCCTCCTCGCCCACGGCCGCCGCTGCGGGCGCCGCCAGGCCGACCTGCTGCTCGTACCGGCGCTCCAGCGCGGCGGGGACCTCCACGGTCCCGGCCTCCACGCGCTTGAGGAACACCGGGTCGTCGAGCAGCTCCTTGCCGACCCGTTGCTGCACGAACGAGGTCACGATGCAGGCGACGATCGCCGACGGGATGGTGATGGCCAGCACCTGCGGGAGGCCGAAGCCCTTCGACTCCATCAGCACCAGGTAGGCGGCCATCGCCGCGGACACCGGGCTCGCCGTGATGCCCAGGCCCGACGTGACGGTGGAGGCCGCGAGCGCCTTCTCGGGCCGCTGGCCGTTGCGGTACGCGGTCTCGTAGATGACCGGGATGAGCGCGAAGAAGATGTTCGACGTGCCAGACAGCACGGTGAAGACGAACGCGACGAGCGGCGCCACATAGGTGAGGCGCCTCGGGTTGCGCTGGATGATCTTGGACGCGATGGACACCAGGTAGTCGATGCCGCCGGCGGCCTGCATCGCGCTGGACGCGGTGATCACGGCGATGATGATGAAGAAGGCGTCGATCGGCGGCGACCCGGGCGGCAGCCGGAAGACGAACACGAGGATCGCGGTGCCGACGACACCCCACAGCCCCAGGCCGATCCCGCCGGTCCTGACCCCCAGCACGATGGCGCCGATGACGACGCACCCCTCGATGATGACCAAGGCGATTTCCATGATCGGCCTCCCCACCGCCGGCTCCCCGTCCGGCCACAGGATGCATCACCCCGGCCGGGATGGGAAGTAGGGAATCGTGCGCGAAAACCGGGTGTAGCCAGAGACGTCCGGGCGGGGTTACATTCCGGTCGCCGGTCAGTGGCCCGGCATGGGAGGGGGAGGACCGAAATGAGCAACTTCTGGAGTACCGTCTGGCTGTTCTTCTGGTGCTTCGCGTTCGTCGCCTACCTGTTCGCGCTGTTCGCGATCATCGGCGACCTGTTCCGCGATCAGAAGCTCAACGGCTGGTGGAAGGCGGTCTGGATCATCTTCCTGATCTTCGTGCCGTTCCTCACCGCGCTGATCTACCTCATCGCCCGCGGCCGCGGCATGGCGGAGCGCAACATGAAGGAGGCCGTCGACACGCAGGCCGCGGTCGACGCGCACATCCGCGACGTCACCTCCACGACGAGCCCGGCGGACGAGATCGCGAAGGCGCAGGCCCTGCTGGACGCGGGCGCGATCACGCAGGACGAGTTCGCGCACCTCAAGGCGCGCGCGCTGGGCTAGCGCGCACGGATCACCGGCTCCGGGCGCCGCGGCGGTTCAACCCCCCGCGCGCGGCGCCCGCGGCCGGACGCCGCTGGGGAGTGGGATCGGAGGTCGCGGATGAGTTCGACAACGGGCGCCAAGCACATGACGGTGCTGCAGGCGACCTACATCGGGGTCGGCTCGATGGTCGGGGCGGGGATCTTCGCCCTCCTGGGAGCTGCGGGCGCGGTCGCCGGCGCGGCGGTCTGGCTGTCCTTCTTGATCGCGGGGATCATCGCCTTCCTGCAGGGCTACTCGTTCGCGAAGCTCGGGTCCAAGTACCCCTCCGGCGGCGGCATCCTGACGTTCCTGTCGAAAGGCTTCGGGGAGGGCCACATCGCCGGGATCGGCGCGTGGCTGTTCTTCACCGCAGGGTCGATCGTGGTCGCGATGATCGCGTCGTCCTTCGGCAGCTACGCCAGCTCGGTCGTCGCGCACGACGACCCCTTCTGGGCGAAGGTGCTCGGCGTGCTGCTCATCCTGGTGATGAGCGGGCTCAACACCATCGGCTCGACGGCGGTCGCGGGCGTGCAATCGGTCATCGTGAGCGTCGTTCTCGTCATCCTGGTGGTGTTCGCGGTCGTCACGATCGCGACCTGGAACCCGGCGCTCCTCGCGCCCTCCGGCTATCCGGGCTGGCAGCAGATCATCTCCAGCGTCGCACTGACGTTCTTCGCCTTCCTCGGCTTCGGCGTCATCACGTTCACGGCGAAGGACCTCCCGAACCCGGCGCGCCAGCTGCCGAGGGCCATCTACTTCGCGCTGCTCATCGCCACGACGGTGTACGTCGCGGTGTCGCTCGGGGTGTTCGGCACGCTCACCGCCGACGAGGTCGTGAAGTACGGGTCGACCGCGCTCGCCGAGGCCGCCAAGCCGGTGCTGGGGCAGGCCGGGTACGTGCTCATGGTGGTGACGGCGCTGTTCTCGACGACCGGCGCGGTGAACGCCGGCCTCTACCCGTCCATCGGGATGACGCAGCACCTGGCGAGCGTCGGCCAGTTCCCGCCGTTCTTCGGCCGCAAGTGGGGACCTTTCCCGGCCGGACTGGTCGTCATGGCGGTGCTGGCGATCGTGCTGGTGTCGTTCTTCAACCTCAACGCGATCGCCTCCATCGGCAGCGCGGTCGCCCTGCTGGTGTTCTCGGCGGTGAGCATCGCCCACCTGCGCATCCGGCACGAGACCGGCGGCAACATCGTGGTGCTGGTGATCGGCCTGCTGGCCACGCTCGGGACGTTCGTGATCTTCAGCACCACCACGCTCGTGAACGAGCCGACGACGGCGTTCGCGCTGCTCGGGATCCTGGTGCTGGCGGTGGTGATCGACTTCGGGTGGAAGGCCGCGGCGCGGGGGCGGCGGGCTCGGGCGGCTTAGGGGGCGGCGCGTTCGGCGGAGTCGAGGATGGCGTCGACCCCCATGCGGTAGATGTCCTCGTCGCGGAGGTCGCGGAGCTCGGCGGCGACGGAGGCGATGTGGGAGTGGGTGAGCGGGTCGACCAGGAGGGGGCCCTCGAACCAGGCGTTGCTGACGCGGGTGTCGTCGCTGGTCGCCGACAGAGTGGTGCGGCCGCGGGCGATGCCGGCGGCCTCGGAGAGCACGAACGACGCGAACAGCGCGTAGTGGCGGACGAGGTCCGAGCCGCTGAGACCGGCCTCCGCGAAGGCGGCCAGGATGAACTCGATGGTCGCGAGCTCCGCTGGGCCGTTGGTGGTGAGGACCGTGGCCTCCAGGGCGATCGCCGGGTACTGCACGAAGGTGTCGAGCGTCGCGCGGGAGAGGGCGCGGAGGCGGTCGCGCCAGTCGCCCTCCACATCTGACAGGCGCGCCAGCGCGACCGCCTGCACCTCGTCCAGCAGGGCCTTCATCAGGTCGTCCTTGCCGCGGAAGTGGCGGTAGACCGCGGTCGGGTCGACGCCGAGCGCGGTGCCGAGCGCGCGGATGGAGATCGTGGCGGTGCGCGGGCTGGAGGCGATCTCCAACCCGGCCTTCACGATCGCGGCGCGATCGAGGCGCTTCGAGTGGTCGTGCGTCATCGCTTCAGTCACGCGTCCACCCTAGCCCATGTCAACAGACATGTCAGCAGTGTTGACATTGGTGTTGAAAGTCTTCTAGCATCGCCTCGATCCACTCGATGACGAAGGGAACCAGGGCGATGGCCGACGCAGACGTGATCCTGACCGGAGGTCAGATCTTCACCGGGACAGGGCAGCCGCTTGCCGGCCATGCCGTGCTGATCGGCGACGGCCGCATCCTCGGGCTGGTGACCGAGGCGGCGGCGGAGGCCCACCGCGGCCCCGCCACCGAGGTCGTCGACCTGCGCGGGGCGCTGCTCAGCCCCGGCTTCCAGGACGCGCACATCCACCCGGTCGGCGGCGGCGTCGAGTTGCTGCAGTGCTCGCTGGCCGACTCGGCCGACGCGGCGGACACGCTGCGCCGGGTCGCCGAGTACGCGACGGAGCATCCCGCGACGGATGACGCGAATGCCTGGATCCTCGGCGGCGGCTGGTCGATGGACCACTTCCCGGGCGGCGCCCCCGCGCGTGGCCTGCTTGACGCCGTAGTGGGCGACCGGCCGGTGCTCGTCGCCAGCCGCGACCACCACAGCCTGTGGGCGAGCTCGGCCGCGATCCGGCTCGCCGGGCTCGACGCGAGCACGCCCGACCCCGTGGACGGGCGCATCGAGCGGGAGGCCGACGGCTTCCCGGCCGGCACGTTCCACGAGGGCGCGGGCGACCTGTTCGACGCGGTCAAGCCGGACATCGACGCCGACCTCGCCTACGCCGGCCTGCTGCGCGCCCAGAGCGAGCTGCTGAAGCTCGGCGTCACCGGCTGGCAGGACGCCATGATCGGCGTCGTCGCCTCGATGCCGGCCAACCTCCCCGCCTACCGCCGAGCGCTGGAGGAGGACACCCTCATCGCGCACGTCCGCGGCGCCCAGTGGTGGCTCCGCGACACCGGCGCAGAGCAGGTCGACGCGATCGTGCGGCGGCGCGACGAGTTCGAGCGGCTGGGGGACGACCGCTTCACGCTCGGCACGGTCAAGATCATGGTCGATGGCGTCGCCGAGAACTTCACCGCGGCGATGAAGTCGCCCTACCTCGACGCGCACGGCCACGAGACGGCCAACTCCGGCCTGTCGTTCATCGCCCCGGAGCGGCTCGCCGACTACGTCACCGAGCTCGACCGGCTCGGCTTCCAGGTGCACTTCCACGCGCTCGGCGATCGCGCCGTGCAGGAGGCCCTGGACGCGGTGGAGGCCGCGCGCGACGCCAACGGCGACAGCGACGGCCGGCACCACGTCGCCCACCTCCAGGTGGTGTCCGAGGAGGACGCTGCCCGCTTCCCGGGGCTCGGCGCCGTCGCCAACCTGCAGGCGCTCTGGGCCTGCCACGAGACGCAGCTCGACGAGCTGACGCTGCCGTTCCTCCAGGACGGCCTGGAGGCCAGGCAGTACCCGTTCGGCGACCTCGACCGGGCCGGCGCCCGGCTGGCCGCCGGCAGCGACTGGCCGGTCTCGAGCGCCGACCCGATCGCCGCCATCCACATCGCCGTCAACCGCGTGTCGCCGGGATCGGGCGACGCCCCGCTCGGGGGAGAGCGGCAGCGCCTCGACCTCGCCACCGCGTTCGCCGCCTACACCTCGGGCTCCGCGTACGTGAACCACCGCGACCACGACACCGGCACGATCGCCCCCGGCTACCGCGCCGACCTCGTCGTGATCGAGCCCAACCCGTTCGCGGTGCCGGCCGGCCGCATCCACGAGAGCACGGTCGTCTCCACCTGGGTCGGCGGCGTGCCCGTCTACGTCCGCGACCAGGTCGCCGCGAGCGCCTGACCACCCCCGACAGCCAACCCGCCCCCACTGCACAGGAGGATCACGCAATGCCTCGACACCGCACCCGACGCCGTCTCGTCCTCGCGACGGCCGCCGTCCTCGTCACCGGGCTCGCGCTCGCCGCGTGCTCGCCCGCCGGCTCCGGCGCCTCATCGTCCGGCGCCCACCCGTCCTACCGGCTCACCGCCCAGACGCCCGCCCCCTCCCGCGACATCGACTCCTTCACCTGGGTCTCGTATGCGGAGCCGTACTCGCTCGACTACGCGTACGCGTTCGACTACTCCGACAACCAGGTGCTCTCCAACGTCTGCGAGTCGATGCTGCGGCTGAACCCGGACTACACGATCTCTCCCGGACTCGCGGAGTCGTACTCCAACCCGACGCCGACCACGTGGGTGTACGAGCTGCGGCCGGGCGTCACCTTCCACGACGGCACCCCGATGACCGCCGCAGACGCCGTCGCGTCGATGCGTCGCCACCTCGACCCCGCGGTGGGATCGTCGTGGTTCTCCGTCTACCAGAACGTCGCGTCCATCGACCAGACCGGGCCGATGGAGGTCACGGTCACCCTGACCAAGCCGGACTCGCAGTTCAACCTCGGGATCAGCGGCGCCGCCGGTGTCGTGGAGTCCGCCGCCACGCTCGCGGCGAAGGGCAAGAACTACGGCAACTCGATCGGACTGGTCAACTGCACCGGGCCGTTCGAACTGACCTCCTGGAAGTCGGGCGAGTCGGTGACGCTGACCCGCTACGACAAGTACTGGGACCCGAAGCTCAAGGCCAAGGCGGGCAAGGTCACCATCCTGTTCATGACCGACCCGAACGCGCGGGTGAACGCGCTGACGTCCGGCCAGGTCGACGGCGGCTGGATGGTGCCGACCGAGGCCATCCAGAAGCTGAACGCGACCAGCGCGGGGAAGCTCTACTTCGGCCTCAACACCGCGGTCGGCAGCCTGATCGTCGGCAACCTGAAGGGCGTGCTCGGCGACCTGGACGTCCGCAAGGCGCTGCTGATGGCGATGGACCGGCAGGGCATCGTGGACGCCGCGGTGAAGGGCTACGGCTCGGTCACCAACGCGCTCACCACGGAGTCGGTGTGGGGCCAGGCGGCGGACGCCACGAAGAACGCGGCGTTCAGCGGTCTGGACCCCTACAGATACGACGTCGCCGCGGCGAAGAAGCTGGTCGAGAAGGCCGGGGCCACCGGCAAGACGATCACCATCCGCACCGCCCCGATGGGCGCCGACTTCAGCGTCGTCGCGCAGGCCACGGCCGCGGCGGCCGAGTCGATCGGGCTGAAGGCGAAGATCCAGACGATGACGCCCGACTCGTACACCACGCTGTTCTCCGACCCGACCGCGCGCCAGGGCGTCGACCTGTTCTACACCTCCTGGTACCTCTCCACGCCCGACCCGCTGGAGATGTACGGCGTGCTGCGCACCGGCCAGTTCAGCAACTACGGCAACTGGTCCGACCCGGGCTTCGACGCGCTGGTCGACCAGGCCGTCGGCATCGCCGACCCGAAGGCGCGCGCTGAGAAGTCGGCGGAGCTGCAGAAGATCGCCAACCAGCAGCTCCCGTGGCTGCCGCTCTTCCAGGGGCCGATGACCGTGTTCGTCGGCAAGAAGATCACCGGAGTGGCGCCGTCCGTCGCCTTCCTCTACTACCCGTGGGCGGCGACGATTGGCGCGCGGTAAGGCGGCGGCGCGGCGGGTCGCGGGCAAGCTCGGCTCGCTCCTGCTGACGCTGTTCCTCGCCTCGCTCCTGGTCTTCTTCTCCCGCTTCCTCGTCCCAGGCAACCCGGTGGGCTTCCTCCTCCGGGGGCGCAAGCCGTCCCCGGAGGCGGTGGCCCAGGTCACCGCGGAGTTCGGCCTGAACCTGCCGCCCTGGCAGCAGTACCTGAACTGGGTCGGCGGGATGCTGCACGGCGACTTCGGCCGCTCGCTGCAGTACCGCCAGTCGGTCGCCACGGTGATCGGCGACCGGCTGCCGGTGACCCTCGGGCTCGTCATCATGGCCGGCCTGATGATCACCGTCGTCGGCCTCGTCGCCGGCACGGTCGCCGCGCTCAACCGCGGCAGGATCGCCGACCGGGCGACCCTGACCCTGCTGACCGTGCTGGGCGCCATCCCGTCGTTCGTCGGCTCCATCGTGCTGATCGCGGTCTTCGCCGTGCAGCTCGGCTGGTTCCCCGCGTTCGGCTCGGGCACCGGCCTCCTCGACATGGCTTACCACCTGGTGCTCCCCTCGATCGCGCTGGCGATCGTCTTCGTGGTCCTGATCGGAAAGGTGACGCGCATGTCGATGGTCGAGCAGCTCGGCCGCGAGCACGTGGAGGTCGCCACCAGTCGCGGCCTGAAGCGCGCGACAGTCGTGCGGCGGCACGTCTTCCGCAACGCGATCGGGCCGATCGTGACGGTGAGCGGCATGCTGGTCGCCGGCCTGCTGGTCGCGACGTCCATCGTGGAGTCGGCGTTCGGCATCTCCGGCATGGGCTCGCTGCTCGTGCAGTCGGTCGACCGGCTGGACTTCCCCGTCGTGCAGGCGATCGTGCTGTTCGTGGTGACCGCGTTCATCGTGGTCAACGCGATCGTCGACCTCCTGGAGCCGGTCATCGACCCGCGCGCGGCGGCGGGGGAGGCCGGACGATGAGCGCCCCGACCCCGACCCTCGCGCTGAAGGTGATGCGCTCGACCGTGCGGAAGCCCGCGCGGCTCGGCTTCACCGTCGCGCTCGTCGTGCTCGCCGTGATCGCGCTCGCGGCGGTCTTCGCCCCGTTCATCGCGCCCTACGACCCGGACCATGTCGACTTCTCGGCCGTCTACGCCAACCCGAGCCCCGCGCACTGGCTCGGCGCCGACGCGCTCGGCCGCGACACCCTCAGCCGGATGATCTTCGGCGCGCGCACGGCGCTGCTCGGGCCGCTGCTGGTCGTCATCGCGTCCACGCTGCTCGGCATCGTGCTCGGGCTCGTCGCCGGCTGGCGGGGAGGCTGGCTCGACGCCACGCTCGCCCGCGTCTTCGACGTGCTGTTCGCGTTCCCGTCGCTGCTCATCGCGATCATGGCGGTCGCGCTGTTCGGCAAGGGCCTGGTGGCCCCGGTGATCGCGATGAGCATCGCGTACTCGCCGTTCGTGGCCCGGCTGACGCGCCAGCTCGTCGCGACGGAGCGGTCCCGCCCCTACGTCTCGGCGTACCGGGTGCAGGGGTTCGCGGGCTCGTGGATCGCGGTGAGGCGGGTGCTGCCCAACGTTGCGCCGACCGTCGGCGCGCAGTCCACGCTGAACTTCGGCTACGTTCTCGCCGAGCTCGCGGGACTGTCGTTCCTCGGCCTGGGCGTCCAGGCGCCCACAGCCGACTGGGGCGCGATGATCAACGAGGCCCAGGCCGGGGTCGCCGGCGGATACTTCCTGCCCGCGATCGTGCCCGCCATCGCCGTGGTGATCGTCGTGGTCGCCGTGAACGTGATCGGCGAGGAGCTCTCGGACCGGATCGGTGGAAGGACCCTCCCATGACCCTGCTCGAGATCTCCGGGCTGACCCTCGACCTCCCCTCGACTGCGAAGGGAGCGATGGGCCGGCGCCTGCTCGACGGCATCGACCTCGCGGTGGCCGACGGCGAGACCGTCGGGCTGGTGGGGGAGTCCGGCTCCGGCAAGTCCGTCACGTCGCGCACGGTGCTCGGCCTCCTGCCCGATCGGGCGGAGACGACCGGCGCCGTGCGGCTCGACGGCACGGACGTGCTGACCGCGGGCCGCGCCGGGCTGCGCAGGCTGCGCCTCACCACGGCCGCGATGGTGTTCCAGGACCCGCGCGCCGGGATCAACCCGATGCGCACGATCGGCGACCACCTCACCGAGGCCCTGCGGCTCGGCGAGGGCCGTCCGGCTGCGGAGGCCCGCGCCCGCGCCGTGGAGCTGCTGGAGGCGGTGCACCTGCCGTATCCCGAGCAGCACCTGCGGCAGTACCCGCACGAGTTCTCCGGCGGGATGCTGCAGCGTGTGATGATCGCGGGCGCGCTGGCCGGATCGCCGAAGCTGCTGGTCTGCGACGAGCCGACCACGGCGCTCGACGTCACGACGCAGGCGCAGATCCTCGACGTGCTCGCCGAGCAGCGCGACCGGCGCGCGATGGGGATGCTGTTCATCACCCACGATCTGACCCTCGCCGCCGCCTTCTGCGACCGCGTCTACGTGATGCGCGAGGGGAAGGTCATCGAGCACGGCCAGGCAGCCCGCGTGCTCCGTCAGCCCGTGAACCCGTACACGCAGCGGCTGGTCGCGGCGACGCCCACCATCGAGGTGACCGGTGACGAGCCGCGCGAGCGGGCCGGAGCCGGCGCGCCTCCCGTGCTGGACGTGCACGACCTCGCCAAGACCTACCAGGTGCGCGGCCGGGGTCCGGTCCGCGCGGTCGCCGGCGCAACCATCGCGATCCCGTCCGGCGAGGCGCTCGGCGTCGTGGGGGAGTCCGGCTCTGGCAAGTCGACGCTGGCGCGCATGATCGTCGGACTCGAGCGGCCGGACTCCGGCACGGTCGAGATCGACGGGGTCGCCCAGGCCGGGCGCCCGCGCACGCGCGCCGACCGGCTGCGGCACGCGCGCCGCGTGCAGATGGTGTTCCAGGACCCGTACCTCTCGCTCGACCCGCGGATGACCGCCGGCCGCGCCGTGGAGGACGCGCTGCGCCTCCACCACCCGGGCCTCAGCACCGCGGGCGCGCGCTCGCAGGTGCTCGAACTGCTCGGCCAGGTGGGGCTCGTCGAGGCGCACGCGCAGGCCCTGCCGCGCACGCTGTCCGGGGGCCAGCGGCAGCGGGTCGCGATCGCCCGCGCGCTCGCGATCGAGCCCGCGCTGCTCGTCATGGACGAGGCGACCAGCGCGCTCGACGTCTCGGTGCAGGCGCAGGTGCTCGAGCTGGTCGCCGACCTCCGGCGCGAACGCGGCCTGACGGTGCTCTTCATCAGCCACAACCTGGGCGTCGTGCGCACGGTCTGCGAGCGGACGGTGGTGATGCGCTCGGGCGAGATCGTGGAGAGCGGCGCGACCGTCGACCTGCTCTCCGACCCGCAGCACCCGTACACCCGCCTGCTGCTCGACTCGGTGCCGCGGGCGGAGCCCGACCCGGTCGCCTGAGCGGCCTCACCTCCCCTTCCACCCTTTCGACAGGAGCTCCATGCCCCACACGACCGTCTTCGAACGGCACGCCCCCTCCGCCTCCGCCGTCGCGCACCTCCTGGAGGGCAGCGAGCACGGCTCGTTCTGGATCGCCGACGCGCCCGCCGCCCGGCGGCCCGCCGTCGAGGAGCCGCTCCGCGCCGACCTCGCGGTCGTGGGCGGCGGCTACCTCGGCCTCTGGGCCGCACTGCTCGCCAAGCAGGAGCACCCGGGGCGGCGCGTGGTGCTGCTGGAGGCCGAGCGGATCGGCTGGGCGGCCTCCGGGCGCAATGGCGGCTTCTGCGAGGCCAGCCTCACCCACGGAGAGGTCAACGGCCGCGGCCGGTTCCCGAAGGAGTTCGACCGCCTCCAGCAGCTCGGCAGGGAGAACCTCGACGCCATCGAACGGACGCTCGCCGAGTTGCGCGTCGACGCCGACTTCGAGCGCACCGGGCTGCTGAACGTCGCGGTCGAGCCGCACCAGGTCGCCTGGGCGGAGGAGGCCGCTGCCGAGGGGGAGGGCGAGTACCTCGACGAGGAGGCCGTGCGCGACGAGGTGGACTCGCCGACCTACCTCGCCGGAGTCTGGAACCGCCGCGACGCCGCCCTCGTGCATCCCGCCAAGCTGGCCCGCGGCCTCGCGGACGCCTGCGAGGCGCTCGGCGTCGAGCTCTACGAGGGCTCGCCGGTCGGCGGTGTGGAGACGGACGGCTCAGGCCCGGTGCGCCTGCCGGTCAACGGCACGGTCGTGACCGCTGACCGCGTCGTGCTGGCGACCAACGTGTTCCGGTCGCTGCTGAAGCGCAACCGGCTGATGACCGTCCCCGTCTACGACTACGTGCTGATGACCGAGCCGCTGACCGACGCCCAGCTTGCCGACATCGGCTGGAAGAACCGCCAGGGCCTCAGCGACATGGCCAACCAGTTCCACTACTACCGGCTCTCCCGCGACAACCGGCTGCTGTTCGGCGGCTACGACGCCGTCTACCACTACGGCCGCCGGGTGGAGCCGGTCTACGAGGAGCGCAGGGCCACGTTCGAGCGGCTCGCCGGTCATCTGCTGACGACGTTCCCGCAGCTGGAGGGCATCCGGGCGACGCACCGCTGGGCCGGCGCGATCGACACCTGCAGCCGGTTCTGCGCGTTCTACGGCACGGCCCGCGCGGGGCGCGTCGCCTACGCGAGCGGCTTCACCGGGCTCGGCGTCGGGAGCACGCGCTTCGCCGCGCGCGTGCTGCTCGACCTCCTGGGCGGGACGTCGACCGAGCTGACCGAGCTGAAGATGGTCAGGAGCAAGCCGAGCCCGTTCCCGCCGGAGCCGCTGGCGAGCACCGGCATCAACCTCAGCCGGTGGGCGCTGAACCGCGCCGACCACAACGAAGGACGCCGCAACGTCCTCCAGAAGACCCTGGATGCGGTGGGGCTCGGCTTCGACTCGTAGCGCGAGCCGACACCGGACCCGTAGTGTCTTCTCGAGGGCTTCTCCGCCCCGTTCACCCCAGGGCCACGACCCCGTCACTGTAGGAATAAGGAGCAACATGAGCTACGCCGTGACCAATCCCGCCACGGGCGAGACGGTCAAGACCTTCGACACGATCACCGATGCCGGTCTCGAGGCCGCGATCGCGTCGGCCGAGAACGCGTACCGCACCTGGTCGAAGGCGACCACGGTTCAGGAGCGCGCCGCCCTGGTGCGCCGCGTCGGTGAGCTGCACGTGGAGCGCCGCCAGGAGCTGGCCGACATCATCGTGCGCGAGATGGGCAAGCCGGTGGAGCAGGCGCTCGGCGAGGTCGACTTCGCCGGGGCGATCTACGAGTACTACGCCGACCACGCGTCGGAGTTCCTCAAGGACGAGCCGATCCAGTTGCTCGACGGCGCCGGCTCCGCGGTCGTCCGCCGCTCGGCGCTGGGCGTGCTGCTCGGCGTCATGCCGTGGAACTTCCCGTACTACCAGGTCGCCCGCTTCGCCGGCCCGAACCTGATCATCGGCAACACCATCCTGCTCAAGCACGCCGAGCAGTGCCCGGAGTCGGCCGCCGCCATCGAGCGGATGTTCCTGGACGCGGGCTTCCCGGAGGGCGCCTACGTCAACATCTACGCGTCGCACGACCAGATCGAGACCGTGATCGCCGACCCGCGCGTGCAGGGCGTCTCGCTGACCGGCTCGGAGCGCGCGGGCGCCGCCGTCGCCGAGGTCGCCGGGCGCAACCTCAAGAAGGTCGTGCTGGAGCTGGGCGGGTCCGACCCGTTCATCCTGCTGTCGACCGACGACCTGGACGCGACCGTGCAGAACGCGGTCGACGCCCGGCTCGACAACAGCGGCCAGTCCTGCAATGCGGCCAAGCGCTTCGTGGTCGCGGACGAGCTGTACGACTCGTTCCTGGCGAAGTTCACCGCCAAGCTCGCCGAGGTGGAGGCCACCGACCCCACCAGCGAGTCTTCGGCCCTCGGCCCGCTCTCGTCGCTCCGCGCGGCGGAGGGTCTGGACGAGCAGGTGCAGCGCGCCGTCGCCAACGGCGCGACCCTGGTGCGCGGCGGCGGCCGCGACGGCGCGTTCTTCGAGACGACCGTGCTCACCGACGTCACCCCGGAGAACCCGGCCTCCAAGGAGGAGTTCTTCGGACCGGTCGCGCAGGTGTTCCGGGCGAAGGACGAGGCGGACGCGGTGCGCATCGCCAACGACACCCCGTTCGGCCTCGGCTCCTACCTCTACACGACCGACGAGGAGCAGGCCCTCCGGGTCGCCGACCAGATCGAGGCCGGCATGGTCTTCGTCAACGTCGTGCTCGCCGACGGCGCGGAGCTGCCCTTCGGCGGCGTGAAGCGCTCCGGTTCCGGCCGTGAGCTCGGCCGTTTCGGCGCCGACGAGTTCGTGAACAAGAAGCTCATCCGCATCGGCGGCTGAGGTTCCCGACGCGTGAGGCGGCCGGTCGCAGTCCTGCGGCCGGCCGCCTTCGTCGTCCCGCGGTAGACCGTCCGGTCTTGACACTTCCTCACGATCGGCGGGACCCTGTGTCCGTGCAAGAGCTGCCGATCGTCTACTGCCGCGGGTATGCCGGCCCGACCAGTCAGATCGACTCCACGGTCAACGATCCCTTCTACGGCTTCAACGAGGGCGCCACCCACACCCGGGTCAACGGGGACGGCGACCCGATGTTCTACCAGTTCGAGGGTCCGCTGCTGCGGCTGCTGGGGGAGCGCGCCTACCAGGTGCTCGTGCGCGGCAGCCAGAAGGAGCTGCTCGCGACGGCCGCCGACGGCTCGCTGCCGCAGAAGTCGATCTGGATCCACCGCTTCTACGACGAGGCCGCCACCACCTACGCCGCGCCGACGCCGCGCAGCGGCAACCTGTTCGACCGGGCGATCACCTGGACGGAGGACCTCGTCAAGGAGCACACCAGCGCGCAGGGCTTCGACATCGAGCAGGCAGCGCGCGAGTTGTACGACCTCGTGCTGATGGTCCGCGAGAAGACCGGCGCGCCCAAGGTCTTCCTGGTCGCGCACTCGATGGGCGGCCTGGTCGCGCGCTGCATGATGCAGAAGGTGTGCGAGGAGGACGGCCGCATCCCGGCGAAGGAGCTGGTCGCCAAGTTCTGCACGTACGCGACGCCGCACGGCGGGATCGTCTTCACCGGCGGCCTCCTCAACTGGCTGATGGAGACCTTCGGCCCGGCCGGGTCGGACATCTTCTCGCCGCCGAAGATGTACGGCTACCTGACGCCCGGGAAGAAATTCGGGGACAAGCCGATCGGGGTGGCCTGGGATCCGCGGATCATCCCGCCGGAGGTCTTCGACGTCGACGACGTGTTCTGCATCATCGGCACCGACCAGAACGACTACAACCTGGCGAAGCTCGGTGTCGGGCCGCGCAGCGACGGGCTGGTGCTCATCGAGAACGCCTATGTGAAGGGCGCGCACCGGGCGTTCGTCTACAAGTCGCACTCGGGGCCGTACGGGGAGGTCAACTCCGAGGAGGGCTACCAGAACCTGTCGCGCTTCCTGTTCGGCCACTGGTCGGTGCAGGTGGAGCTGAGCAAGCTCCCGCCCGCCTCCGTCATCGCCGCGCAGCCCGACGTCGCCTGGCAGGCCGACCTCCAGCTCGCCATCCGCGGGCTGTCGGTGCTGATCACCGAGCAGAAGGCTGTGCACTACAACCCGGTGCAGCTCAACGCCGAGATCGCGCAGCACGCCCCCGGCGCGCCGGGCGACGACTCGGTGGACGCGCCGATCCCGCTGGTCGGGACGTTCCTGTTCTCGAAGGAGCCGCCGACCGACCTGCCGCCGACGCACGTGACGCCGGGGGTGGGCGACGACCCGGCGCCGGCCGTCGCTCCGGCGCCGAGCGCACCTCCCGCGCCGGCCGCACGCCAGGGCTGGTGGCACCGCTTCGCGGAGTCGCTCGCCGCGGGGGAGGAGGAGCAGGAACGGGAGGCGCCGTCGCTCGAGCCGGTGAACGTCGCGCTCGACAACCCGCTCGACCCGACGCTGCCCGCGGTGGCCGCGGCGGCGGTCGCGTCGGTGTCCCACGACCTGGCGGCGGACGCGGCCGCGACCACGGCCGCCGCGCAACCGGCCTCCGACTACGCCCGGCTCAGCGAGGACCTCTCCCGCTACGCGCTCACCCTGCGCGTCTACCAGGTCATCACCCGCAACGGCGTCTTCGACTTCTCCAGCAACCTGGAGCAGGTCGGCGACTGGCAGGACGTGCTCATCGTCGACATCGGCCGCGCCGCGGACGGCCGGTTCGGGGCGTGGACGGGCTGGAACAGTGCCGTCCCCGGAGCGATCAACCAGCTCGGGCAGATGGCGGACGAGCTCGTGCTCACGCCCGACCCGCAGGACCGCAACGTCATCCACGCGGTGCTCGACCTCCCGGCCGCCGCCCGTGCCCTGCCGGTCTTCGGCCCGGCGGCGCAGCTCGCGTTCACGATCACCAACCGCGACGTCGTCCCGATATCGGGGTACCGTCTGCGGCATGACCGCAGCTGAAACGCTGAACGTCGAGAGTCGAGACCATCCGCACCACCACCACGGCTGGTGGTGGAAGACGCTCATCGCCGGGTTCGCGCTGTGGATCGTCACCATCGTCGTCACGGCGGTGACCGGCAACAGCAACCTCGTCCCGACGCTGATCCTGCTCGGCAGCTTCCTGGTGCCGTTCTGCGTCGTGCTGTTCGCCATCGAGCGGGTCACCGGTTCGATCAGCACGCTGCAGCTCATCCTCGCGTTCTTCGTCGGAGGCATCTTCGGCGTCCTCGGGGCGTCGCTGCTGGAGGCCGACCTCCATCAGAGCTTCTGGATCTACGGGCTGGTCGGCTTGATCGAGGAGTTCGTCAAAGTGGTGCTGCTGGTGATCTTCGGCTGGCGCACCGTGCCCAAGACCGCGAAGCAGGGCGCGCTGCTCGGCGCGACGATCGGCGCCGGGTTCGCGGCGTTCGAGTCCGCGGGCTACGCCTTCAACGCGGCCATCACCTCCCGCGGGATCGACCTCGTCTCGCTGCTGCAGACGGAGCTGGTGCGCGCCATCCTCGCGCCGGTCGGGCACGTGCTGTGGACGGCGATCCTCGGCGCGGTGATCTTCGGATCGGCCCGTGGCCGGAGGCGGTTCCGCTGGTCGTGGTGGATCCTCCTCACCTACGCGTGCGTGTCGCTGCTGCACGCGGCATGGGACTCGGCGGGGGACGTGGCGTCCTTCTTCGCCGTGCTGCTGAACGGCGACGCGGTGCAGCAGTTGCAGAACGGGTCGTTGCAGCAGAGCACGGTGAACCAGGTGGAGGCGCTCGCCACGATCCTCTATGTCGTCGCGCTGGCGATCGTGGCGGCGGCCGGGATACTGACGCTGTGGCTGGTGCTGCGACATTACCGACGTGCGGAGGCAGCGGCGGTGGTGGAGACCCCGGTCGGTTAGTCGCTCAGGCGCTCACCGGGGCGCTCAGGCAGCGCGGCGCTCAGGCAGCGCGGCGCTCAGGGGTGGTGACCGTCGGCTGCGACCGGCCCCGCCGCGATCGGTCCCGGCCGGTCCGCGTAGGTGCGGCCGGTGACCACGAGCCGCAGGATGGCGGGCGCGACGTCGTAGCGCTCCGCCAGCTCGGTGAGCGGCGTGCCCTCCGCGTACGCCTCCCGGATGCCGCGGACCTCGTCGTCGCTGAGCCGCCTCCTGTGCGGCTCGGCGATCGGGCCGCCGTGCCCGGCGTGCGAGCTGCCGCGCACGATGAGGCTGACCCGCTGCTGACTGGTGCCGAACCGGCGGGCGATCTCGGTCTGCGACACCCCTGCACTGTGCAGCCGGCGCATCTGGACGACCTCGTCGTCCTCGCCTGCCGCCTCCGCCACCCCTGTCGTCGCGCCGCGGACGACCGACGCGATCGTCCAGTGCGAGACGCCGAAGCTGTCCGCGATCGCCTGGCGGTCCTCCCCGGCGCTGACGCGCTCGCGGATGCGCTCCACCTGCTCGACGGTCAGCGGCCGGGCGCGGGTCGCGGCGGTGCTGGTGAGCGGTCCGCCGACGTCCGCGAACGCGCGGCCGGAGGCGATGTTGGAGACCATCTGGTGCGAGATGCCGTAGCGCTCGGAGACCTCCGCGCGCGGGGCGCCGGCGGCGACGGCCTCCCGGATCGCGACCACCTCCGCGCTCGTCACCTTGCGCGCCTTGCCCGGCATGATCGGGCCGCCGGCCTCCTGGCGCGACCTCCCGGTCACCAGGCTCGACACGGTGTTCTGGCGCACGCCGTACTCGGCCGCGAGCTGCACCTGGCGCGCGCCGGCGGCGTACTTCTCGCGCAGCTCGCGCACCTGCGCGTCGGTGAGCGGGACGGAGGCCATGAGCCGAGAGTATCGGTGCGGGCGGGCGCGGAAAAGGTTCAGCGCGTCGCGCCGCTCAGTCGGGCCGGACGCGTTTGGCCAGGGGAGGCAGCGGGTCGCCGCCGGACGCGAGGCGCGCCCGGTTGGCCTCCCGCAGCACCGACCAGGCGTCGGCGACCGGGCCGACGTGCGTCAGCTTGTCGGGGTTGATGACGGTGCGGATGGTCTGGACGCCGCCGCCGGCGATCTCCAGGACCATCGTGTTCACCACCCGGCCGTCGCGGTCGCGGAACACGGCGCCCGGCTGGCCGTTCACCTCGTGCGGCTCGACCGTGCCGCCGATCGTCGCGAACGGCCCCGCCATCGCGACCAGCACTCCCGCCACCTCGCCCGCCCCGACGATCCGCCGCGCCCACTGCGGCGCCTTGCCTCCGCTGTCGCCGACCAGCTCGACATCGGCGAGGAGCAGCGCGCGCAGCGCCTCCACGTCGCCCGCGCGGAAGGCGTCGAAGAACCGGGCGGCGAGGTCCTCGCGCTCGGCCCGGTCGGCGTCGAAGCGGGGCCGGCCCGCGTCCATGTGGCGGCGCGCGCGCACCGCGAGCTGGCGGCACGCGGCCTCCGACCGCCCGACGGCCGCCGCGATCTCCGGGAAGTCGAACGCGAACACCTCGCGCAGCACGAACACCGCGCGCTCCAGCGGGGTGAGCCGTTCGAGCAGCAGGAGGGCGGCCATCGACAGCGAGTCCGCCAGCTCGGCCGAGCGCTCCGGATCCTCGTACGGGTCGGACAGCAGCGGCTCGGGGAACCACGGCCCGACGTAGGCCTCGCGGCGCACCCGGGCCGAGGAGAGCACGTCGATGGAGACGCGGGTGACGATGGTCGACAGGTACGCCTTGACCGAGACGGGCTCGACACCCGCTGCCTCGTAGCGCAGCCAGGTCTCCTGCACGGCGTCCTCGGCCTCCGTCACGCTGCCGAGGATGCGGTACGCGATCGAGAAGAGCAGCGGGCGCAGCTCCTGGAACGTCTCCTGCGTGCCCTCGGTCACCTCAGCCCCTCCACGAACCCCTGCCGCCACGACGGGTAGCGCAACTCCCAGCCCAGCTCGCGCTTGGCCTTCGCGTTGGAGAAGCCGCGGCCCTCGGTCATCATGATGACAGCCTGGTCGCCCGCGGCGATCCGCGCCAGCCACACCGGGATGCGCAGCGGAGGCTTGGCGCCGGCCGCCTGCGCGAGGTACGGCAGCCACTCGCTCGCCGGGGCCGGGTCGTCGTCCACGATGTCGAACACGCCGGTCGCGCCCTGCTCCAGCGCGAGGACGGTCGCCGACGCGGCGTCATCGAGGTGGACCCACGAGCTGTAGCCCTGGCCGCGGCCGACGAGCGGATACTGCCGCCGGCGCACGAGCTCCACCTGGTCGTCCGTCGCGCCTGGACCGTAGAAAGCGCCGTAGCGCAGGACGGTCCCGCCGAACGCGGTGACCGAGTCCTCGACGTGCTTCATCGCCCGCATCCCCGGCTCGGCCGGCGTGCCGGGGAGGAGGTCGAGCGGGTCGGCCTCCGTCTTCACCCAGCCGCCGTCGCGGAGGCCGTTCCAGCTCGCGTAGCCCTGGGCGAGGAACCGCGTCACGCCCTGCGCCTCGGCCGCGGCCAGCAGGTGGTCGGTGCCCTCGGTGCGCAGCCGGTTGGTGCCGGCGAACCACTTGTCCGGATGCTTGAGGTCCGGCTTGCCCGCGTGCGCTGGGTTGATCGCCGTCATCTGGTGGATGATCGCCTCCGGCTCGGCCGAGGCCACGGCCCGGCCGACGGAGGCGCCGTCCAGCCCGTCCATGACGACACCCATCGCGCCCATCGCCTCGATCGTCCCGAGCTTCGCCGCGCTCGTCGTCGACGCCGTCACCGCGTGCCCACGCGCCACGAGCTGCGGCACCAGCCGCCGCCCGAGCACGCCGCTCCCACCTGCCACGAAGACCCGCACCCTGTCCACCTTTCGTTCGCTCACCCCCTCAGACGACACCGCACCCCCACCAGTGACACGCACACGCCCATCCGCCGCCGAAACGGCCCAAAATATGGATTGAATCGTTCCAGTTCCCGATTATGCGCCGCCTCGACGGCCTATCCGGCGCTACCCTGGCGGCGAGCGGAACGGGAGGCGGCCATGAGCGAGAACGGGCGGGGCCGGGTGGTCGTGCAGTCGGCGCAGTGGGGGTTCTTCTTCTTCATCGCCTACATCGGCGCGGCGGTCTACTTCGTGTCGGTCTCCGACGGCTCGTTCTGGGGCGTCGTGCTCGGACTGCTGCAGGCGATCGTCTGGCCGGCGTACGTCGTGTATCACGTGCTGGTGCTGCTGCACGTGTGACGCCGCGGTGTCGGCGGCGGTGGCTAGGGTTGCGGAATGGGGATCGATCCTGCGGCGCTGGTCGCCGGGCCGCGCGGCCGCCGGGTGTGCCTGGACGTCGCGACGCCGTGGCCCACTGGAGAGCTGACCGAGCCGGACCCGCTTGTCGACGCCCTCTTCCTGGCGGCGCACGAGAGGGAAGGCGGTGGCGTGGTCGTGCTCTACTCGACCGATGACCCCGCGGACACCGGGAGCGACGGTCCGCACGAACTGCCTCCGGCCCCGGCGGCCGCTGAGATCGCACGGATGCTCGCCGCGCGGCCGGTCGCGACCCCGGATGCGGATGAGCTGCTGGACGAGCTCGAGCAGACTGTCAGCGCCGCGCGCTACTGGCAGGAGCCGGACGGTCACGATCAGCTCGCGGCCGAGCCGGAGCTCGCCGCCGTCCTGCGGGCAGGAGCGGATGCCATCGCGAGCGCGGAGGCCGCGCAGTGGTGGGCCACGCCCCAGCAGCCGGACGACCAGTGGTCGGTCGAGTTCTTCGACGACCGGCCGGACGATGCCGGCCCCGTGGGGGAGGACCTCCCCGAGCGTTACGCGCCTGCGGCCGAGGCGCTGGCCCACTGGCGTCGGGAGTTCGGCGAGGAGGAGGAGCGCAGCCGTCGGGATTACCTCCGCGGCGACTTGCCAGAGCACCACGGCGGCTCCTGGTGGTCGGTGCCTCCGCACATGCTGCCGCGGACGACCCGCGGCCTGGCGGACGACGGCGCGCTCGGCCTCCGCCTGGTGGAGGACGGGCTCGGCTGGCGGTACGCGGGCCTCACCCGCACGACGGTGCGTGCCGGGGCGCGGGTCTACGAGATCGACGGCCCAGGGAGCTGGGCGGAGCTGTGCGAGCGTTTCCCGCTCGACGCCTCGGCCTCCCGCCGAGGCGATTGGCTGCGAACCACCGGCCGCGACGGGCGCTGGCTGATCCCCGACTGGCCGCGGGTCGCCGAGGCGTACGACGGCGTCCACCTCACCGTCCTCGGCTATCTGAGCACGGCCGGCCGCGCCATCCCGGTGGTGGACGACTGGGCGACCGTGCTCGCGGGCTGGGACCCGGACGCGACGTACTGGCTGACCGACGCCGTCCAGCGGACCAGCGAACGGTCGGAGTGGTGGGCGGACGACTCCGGCCAATGGAGAAGACGCGAATGACGGAGACGATGACCGAGCTGATCGTCGCCGACGCCGCCGGGTGGCGCGCGTGGCTCGACGCGAACGAGGACGCCTCGGACGGTGTCTGGCTCGTGCTCGCCAAGAAGGGCACGACCGACCCGACCTCCCTCAGCTACGCGCAGGCGGTGGACGAGGCGCTGTGCAGCGGCTGGATCGACGGGCAGAAGCGCAGCCGCGATGCGACGACGTTCGTCGAGCGGTTCACGCCGCGGCGCGCGGCGTCGCTGTGGTCGCAGCGCAACATCGGGCTCGTGGAGGCGCTGACCGCCGAGGGCAGGATGCGGGACCGCGGCCACGCCGAGATCGAGCGCGCCAAGGCCGATGGCCGTTGGGAGCGCGCCTACGCGCCGTCGAGCACCGCGGAGGTCCCCGAGGACCTCGCGGCGGCCCTCGAAGTCTCGGCCGCGGCCGCCGCGACGTTCGCGACGCTCAACGCGGCGAACCGCTACTCCGTCATCCACCGCGTCATCACCGCGCCCAGCGCGACCAGCCGCGGCAACCGGCTCGCCAAGCTGATCGGGATGCTGGAGGCGGGCCAAACGCCGCATCCGCAGTAACGGTGCGCTGACACCCGAACCGACCACGCCAACGAGGTGCTGGACGCCTTCCGCCGCTACACGACGGTCGCCTGAGCGGCGGCCTCCCCGCTACAGTTCCCGGTATGAACTCGCGCACCGCACGCTCCGAGGACGTGGACGCGGTCACCAGCACCATCGCGCTCGCGTTCCGCGACGACCCGGTGTGGGGTCCCGCGCTCGTCTCCGCGGACGGTGGCACCGGCCACCTCCTGCCGTTCTGGCGGTTCTTCGTGGAAGGTGCGGTCGGCCACGGGACCGTCTCGCTCGTCGACGGACCGGACGGGGAGGCCGCGACCGTCGCCGTCTGGCTGCCACCGGGCGCCGACGATCTCACGCCCGAGCAGGAGCGCGACCTCGACGCCCTCCTGGCCGCGGCGCTGTCGCCGGAGCGCTACGCCGCCTATGAACAGCTCTACTCGCTGTTCGATGACGCGCACCCGGACGAGCCCGCCCACATGTACCTGAGCCTCCTGGCGACGCATCCCGACCACCGCGGGCACGGGATCGGGCAGCGACTGCTCGCGGCGGACCTCGCCCGGTTCGACGCGGACGGCCTGCCCGCCTACTTGGAGTCGACCAACCCGGCGAACGACCACCGCTACGCGCGCGCCGGCTTCCGGCCGGTCGGCCGCTTCCGCGCGATCATCGACGGCGCCCCCGTCACGACGATGTGGCGCGATCCGGCGAGTCGGGGCTAGACGCTCCGGTCGTCCCTGAGGAACCCTCGGCGGTGTGCGCACCGTGTGCCGCCTGGCCCCGAGGGAGAGCCCCGATGAAGCAGAACGACCCGACCGCCTCCATCGCCGACGCAAACCGTGCGCTGCTCGACGCCCTGCCGTTCGCCGACACCGACGATTTCGCCGACGCCGACCGCGGCTACCTCGGCACGCTCGATGACCCGGTGATCCGCGACGCCGACGGCAACGCGGTCTGGGACGCGGCGGCGTACGACTTCGTCGACGGGGACGCGCCGGCCACGGTCAACCCGAGCCTGTGGCGGCAGTCGAAGCTCGTCGCCAAGCACGGCCTCTACGAGGTGGTCGAGGGTCTGTACCAGGCGCGCGGGCTCGACCTGTCGGTCATGTCGTTCATCGAGTCGGAGAACGGCGTGATCGTCGTGGACCCGCTCATCTCGAAGGAGACCGCCGCGGCCGCGCTCGGCCTGTACCGGGCTCACCGCGGTGACCGTCCGGTGGTCGCCGTGATCTTCACGCACAGCCACATCGACCACTTCGGCGGTGTGCTCGGGGTGGTGGAGGCCGCCGACCTGGAGCACCGCACGGTGCAGATCGTGGCGCCGGAGGGCTTCCTCGGCCACGCCATCGCAGAGAACGTCTACGCCGGCACCGCGATGGGCCGCCGCGCCGGCTACATGTACGGCGCCGCGCTCGCCAAGGGGCCCTCGGGGCAGGTGGGCGCGGGCCTCGGCCAGACGACCTCCACCGGCGAGGCGGGCATCCTGGTCCCGACCGTCGACGTGCGGGAGACCGGGGAGACGCACACCATCGACGGCGTCGAGTTCGAGTTCCAGCTCGCGCCGGGCACAGAGGCGCCGGCGGAGATGCACTTCTACCTGCCGCGCTACCGCGCGCTGTGCATGGCCGAGAACGCGACCCACAACCTCCACAATCTGCTCACGCTGCGCGGCGCGCTGGTGCGCGACCCGCACATCTGGTCCGCCTACCTGACCGAGGCGATCGAGCGCTTCGCCGACCGGTCCGATGTGCTGTTCGCCTCGCACCACTGGCCGACCTGGGGCGGCGACCGCATCCGGCACTTCCTCGGCGTGCAGCGCGACCTCTACGGCTATCTGCACGACCAGACGCTGCGCGGCATCAACCGCGGCTTCACCGGGGCGGAGATCGCGGAGGACTTCGAGCTGCCCCCGGCGCTGGTCGCCGAGTGGAGCACGCACGGGTACTACGGGTCGGTGTCGCACAACGTCAAGGCGGTCTACCAACGCTACATGGGCTGGTTCGACGGCAACCCGGCGCGGCTCTGGCCGCACCCGCCGCAGGCGCTGGCCGAGCGGTACGTCGCGGCGATCGGCGGCGTGGACCGGGTGGTCGAGCTGGCGCGGGAGGCGTACGACGCGGGCGACGTCCGCTGGGCGGCGACGCTGCTCGACCACGCCGTGTTCGCCGATCCCGGCCACGAGCCGGCCACGGCGCTCTACGCCGACACCCTGGAACAGCTCGCCTACGGTTCGGAGAACGGCACCTGGCGCAACTTCTTCCTCTCCGGGGCGACCGAGCTGCGCGAAGGCAACTTCGGCACCCCGACGACGGCGTCGTCGCCGGCCATGCTCATCCAGCTCTCGCCGGAACAGCTCTTCGACTCGGTCGCGATCCGCGTCGACGGCCCGCGCGCCTGGGACCTCGACCTGACCTTCGACCTCACGCTGACCGACCTGGGTCGCAGCTTCCACCTCACCCTGCGCAACGGGGTCTTCGTGTACGTGGAGCGCGAGCCGTCGGGGGAGGCGCCGCTGCAGCTGACGCTGACGAAGCCGCGGCTGCTGCGGCTGGTCGCGGGCGACACGGAGTCCGAAGGGCTGACGGTGGAGGGTGACCTCGGGGTGCTGACGGCGCTGGTGGGAGTGCTGGATCAGGGGGATCCCGGGTTCGACATCGTGGTGCCGTAGGGGCGGTGGTCTCACACCTGCTCGCCGCGACCCTCCGCCAGCGCCTCCGAGACCGCCTGCTCCACGGTGAGCTCCCGGCCGTCCGCGATGGCGGCCGCGACCGCATCGCCGTTCGGCCCCGAGAGCAGGTCGTCCAGGTATCGGCGGTGGAACGTGAACGTCGGCCCGTTGTGGAGTCCGCTCCGCTCCCGGAGGGCCTGCGCCGCGCCGGCCAGCTCGCCCGCGCGTTCGTCGTCGTGCAGCAGCGCCGCGACCGCGACCATGCCCTCCAGCCCGTAGGCGATGCCCTCCGGGTGCCCGACCGCGGCCGAGATCGTGACGCTCAGCGCGAAGTCCGACCGCGCCGCCGCCACGTCGCCGAGCATGAGCTCCGTCCAGCCGAGGTGGTACGACGCGATGCGCTGGCCCACGCGGTCGCCGGACCGGTTCGTGAGCGCGAGGCTCGTGGTGAAGTGGTCCTGCGCCTCCGCCAGGTCGCTCTCGCGCAGCGCCACGCGCCCTAGCAGCACCAGCGCCATCGACTCGCCCCACACACTGCCGGTCGACCGGTAGAGGGCGAGCGCGGCTTCCATCACCTGGCGGGCGCGCGCGGTGTCAGGCGGGTTGCCGGCGAGCAGAGCGAGGGCGAGGGAGATCGACGCGAGCCCCTCCCCGTTCGGGTCGTCGGTGCGGCGGAAGAGCTCGATGCTCTCGGCGAGGTCGGCGGCGACGCTGCCGTCCGGGTCCTTCCAGAACATGATGGTCCGGCTGAAGTAGAGCGCTATGGCGCGGGTGTGCGGGTCGAGCTCGTCACCGGACGCCAGCGCCTCCTCCATCCAGGTGCGCACCTCGCCGAGAAGGCCGGTGACCCACCAGTACAGGTAGAGGCTGAAGGCGAGGCGCGCCGCCCGATCCCAGTCGCGGCCGTCGAGCAGAAAGCGCTCGGCCGCGCGCAGGTTGTCGCGCTCGTCGCCGAGCCGCTGCATCCATCGGCGCTGGCCTGCCCCGCGGAGGTCGTCCTCGGCGTCGTCGCCCAGCGCGAGGAAGTAGCGCGCGTGGGCGTCGCGGGTCGCCGGCTGCTCGCCGCTGCGGGCGAGCTGCTCCCTGGCGTATTCGCGGACGATCGCCTGCATGGAGAAACGCGGCCGGTCGTCGCTGTCGTGCTGCCCGACGAGACTGCTGTCGACGAGCGCGGCGAGGTTCTCGAGGACGTCGGGGTCGGCGTCGGTCGTGTCGTCACGTCCGGCCGGCGCCGACCCGACGGACTCGGCGGCCTCCAGGGTGAACCCGCCCTCGAACACCCCCAGCCGGGCGAGCAGCTTCCGCTGGTCGCTCTCGAGGAGTTGCGTGCTCCACTCGATGGTCCGCCGGATGGTCTGCTGCCGCGCGGGGAGGTCCCGCGGGCCGCCGACCAGCACCGACAGCCTCCGATCGAGCCGGTCCAGCAGTTCGGCGGGGGAGAGCACCCGGACCCGCGCCGCTGCCAGTTCGATCGCGAGCGGCACGCCGTCCAGGGCCTCGCAGACCCGTTCGACGGCCTCCTCGTTGTCCGGCGTGATCTCGAAGTCGGGTTTGACTGCGTGAGCGCGTTCGACGAACAGGTCCACCGCCGGCTCATCGGCGAGCGGGCCGACGTCGTAGCTCTGCTCGCCGCTGATGCGCAGCAGCACCCGGCTGGTGACCAGGATCGCGAGCTCCGGCGCGTCCGCGAGCAGGGTGGTGAGCGCCGGTGCGGCCTCCACGACCTGCTCGAAGTTGTCGAGGACGAGCAGGATGCTCCGCTCGCGCAGTGCGGTCGCCAGGTTCTCCATCATCGGGGCGTCGCCGGTGTCGCGGACGCCGAGCGCTTGCGCGATGCGGCTGGGGACCCGTTCCGGGTCGTGCACAGCCGACAGGTCGACGAACACGGACCCGTCCTCGAAGTCCGGCGCAGACGCCCGCGCCGCCGCGATCGCCAGCCGGCTCTTGCCGATCCCGCCCGGGCCGACCAAGGTCACGAACCGGGTTCCGGAGGCCAGCATCCCGTGGAGCTCCGCGATGTCGCGCTCCCGCCCGACGAGCCCGGTGAGCGGCATGGGCAAGCGGACGGGGTCCGCGACCGCCGGATCGGGTCCCGACCGCCCGATGGTGGGCAGCGCCGGATCGGACTCGTCGAGGACCGCGGTCCTGCTCTGGTCGAACCGCTCGGCGAGGAGGATGGCGAGGTCGGCCTCCACCAGCCGGGCCAGCTCCTTGGAGGTCTCGAAGTACTTGTAGGCGGCGCGATCGTCCTCACGGATCCGGTTCAGCAGGCCGGTGAGCCGCTCGTCCCGGTGGTCGGAGACCTTCACGTAGAGCAGCCGCGGCACATCGTCGGGGCAGAGGTTGTACTCGTCCTCGAGCCCCGAGACCTGCTCGTCGGGCGCCACCCAGCCGTAGCGTTCCCAGTACAGCCCGAGGAAGACATCGGACTGCTGGAGGTACGAACGATAGAGCTCCCGGGGCGGGTGCGGCCGCGCGCCGAGCTCGAACATGACGGGAGCCAGGTGCAGCCGCTCGATGGCGGCCCTGGCGGCACGCCGTTCCGCCGCGAGCTCCTGCAGTGTCGACGATACGAAGATGCGTAATCGCTGATCGGGAGTCCGGATCACATGAGGATGGCTCATGTTATGTCATTGTGTTGCGTCCGTATGGAAATGTACAGGGGGCTGCCGAGCCCGTTCTACGGCTGCACCTTCCCACCCTGAGCCTTCCCACCCTGCGGCGTCGCCTCCACCCCCTTCACCGGTCCGCAGCGCACCTGCGCCGTGTCGCACGCAGCGGTGTCGGCGTCCATCCGGCTCTGCTGCCAGCCGCTCACGAAGTCGGCGTGCCCGGTGACCGGCGGTCCCTGGGTCTGCGGGCCGGTCGAGAGGGTGATCCCCGCGCCGCTCGTGGTCGGATACGTGATGTGCAGCACGAGTTGCGGAATGTGCACGGGATGCGAAGCCGGGCATCCCGCGCTCGTGGAGTAGACCGCCCCTGCCCGGTCGCGGCCGTCCATCGTGTGGCCGTCCCAGCAGTCCGGGAAGGTGATGACGAGCCGGAGCTGCGAGCCGGACGGGCAGTCCTGCGGCAGCGCGGCCCGTCCCGGCCGGGGGTCTGAGGCGGTCGTCGTGCACGTCCAGTCGACCACGGAGGTGCTCTGCGGCGCCGTCGCCGTCTCGTTGCCGGCGATCAGGCTGATGCCCTCCGGCATCGTGCGCGTCGATGACGCGAGCCCCGCCGGGGTCCGCCAGTAGAGCAGCGTGCGCTGCGGGACCAGGGCCGCGCCGTCCTGGTAGACGACCGGAGTCCAGTACGCCGAGGCGTCGGCGGAGGTCGAGCAGGTGGTCGAGCCGGCACGGAGCATCGCCGCCGTTGAGGAGGCGTCCACCGCCGGATTGCCGAAGAAGTCGTGCTGCATCGACATCCCGGTCATGCCGGGCACCATGATCGGATCGTTCGGGGCGGTGGTCGACCGGGTGCACGTGTCGGTGAAGATGCCCGGGTTCGAGCCTCCCGCGGGGAAGCCGGTCGTGTCGACGGGCGGCGGCGGGGCCGACGAGGCGACCGCCGCAGCCGTCACTGCAGCGGCGCCGGCGGCGAGGACGAGCGCGGCGCCGAACGCGATCAGCAGGGCGACCGGGCTGCGGAGACGGGAGGTGGCGGACATGCGCCGAGTCAACGCCCGCCGTGTTCGGGCGGTGAGCGGGGAATGTAAGGAAACGGTAAGACGGCGCCGGAAACGGCCGTGCGCCGCCGCGCGACCAGGGAAGATGGACAGGTGAGTGAGGACAGAGGGCTGGTGCTCGTCGTGGAGGACGAGGCCGCCATCGTCGAGCTGGAACGGCTGTACCTGTCCGGTGCGGGCTTCGGCGTGCACGTCGAGACCGACGGGCACGCGGCGCTGGCCGCGGTGGATCGGCTGCGGCCCGCGGCGATCGTGCTCGACGTCGGCATCCCCGGCCTCGACGGCATCGAGGTCTGCCGCGCGCTGCGGGCGCGCGACGACTGGACCCCCGTCATCTTCGTGACCGCGCGGGACGACGAGATCGATCGCGTGGTCGGCCTCGAGCTGGGCGCGGACGACTACCTCACCAAGCCGTTCTCGCCGCGCGAGCTCGTCGCGCGGGTCAAAGGCATGGTGCGGCGTGCGGCGGGGCCGGTCCCCGCACCCACCCGCACCGTCGGCGGCGTGAGCATCGACGGCGCGCGGCGGCGCGTGGAGACCGCCTCCGGACGGGTCGAGCTGACGGCGACCGAGTTCGACCTCCTCGACCACCTGATGAGCCAGCCCGGCCGGGTCTTCACCCGCGAGCAGCTCCTCTCGTCGGTGTGGGGAGTCGCGGATTACAGCAGCAGCCGCACCGTCGACGTCCACATCGCCCAGTTGCGCGTCAAGCTCGGCGACGCGGCCGGGATCGTGCGGACGATCCGCGGGGTCGGCTACAGCGTCGCGGACGAGGGCTGAGGGGCATGGCGCGGCGCACGCGGCTGTTCGGATCGCTGAGCGCGCGATTCACCCTGGTGACGTTCGCCGTCGCTCTGATCGCCGTGCTGGTGACAGCGCTGGTCGCCGTGCAGGTGGTGCAGACGGTGGAGCAGAACCAGGCGCGCCAGCAGCTCAAAGCGCAGGCGGCGGCGCTGGTGGCCTCCGGACGCGCTGCCGAGGGCCGGGTGGGCGTGGTCGGCGACCGGTTCGCCCTCGTCTCGCCGGACGGCACCGTCACCGGCGCGGCGCGCGGATCGGTCGGCCCCGACGTGGTGCGGATGCTCCAGGCCGGGAAGACGGTCTCGGCGAACACGACCCTGAACGGCAAGGACGCGGTGCTGGTCGGCATCCCCGGCCCGAACGGCGGCGGGATCGTCGGGGTGCGCAAGGTGGCGGACATCGCCGCGGGCGACGCCGAACTGCTCCGCGGCATCGTGCTCGCCCTCGCGATCGGCCTCGCGGTCGCCACCGCAGCAGGCGTGCTGCTCGCGCGACTGCTCGGCCGCCCGCTGCGCCGGGTGGCCGACAGCGCACGGGCACTGGCCGGCGGGCGGCGCGGTGTCGCGATCGAGACCCAGTCGGTCGCCGAGATCGACGACATCGCCCAGGCGCTGCGCACCCTCGACACCGCCCTCGCGACGAGCGAGGACCGCCAGCGCGAGTTCCTGCTGTCCGTCTCGCACGAGATCCGCACGCCGCTGACGGCCATCCGGGGCTACGCCGAGGCGCTGGCCGACGGCGTCATCCCTCCCGGCGATGTCGCGGAGGCCGGGCGGACGCTCTCGGCCGAGTCCGAGCGCCTGAGGAGGTTCCTCGACGACCTCCTGGAGCTGGCCCGGTTGGAGGCGGACGAGTTCACGATCGTGCCGCAGCACTTCGACGCCCGCGACACCGTCGGCGCCGTGGTGCGGGCGTGGGCGGGAGCGGCCGGAGGCGCAGGCGTGGCGCTCCGCGCCGACCTGTCCGGCGACCCGATCCCGGTGCACACCGACGAGATGCGGCTGCGCCAGATCCTCGACGGGCTGGTGGAGAACGCCCTGCGGGTCGCGCCGGCCGGCACGGAGATCGTCATTCTCGGGGGCCTGACCCCGCACCGGGTCGTCGAGCTCGCCGTCCGGGACAGGGGACCGGGGCTGAGCGTGGAGGACACCGCGGTCGCGTTCGACCGCGGAGCCCTCCATGCCCGCTATCGCGGGGCCAGGCCGGTCGGCACCGGCCTCGGTCTGTCCATCGCGCGAACGCTCGTCGGGCGGCTCGGCGGCTGGATCACCGCGTCGCCGGCCGAGGGCGGAGGGACCGAGTTCCGCGTGACTTTACCTTCCTCTGACATTCCGCGAGCCTCGCCCTGATCTGCGCCTGACACGGTGGTGGGCATGAACACGAACGACGCCGAGAACGACCCGGCGAACGGGCCCGCGAACGACGAGGCCGTCACCGAACCCATTGAGCGCGCGGGCGACGGACATCCCACCGAGCCGCTGCCGTGGTGGGTGGAGCGGCCGGATGCCGAGGACGCCGGCGACACCGTGCCGGTGCCCGTGGCGCCTGTTCCGGTGGCGGCCACGGCGCACGCAGCGCCTACGGCGTCCGTTCCGCCTGTCGCGCCCGCGAGTTCGGCCGGTCAGGCGGTCACGGACTCGATGAAGTCCGTCGATGCCGATCGCCCCTCGTTCTTCCGCCGTCATGCGATCGGGCTCTCCATCGCGGCCGCGGCGGTCGCGATCGTGGTGGTCGCGGGCGGGACGGCGTGGGGGGTTTCCGCTGCGATCGCCGGGGGCGACTCGACGGCGCCCGCGGCGATGAGCACGGCGGCGCACGCCAAGAAGGGTGCGATCTCCGCCAAGCAGAAGCGCGCTCACGGCACGGTCGGAACCGTGACCGCCATGTCGGGCGGCACCTGGACGATCCAGTCGGCCGCGGGCGCGACCGTCACGGTCACCGTCGACTCCACCACCGCCTTCGGCACAGCGAAGAAGCCGGACAGCGCCTCCGCCTTCGCCATCGGAGACAGGGTCGGCGTGATCGGAGCACGCAGTGGCGACTCCGTCACGGCGACGCGCATCGTGCACCTCGGGGCGGGAAAGCACGGCATGACGGCGAGCCCAGCTCCGACGCCGAACACCTGAGCGGCGGTCAGCCGCAGAGGGACACTCCGGACGAGGTGAGGATGACCGAGCGGTTCTGCTCGGCGAGGGCGTCCGAGTAGGAGCCGGACGCGTCCGTCTCGCTCTGCCAGCCGCACCACTGGAAGCCCACGCCGGCGGTCGCGAGCTTCGCCTCCGGCACGCCCAGCGACACCAGGGCGGCCTTCACGGCGTTCGCCCGGCGGAGCGACAGCGCGGTGTCGGCGGTGTTGTTCGTGGCCTGGTCCTTGGACGCGGTGCCGGTGATCGTGATCACGCCGCTGCTCTGCTCGATCGACGGTGCGAGGGTCGACAGGAGCTGCTGGGCGGCCGTCGGGTCGGAGAAGGTGGCGGTGTCCTTGACGAAGTGGAGGTCAGCGTTGCGGATGACCACGGGATGCGACCAGTCCGTCTTGGTCGCCACGGCCTCCACCGGCACGGGAGTCACAGCCGGCAGTCCGGTCGCGGCTGCGCCGGACGCCGGCTCGGGCAGCAGCGAGAGGGTCCCGCCGGCGGCCTTGATGACGGCGGTCCAGATGGCGGCCAGGTTGCTGCGCGCGGGGACGGTGAGCGGCTGCTGCGCTCCCGCCGTGTCGCCCATGCCGGACCAGTAGACGGTGACTCCCGTGAGATGGGCGGGGAGGAGGTTGCGCGAACGGAGGTCGGAGACCACCTGCGCCGGGTCGGCGTAGAGCAGGCCGCTCCCGGCGAAGTTCAGGGGGTCGGCGGTCTGGAGGCCGTTGCCGATGACGAGCACACCGAGCGGATGGTCGCCGAGGTCACGGGCGGCCTGGCCGATCGCGCCGAGGAAGTCGACCTCGGGTGTCGCGGCTTTGAGGCCCGCGAGGTAGCTGCCGATCTGGGTGAGCTTGGTGCGCTGGTCGTTCTGGCAGACGATCGCGTCCTGCGCGCTGGAACCCAGCGACGTGGTGCCCATCGTCTGCGGCGTCCCCGAGGGGATCACCACTGTCACGCTGCCGTTGGTGGTCCCGGCCGCCTTGAGCTGGTCGGTGGCGCTGGCGGGTACGGCGACAGCGGGGGCGTTGGCGGTGCTCCCCGCGACGACGCCGAGGTTGCGCTTGTGCGACTGGTCGCACGCCTGGCCGGCGGCGGTCGCGGATGTGCACGCGGTGAGGCCGGCGCCCACGGCGAGGACTCCGGCGACGGCGACGAACGCGCGGACGGAGCGGGCGAGCGACCGGGAGTTCGCACGGCGCATCATCGCTCCAGCCCGGTCGTCGACGACGGCCATGTCGGCGCGGTCTCCGGCGCCTCCACCGCGGCGGCCCCCGGAGTCATCGGCACCTCGGGCGCCGGTGACGCGGCCTCCACCACGCGGCGCGCGCGGAGCTCGCGGATGAGCTGGCTCGTGCTCTCCGGGTCCCGCTCGCGCTGAGCGAGACGCGTGGCGAGGCGGGCGCGGATGACGTCCACCCGGGAGTGGAACGTGACCCGGGCCCCCGTGTAGCGGACGGCGTCGTGCGCGTCGAGCTGGGCGGCGTGGCGGGCGGCCTCGTCCGCCTTCACCGCCTCGGCGAGCAGCCGGTCGCGGTGGGTGCGGAGCTTCGCGACGTGCGCGTGCGCCTTCTCCGCGGCCGTCAGCAACGGCCGCGTGGTCAGCCAGGCGACGACGAAGCTGATCGTCCCGGAGGTGGCCAGGACCCCGAGCATGAGGAACGCCATCAGCGTGTCGGGCGCGGTCCACGAGAACGCGGGGGCGGTCGTCGTCCCGCCGCCGACCAGGCCGCTGAGGCCTCCCGAGCTCGCCGCGTTCATGCCCGCCTTGATCCGCGCGACCGTGATAGCCGCCAGCAGCGCCGCCCAGACCAGGAGCAGGGCGACCGAGACCACGATCCAGCCGCGGGACATCACGCGCGCCTGCACCCGCCGCAGCAGGATCGCCGCGACGTGCGGCAGCGAGACGACCGCGAGCGAGATGCCCAGCGTGATCACGTACATCTGCAGCCCGATCGAGCCGTACTGGCTGTCGTTCCGCAGCAGCAGCGTGAGCGCCTGCGCGAGCAGGATGTAGTCGACGGTCAGCATCGCCAGCAGCAGCACGTAGACCAGGACGTGCGCGACCGGCGACAGGTGGCCGACGCTCGGGCGGACCCGCGGGGGCTTGGTGACGATGTCTCTCGGCATGCGGTCCTCCTAGGCGTAACTGTGCAACTCGGGGTCGCCGCCGGCGAGCTTGGCGTCGAGGCGGGCGGCGTCCTGCTCGGCGCGGCGGATGTCGGCCTCCGATCGCTCCAGGGCGTGCCGGATCAGCTCGACCCGCGACTGCGCCTCGGCCAGGCGGGCGGAGCAGTCGGAGACGTTGCGGGTGCGCTGACGTTCCAGGTCGGCGACCCCGACGCGCTCGAACGCGGCGAGCTCGTGCTCGAAGACCTCGAGCGTCTCGACGTCGACGGCGCCGCGCAGCCTCCGCAGCCGCCAGAGCAGCCGCCGTCGCAGTCCCGCGGTGGCGGGGACCCGGTATTCGGTGATCCTGTCACGTTGACGCATCGATGCTCCCCGGTTCGGTGGATGGTGACGTGGGTGGTGCGAACGGCTGCACGGAGCCGGCGGGATGCCAGCGGTCGACGGAGGTCTCCCTGCCGGCCAGCGAGTCCGCGCGGCGCAAGGCCGGCGCCCGGACGGGCACGAGCCGCGGCGACAGCGCGCGCAGGTACGCGCTCCAGTAGACGGCGATCTTCTCGTCCGAACGGTCGAAGTGGCGCGTCGCGCGCAGCCGCGCGGTGGTGAAGCGGGCGTGGATGCGCGCGCCGAGCTGCTCCGACCGGGCGTTGCGTGCGGTGATCCGGCGGCGCAGCCGGCGCAGGTCTTGGAACGCCACTCCCTCGCCCTCTGTGATGCGGGTCGCTGCGCGGTCGGCGGGCGGCAGAGCGTCGAGCCGCTCGTCGTAGGCGTCGAGGTCGGCAGCCAGCGCCTGGGACAGTTCGCGCTGCTCGGCGAGGTCGCGCCTGGACCGGGCGAGGAAGCGCTGCTCCTCGCGATGGGCGTAAGCGTTCGCCCTGGCCTGGAGGGCGGCGACGGTGGGCGTCGGCTCGGCGCCGAAGGTGGCCTCGTCCGCCGGGTCGCCTGGCACGCGCAGCCCGGCCGGCTCCGCGGTCGGCGGCCGCACGGCCTCCGCGTCGCGGCGCGCCCGGCGCTCCAGCCGGCGCCGGGCGAACGGTCCGAGGCGGAGCGGTTGGGTCCCCATAGCGGGGCAGCGTACGAAGCGAGGCTGAGCGCTACCTACGTGTCCGGTGCCGATGTGCCGTATGTGACCGAACCGTGACCTGTGGCGGGAGGGCGGGGTGACCTGGCGGACAGGGCAGGATGGGGGGATGGAGACGGTGCTCGAACTGCGCGACGTGACCTTCCGGCGTGACGGCCGCCACATCCTCGAGGACATCGGTTTCGCCGTGCGCGCGGGGGAGCACTGGGCGCTGCTCGGCCCGAACGGCGCAGGGAAGAGCACCGTGCTCGGCTTCTGCGGCGCCGTCGCGTTCCCCACCTCCGGCACGGTCGACGTGCTCGGGCGGCGGCTCGGACGGGTCGAGCTGCAGGAGCTCCGCCGCCACATCGGCCACGTCAACCCGCGTCATCCGGTGCGGTCGCCGCTCACCGTGATGGAGGTCGTCCTCACCGGGATCACCGGCACGCTGGAGCCGCCGATGCGCTGGGAGCCCACTCCCGTGGAGGTCGCCCGCGCGCGCGACCTGATCCGCACGATCGGCCTCGACGGGCTGCGCGACTCCCGCTGGCCCACGCTCTCGCAGGGTGAGCGCGGGAGGGCGCTGATCGCGCGGGCGCTCGTGTCCGAGCCGCGCCTCCTGCTGCTCGACGAGCCGACGACCGGGCTCGACGTCGCCGCGCGGGAGCAGCTCCTGGAGACGATCGACGGGCTGTCCGTTGCGGTTCCCGACCTCGCCAGCGTGCTCGTCACGCACCACCTGGAGGAGCTGCCGGAGACGACCTCGCACGCCCTCCTTCTGTCGCACGGGCGCATCGTCACGGCCGGCCCGATCGCGGAGGCGGTGACCACCGGGACGGTGAGCGCGGCGTTCGAGCACCCGATCCGGGTGGAGCGCGAGGAGGGGAGGTGGAGTGCGCGGGCGGTGCGGGGCCCGCGATCGGACGGAGACGGGACGGCTGCTCAGCGGAGTTCGAGCAGCAGCTCCTCCACGGGCCTCCCGGCGCCCGCCGCGTAGGACGTCTCCCGCCCCGTCTCCACGAACCCGGCCCGTGCCAGCACCCGCTGCGACCCGATGTTGGCCGCGGCGACCCGCGCGTGCAGCGGCCGGCCCGGCTCCGCCGCGACCAGCAGGAGGAGCGCCGCGGTCGCGATGCCGTTGCCCCAGAGCTCGCGGCGGATCCAGTAGGTGACCTCCCGGTCGCCGTCGAGGGTGAAGGCCGCGACCGTTCCCGCGAAGCCGCCGTCGGCCTCCACCGCGCGCATCGTGATCGCCGGATCGCCGAGGTGCCGTCGCCACCGGGCGTCGAAGTCGGCCCGGTCGTCGGGGTCGGCGGCGGTGAAGGCCGCCATCCGCACGGCCTCCGGGTCGCGCATCATCTCGAAGGCGGCGTCGGCGTCCGTGTCCTTCACCGGGCGCAGTCGCACATGCATGCCGCGATGCTAGCGGGTGGCGGCCGGTAGACTCACACGCCGTGCCCCCTCTCGCGACCGCCGACGACGGTGTGCCGATCGCGTTCGAGGAGCGGGGGAGCGGCGTCCCGCTGCTGCTGATCGCCGGGCAGGCGACCGGGATGCACGGCTGGGGGCCGTTCGCGGACGCCCTCGCCGAGGACTTCCGCGTGATCGTGTTCGACCATCGCGGGATCGGCCAGAGCGGCGCGGGCGACCCGGCCGCGTACAGCACCCGGCAGTTCGCCGACGACGCGCTCGCCGTGCTCGACGAGGCGGGCGTCTCCGCCGCGCACGTGCTCGGGCACTCGATGGGCGGGCGCGTGGCGCAGTGGCTTGCGGCCGAGCATCCGTCCCGGGTCCGCCGGCTGGTGCTCATCGGCACGACGGCCGGCGACCGGGCTGCGGGTGCGCACAGCCGGCGCGACCCGGCCGTCATCGGCGACCTCCTGAGCGGCGACCAGGAGCGGATGCTGCCGCTGTTCTTCGACGCGGACTGGGCGCAGGCCAACCCGGAGGCCGTGGCCGGGTTCTTCGACCGGGTCGCGACGCGCGCGGCGCTGCGCGGGCACTTCGCCGCGAGCCGCGACCACGACGCGCGGGAGGCGCTCGGCCGGATCCGCGCGGAGACGCTCGTGATCCACGGCCGGGAGGACGCCCTCACGCCGGTCGCCCACGCGCGCCTGCTGGCCGCGGGGATCCCCGACGCGCGGATCCTGGAGCTCGACGCCCGGCACGGCCTCCACCTGGACACCCCCGAGGTCCTCGGCGCCGTCCGCACCTTCCTCGCCGCCCGCTGACCCGCACCACCCGCCGAGGGGCACGTAAACGCCCCTAAAACCGAGTTTTAGGGGCGTTTACG
>NZ_JBHTXK010000026.1:0-44125 GCF_042791795.1 Leifsonia sp. NPDC056665
GTTGTCACTTTCGCGGCCTGGAAGTGACAACAACGTGCCCCTCGGCGGAATAGGCTCGGGGCGTGCAGCTGATCGGACTCACGGGCGGGATCGCCTCCGGAAAATCGACCATCGCCTCCCGGCTCGCGGAGCTCGGCGCCGTGGTCGTGGACGCCGACCGCATCGCCCGGGAGGTCGTCGAGCCGGGCACTCCCGCGCTGGCGGAGATCGCCGCCACCTTCGGCCCCGGAGTCATCGCCGCGGACGGCAGCCTCGACCGGCCCGCGCTCGGCGCGATCGTGTTCGGCGACGCGGACGCCCTCCAGAAGCTCAACGGGATCACCCACCCGGCCGTGCTCGCCGCCTCGACCGCGCGGTTCGAGGCCGCGGGCGCCGCCGATCCCGCGGCCATCGTCGTCTACGACGTGCCGCTGCTGGTCGAGTCGGCCAACGAGTACCCGTTCGACCTGGTGGTCGTCGCGCACGCGGACGCCGCCACGCGCATCGACCGGCTGGTGCGGCTGCGCGGGATGGGCGGGTCGGAGGCCGAGCGCCGGATCGGGTCGCAGGCCTCCGACGAGGAGCGGCTGGCGGTCGCGGACGTGGTGATCGACACCGACGGGTCGCTCGACCGGACCCGCGAGCAGGTGGACGAGCTCTGGGAGAGCCTGCGGTCCTGACGGTTCCGCTCTGAGCGAGAGCGGGTCCGCGATGTCGTTGGTCCTTCCTAGACTGGACCCATGCAAGCCACGCGTCTCGTCCGTCCGTTCGAGGTCATTAGCGAATTCGAGCCGAGCGGCGACCAGCCCAAGGCCATCGCCGAGCTCGCGGGCCGCATCAACGCGGGCGAGACCGACGTCGTCCTCCTCGGCGCGACCGGAACCGGCAAGTCGGCGACCACCGCCTGGCTGGTCGAGCAGGTGCAGCGCCCCACGCTCGTCCTCGCGCACAACAAGACCCTCGCCGCGCAGCTCGCCAACGAGTTTCGCGAGCTGCTGCCCAACAACGCCGTCGAGTACTTCGTCTCCTACTACGACTACTACCAGCCGGAGGCGTACGTCCCGCAGACGGACACCTTCATCGAGAAGGACTCCTCGGTCAACGCGGAGGTCGAGCGGCTGCGGCACTCCACCACCAACTCGCTGCTGAGCCGGCGCGATGTCGTCGTGGTCTCCACCGTCTCCTGCATCTACGGCCTCGGCGCCGCAGAGGAGTACCTGGAGGCGATGGTCGCCCTCCAGGTCGGCCAGAACGTCGGCCGTGACGCGCTCATCCGCCGCTTCGTCGCGATGCAGTACGAGCGCAACGACGTCGACTTCTCGCGTGGCAAGTTCCGCGTGCGCGGCGACACCATCGAGATCATCCCGATGTACGAGGAGCACGCGGTCCGCGTCGAGCTGTTCGGTGACGAAGTCGAGGCGCTCTACTCGCTGCACCCGCTCACCGGCGAGGTCCTGCAGAAGATGGACGCCGTCTCGGTGTTCCCCGCGACGCACTACGCCGCCAGCCCGGCGACGATGCAGCGCGCCATCGGCACCATCCAGGAGGAGCTGCGCGAGCGGCTGCAGGAGCTGGAGCGCGAGGGCAAACTGCTGGAGGCGCAGCGGCTGCGGATGCGCACCCAGTTCGACCTGGAGATGATGGAGCAGATCGGCTTCTGCTCCGGCATCGAGAACTACTCGCGGCACATCGACGGCCGGCAGCCCGGCGAGGCGCCGAACTGCCTGCTCGACTACTTCCCCGACGACTTCCTCGTCGTCATCGATGAGTCGCATGTCACTGTGCCGCAGATCGGCGCCATGTACGAGGGCGACGCCTCCCGCAAGCGCACGCTGGTCGAGCACGGCTTCCGCCTGCCGAGCGCGATGGACAACCGTCCGCTGCGCTGGAACGAGTTCAAGGACCGCGTCGGCCAGACGGTCTACCTCTCGGCGACGCCCGGCAAGTACGAGATGGGCATCGCGGACGGCATCGTCGAGCAGATCATCCGCCCGACCGGCCTGGTCGACCCGCAGATTGTGGTCAAGCCGACCAAGGGCCAGATCGACGACCTGCTCGAGGAGATCCGCGTGCGCGTCGAGCGCGACGAGCGCATCCTGGTCACCACGCTGACCAAGAAGATGGCGGAGGAGCTCACCGACTTCCTGGCGGAGGCCGGCGTGCGGGTCCGCTACCTGCACTCCGACGTCGACACCCTGCGCCGCGTCGAGCTGCTCACCGAGCTGCGCGCGGGCGTCTACGACGTGCTGGTCGGCATCAACCTCCTCCGTGAGGGCCTGGACCTGCCGGAGGTGTCCCTGGTGGCGATCCTCGACGCCGACAAGGAGGGCTTCCTCCGCTCGTCGACGTCGCTCATCCAGACCATCGGCCGCGCCGCCCGCAACGTCTCGGGCGAGGTGCACATGTACGCCGATGTACTGACGGACTCGATGAAGAACGCCATCGAGGAGACCGACCGCCGCCGCGAGTTGCAGATCGAGTACAACCGCGCCAACGGCATCGACCCCACGCCGCTCCGCAAGCGCATCGCCGACATCACCGACGTGCTGGCCCGCGAGGAGGCCGACACCGCCCGGATGCTCGCCGGCCGCGAGCAGCGCCGCAAGAGCCCGACGCCGAACCTCCGGAACGGCGGCATCGCGGCCCAGGGCGCGGCCGCGCTGGAGTCGCTGATCGCCGACCTGAACGGGCAGATGCTCGCCGCGGCGGGAGAGCTGAAGTTCGAGCTGGCGGCGCGGCTGCGCGACGAGCTGTCGGATCTGAAGCGGGACCTGCGGCAGATGGAGAAGGCGGGACACCTGGGCTGAGGGTGCGAGCCGGGGAAGTCCCGCCGCGTTCCCACCACCTCCGCGCTACGGTGGCAGGGTGAACTCGAAGGCGACGCGGACGCGGCAGCGGTGGGGATTGGTCACCGCCGCCGGCATCCTGCTCGCGCTCTCCGGCCTCGCGCTCGCCTTTCAGGGCGCCCCCGTCTTCACCGGCCTCCGGTTCACGCCGCCGGCCGCCGACCTCCAGCCGCACCCGGGGGAGCAGCAGAAGGCAACCGGCACGCCCGCGCCGCAGGACGTCCCGCACGAGACCCGCATCGACCTGACCTGGGTGACATACGCGGTCATCGCGCTGATCGTCGTCGTCCTGCTTGCCCTGCTCTACCGCTACCTGCGGCGGAGGCTGCGTTCCGAGTACCCGGGCCTCGACCGCGATGTCGACGGCTCCACCGAAGGTTCCGTCGCGCCGGAGCCGCCCGCGCAACCGCGACCCGAACGCGTCCGCCGCGGCCTCGACCGCGCCCTCGACCTGCTCGGCGAGGGCCGGGAGCCGCGGGACGCCATCGAGCGGGCCTGGCTCGGGCTGGAGGAGGGCGCGGCGGACAGCGGCGTCCACCGGCTCCCGGCCGAGACGCCGGGGGAGTTCGTCCGCCGGGTCCTCGCCCGGGTCGCGTCCGATCGCGATGCGGCCGGCGACCTCCTCGACCTCTATCTGCGCGCCAGGTTCAGCGACGCGCCCGTGACCGCGACCGACGTCGAGGCGGCCCGCGCCGCGATCGAGGCGTTGCGCGCCTCGTGGGGGACCGCCGCGGCGGGCGGGGCGCTCCGATGACCCGCGCGCGGATGGTCCGGCGCGGGGTCGGGTGCGTGCTCGCGGCCGCGATCGTCGGGGTGGCGGCCTGGTTCTTCGGGATGGACGGCCCGCACGCCGTCGGACTCGGGTTCGTGGTCTTCGCGCTCGGCGCCCTGCTGTCGCTCCTCGGCGAACAGGCCGAGGTGACCTGGCCGGTCCCGCCGCCGCAGCAGCGCGCGGGCGCGCGGCGGGACGTCGTGCAGCTCGGCTGGTCGCTCGGCGCGCGCGGCGGACGGGTGTCGCCCGAGGCGGTCCGCCGCCTCCGCGGGCTCGCCGCCGAGGTTCTCGACCGGTACGGGGTGCAGCTCGACGACCCGGCCGCCCAGCCGGAGGTCGTCCGGCTGCTGGGCGAGCGGACCGCGGTCATGCTGCGCAAGGGCAGCGCGGCCGCCCCGCGCCCGAAGGAGTTCGCGGCGTCGCTGAGTCGGTTGGAGACGCTGGCCCGGGTGGAGGCGTTGGCCGTGCCGGGCGCCGTGGCGGACGGGCAACATGAAATCGAACTGCCGGCCGGCGCTCGCCCCGCCGACCCGCTCAACGCAGAAACGACAGGAGCCGCATGACCCCGGAGACGTCCACAACCTCCACCACCTCCACCTCGACCGCCACCGCCGCGCTCCCCGTCACCGAGGTCGCCCGGCTGGGCGCCGAGGTCCTGAACCGCGTCGAGTCGGTCGTCGTCGGCATGCGCGAGCCGCTGCACATCGCGCTCGCCACCGTCCTCGCCGGCGGCCACGTGCTGTTCGAGGACGTCCCCGGCTTGGGCAAGACCCTCGCCGCGCGCAGCATCGCGAGCGCGGTCGGCCTGGACTTCCGGCGGCTGCAATGCACCCCCGACCTGCTGCCGTCCGACATCACCGGCTCGTACGTCTACGTGCCGTCGACCGCCGAGTTCGAGTTCCGGCCCGGGCCGGTGTTCACGGGCCTGTTCCTGGCGGACGAGATCAACCGCACCTCGCCGAAGACCCAGTCGGCGCTGCTGGAGGCGATGGCCGAAGGGCAGGTGTCCGTGGAGGGGCGCAGCTTCCCTCTGCCTCGGCCCTTCCACGTGGTCGCGACCGCGAACCCGATCGAGTCGGAGGGCACCTACGCCCTCCCGGAGGCGCAGCTCGACCGGTTCATGGTGCGGCTCGGCGTGGGCTACCCGGACGCGGACGGCGAGACGCAGGTGCTGCTGGCCCGCGTCGCCCGGCGGCACGAGGTCGCCACGGTCGAGCCGGTCACGGACGCCGAGACCCTCCTGGCCATGCAGGCCGGGGTGGAGAGCGTGGACGTCGATCCCGACATCGCCGCCTACTGCGTGCGCCTCGCGGCCGCCACCCGCCGGCACCGCTCCGTGGAGGTCGGCGCCTCGCCCCGCGGGTCGCAGGGCCTCCTGCTGGTCGCCCGGGCGCTGGCGGTGCTCGCCGGCCGGGACTTCGTCATCCCCGACGACGTCAAGCGCGTCGCGGTGCCGGTCCTCGCGCACAGGCTGACGCTGACCGTGCAGGCGTGGACCAGCGGCGTGAGCGCCACCCAGGTCGTCCTGGAGGTCGTGTCCTCGGTGGCGGGACCGCCGGCGGTGGGGACGCGCGAGCGGGAGGCCGCGGACTGATGTCGCTGTGGTCGCGGGCGCGCATGCCCGGCCCGCGCGAGCGGACGGAGGCGCAGGCCGGCGGTTCCGGGTGGGCGCTGAGCCCGGCGGTGACCGCGGCCGCGATCGTCGCGGCGGTCTGCCTGGTCGCTGCGTTCGTGCTGTCGCGGGTGGAGTTGATGCTGGTCGCGGCCCCGCTGCTGATGGCGGCGCTGCTCGGCTGGTCGTCGCGGCCGCAGTCCGCGGCCGCGCGCGCCCGGGTGACCATCGCCGGCGACGACCCGGACGGCCGCGTGCACGTCGACGCGGTGGCGGAGGCGGACGGGAGCGTGGACGGCGTGCATGTGCGAGTCCACCGGACCGACCGCCGACCCGAGGATGCGGTGGTGACGCCGCGGGAGGCCGCCCGGCTGCGCTTCCGCGTCGCCGTCTCGCACTCCGGCCCGCAGCGGATCCTGTCGCTGGCCGCCCGGGGGATCGGGCCGGACGCCGCATGGACGGGCGACCCCGGCATCCCCGCCGTCGCGGAGCGCGTGGTGCGGCCGGCCGCGCAGCGGATCCGCAGCCTCCCGCTGCCCGCGCGCCTGCTCGGCCTGACCGGCGGCCACGTGTCCGCGCGGCCGGGCGACGGCGGCGAGTTCCGGGACATCGACCGTTTCCGTCCGGGCGACCGGCTGCGCCGAATCGACTGGAAGGCGACCGCCCGGCTCGCGCAGCGCCCGGGCGAGCTGTACGTGCGGCGGACCACGGCGACCTCCGACGCGGCGGTGCAGCTCGTGCTGGACGCGCGCGACGACGTCCCCGGCGCCGTCGCCGGCTGGGCGGCGCCGTACCAGTGGCCGGGGGCGACCTCCCTCGACGTCGCGCGGGAGGCCGCGGTCTCGCTCGCGGGCGCGTACGCCGCCGCGTCCGACCGGGTCGGTTTCGACGACCTCTCCGACGCCCGCCGTGCGCTGCCGCCGCGTGCAGGCGCACGGCACCTGCACCGGGTCCTGCGGGCGGTCGAGCTGACCACCGCGCACGGGTCGGCGACCGAGCGCGCGCGGGCGCCGCGGCTCGCGCAGGGCGCGGTCGTGTTCGTGATGTCCACGTTCCTGGACGACCAGGCCATGCGCCTGGCGCTCACCTGGCGCGCGGCGGGACACAGGGTGGTGGTGGTCGACGTGCTGCCGCCGCGCATCGTCGACGAGCTCCCGGCCAGGGAGCGGCTGGCGCTGCGGATCGTGGACCTGGAGCGCGGGCTGCGCCTGGACCGGCTGCGGGCGGCGGGAGCGGAGCTGCTGCAGTGGACGTCGCCGGAGCGCGACGCGATGCTGCGGCGGCTGGCGACGCCTAGGAGGCGGGGATGAGCGGGGCGGCGGGGATGAGCGGGGCTGGGATGACCGGCACGGGGGAGCAGGCCGCTCCCGCTCCCGACCTCGGCTTCACCGTGCCCGCCTGGGCCTTCCGCGTCGCCTTCGCCGTCGTCGCCGTCCCGCTCGCCGTCACCACCGCCCCCAGCGGTCCGTGGCCCGCCGTGGCCGTCCTCCTCACCGCGGTCGCCCTCGCCGTCCCGCGCTGGCGGGTCGCGTGGGTCCTCATCGCAGTGCTCGCGTTCTCCACCCTCCTGGAGCCGGGGAGGCTCACGCTCCGGCTGCTCGCCGTCATCGCAGCCGTCCACGTGCTGCACGTCCTCGCGGCGTGGATGCTCGTGCTGCCCGCGACCGCCAAGGTGCAGCCTGCGGTGCTGCTGCCGTCGCTGCGGCGGGTGATCCTCATCCAGGTCCCGGTGCAGGCCGTCGCGATGGTGCTGCTGCTCGTGGCCCGGCCGGCGTCCGCACCGTGGCTGGCGGTGGTGTCGGGCGGCGCCATCGTCGGACTGGTGGTCCTCCTGGCGGCGCTCCTGCTCGCCCGGCCGCGGGCGTGAGCGCGGCCTCCGGTACGAATGTCGGAGGTCCGGCGTACGCTCGCGCATGGTCGCACACACCCTGTCCGGGTTGCTAGAATCGAACAAAGCTTCGAACTGGCCGGCGGGGGCATCGCGCAGGTGCGCGGTGGGCGAACACGTGGGTGGGGCGACGGTGAATAGCGGAGAATGGAACGAGTGAGCACTCTGAGTAGCAGGAGTTCGGCAGGCAATCCGAGCAAGGTCGTGGGGTCCCACCTCAGCGTGCGCGGCGCGCGGGTGCACAACCTCCACAACATCGACCTCGAGATCCCGCGCGACTCCCTGGTCGTCTTCACGGGCCTGTCCGGCTCGGGCAAGTCGTCGCTCGCGTTCGACACGATCTTCGCCGAGGGCCAGCGGAGGTACGTGGAGTCGCTTTCCGCCTACGCGCGGCAGTTCCTCGGCCAGGTCGACCGGCCGGACGTCGACTTCATCGAGGGTCTGAGCCCCGCGGTGTCGATCGACCAGAAGTCCACCAACCGCAACCCGCGGTCGACGGTCGGCACTATCACCGAGATCTACGACTACATGCGCCTGCTCTGGGCGCGCATCGGCGTCCCGCACTGCCCGGTCTGCGGCGAGAAGATCCAGCGCCAGACGGTGCAGCAGATCGCCGACCAGCTCATGGAGCTCGAGGCCGGCACGCGGTACATGGTCGTCAGCCCGGTCATCTCGCAGAAGAAGGGCGAGTTCGTCGACCTCTTCAAGGAGCTCGCCGCGAGTGGATACTCGCGCGCGCTCGTGGACGGCGAGCAGATCCAGCTCAGCGAGCCGCCGACGCTCAAGAAGCAGGTCAAGCACGACATCTCCGTCGTGGTCGACCGCCTCGTGGCGGGGCCGGACATCCTCGGCCGGCTCACCGACTCGCTGGAGACCGCCCTGCGGCTCACCGACGGCCTGGTGCAGGTCAACTTCGTGGACCGCGTGGGCCCGGCGGCGTGGCAGTCGTTCAGCGAGAAGCTGTCCTGCCCCAACGGCCACCCCATCCAGCTCACCGAGATCGAGCCCCGCACCTTCTCGTTCAACGCGCCGTTCGGCGCCTGCCCGGAGTGCTCCGGTCTCGGCACGCGGATGTCGGTGGACGAGGACCTGCTGCTCGGCGACGACAGTCTCAGCATCGCCGAGGGCGTCATCATCCCGTGGACCACGCAGGGCAAGGGCCTCTTCAACTACTACGAGAAGCTGCTCGACGGCCTCGCGCGCGACCTCGGCTTCTCGCTCAACACGCCGTGGAAGAAGCTGCCGCAGAACGTCCGCGAGGCCGTGCTGCGCGGCGACAACTTCGAGGTCAAGGTGCGGTGGAAGAACCGCTACGGCCGCGAGATGTCCTACACGTCCGGCTTCGAGGGCGTCGTGCCCTACATCGAGCGCCAGTACGCGCAGGCAGAGACCGACACCCAGCGCGCCCGCTGGGCCGAGTACCTCCGCGAGGTGCCGTGCCCGGTCTGCCAGGGCAAGCGGCTGAAGCCCGAGGTGCTCTCCGTTCTCGTCCACGGCGCCTCCATCGCGGACGCGTCCCTGCTCAGCCTCTCCGACGCGCGCGCGTTCATGGAGAAGCTGCACCTGACCGAGCGCGAGCAGAAGATCGGCGCGCAGGTGCTGCGCGAGATCAAGATCCGGCTCGACTTCCTCATCCAGGTCGGCCTCAGCTACCTCGACCTCGCCCGGGCGGCGGCGACGCTGTCGGGCGGCGAGGCGCAGCGCATCCGGCTCGCGACGCAGATCGGGTCGGGCCTCACCGGCGTGCTCTACGTGCTGGACGAGCCGAGCATCGGCCTCCACCAGCGCGACAACCGCCGCCTGATCGACACGCTCGTCGCGCTGCGCGACCTCGGCAACACGCTGATCGTGGTCGAGCACGACGAGGACACGATCCGCACCGCCGACTGGATCGTCGACATCGGCCCCGGCGCCGGCGTCAACGGCGGACATGTCGTGCACTCCGGGTCGTACGACGAGCTGCTCGCCAACACCGAGTCGCTGACCGGCGATTACCTGGCCGGGCGGCGCGAGATCCCGATCCCCGAGAAGCGCCGCAAGATCGACAAGAAGCGCGTGCTCCGGGTGGTGGACGCGGAGGCCAACAACCTCAAGAAGGTCTCGGTCGACTTCCCGCTCGGCGCGTTCGTGGCGGTCACCGGAGTCTCCGGCTCCGGCAAGTCGTCACTGGTCAACGACATCCTGTACCGCGTGCTGGCCAACAAGCTCAACGGCGCCCGCAAGCTGCCGGGCAAGCACCGCACGGTGTCGGGCCTGGAGAACCTCGACAAGGTCGTTCACGTCGACCAGGCGCCGATCGGGCGCACGCCGCGCTCCAACCCGGCCACCTACACGGGTGTGTTCGACCGCATCCGCACCCTGTTCGCCGAGACCCCGGAGGCCAAGGCCCGCGGGTACCTGCCCGGCCGGTTCAGCTTCAACGTCAAGGGCGGGCGCTGCGAGGCGTGCTCCGGTGACGGCACGATCAAGATCGAGATGAACTTCCTGCCCGACGTCTACGTCGCGTGCGAGGTTTGCGGCGGAGCGCGGTACAACCGCGACACCCTGACCGTGCACTACAAGGGCAAGAACATCGCCGAGGTGCTCGACATGCCGATCAGCGAGGCGGCGGAGTTCTTCCGGCCGATCTCGGCGATCCACCGCTTCTTGCAGACGCTCGTGGACGTCGGCCTCGGCTACGTGCGGCTCGGCCAGAGCGCCACCACCCTGTCGGGCGGCGAGGCGCAGCGCGTGAAGCTCGCGACCGAGCTGCAGCGCCGTTCCAACGGCCGCAGCGTCTACGTGCTCGACGAGCCGACCACCGGCCTGCACTTCGAGGACGTCCGCAAGCTCCTGCTGGTGCTGAACGGCCTCCTCGACAAGGGCAACACGGTCATCGTCATCGAGCACAACCTCGACGTCATCAAGTCGGCGGACTGGATCATCGACATGGGGCCGGAGGGCGGCGCCGGCGGCGGCGAGGTCATCGCGACCGGCACGCCGGAGCAGGTGGCCGAGACGCCGGGGAGCCACACCGGCTACTTCCTCAAGGAGCTCCTCCAGGGGGAGGGCGCGCTCGGCAGCGAGCGTGTCCGTGGCGCCGCGTAGGATCGCGCTGTGAGTACGGACACGGTCGGCTACCGCCCCAAGGCCGGCGAGATCCCCACGCAGCCGGGCGTCTACCGGTTCCGCGACAAGAACCGGCGGGTGCTCTACGTCGGCAAGGCGAAGAACCTCCGCGCGCGGCTGAGCAACTACTTCCAGCCGCTGCGCAGCCTCCACGAGCGCACCCGCCGCATGGTGACGACCGCGGCGAGCGTCGAGTGGACGGTGGTCGCCAGCGAGTTTGAGGCGCTCCAGCTCGAGTACACCTGGATCAAGGAGTTCAACCCGCCGTTCAACGTGCAGTTCCGGGACGACAAGTCGTACCCGTACCTCGCGGTGACGCTCGGTGAGCGCATCCCGCGCGTGATGGTGACCCGCAACCGCAACCTGAAGGACGCGCGCTACTTCGGCCCGTACACGAAGGTCTGGGCGATCCGCGACACGGTCGACCTCATGCTGAAGGCGTTCCCGGTGCGGAGCTGCTCCGATGGCGTCTACCGGCGCGCGGAGCTGACCGGGAGGCCGTGCCTGCTCGGCGACATCGGCAAGTGCGCGGCGCCCTGTGTCGGCCGGATCAGCCCGGAGGACCACCGCGAGCTCGCGGAGGACTTCGTCTCGTTCATGGCGGGCAACGACACGAAGTACATCCGCGACCTCACCGACAAGATGAAGCAGGCCGCGAGCACGCTCGATTACGAGGCGGCGGCGAGGCACCGGGACGCCATCGGCGCGCTGGAGGCGGCGATGGGCAAGAGCGCCGTCGTCCTGCAGGACAACGTGGACCTGGACGCCTTCGGCATCGCGCACGACGAGCTCGCCGCCGCCGTGCAGCAGTTCATCGTCCGCGGCGGCCGCATCCGCGGTGTCCGCTCCTGGGTGGTCGACAAGGAGCTCGACATCACGCTCGGCGAGCTGGTCGAGACCGTGCTGCAGAACGCCTACGAGGGCACGGACGCCCCGCCGCGCGAGATCATCGTGCCCGAGCTGCCGGAGGACGCCACCGAGCTGGAGCAGTGGCTGATGGCCCGGCGCGTGGAGGCCGACGAGGCCGGCCCTGTGCGCCGCGGCCCGAAGTCGACCGGCCGGGTCGAGCTGCGGGTCGCCCAGCGCGGCGACAAGGCCGCGCTCGCGCAGACCGCGGAGATGAACGCGAAGAACGCGCTGATCCTCTACAAGACCCGGCGCAGCTCCGACTTCGTGGCGCGCTCCAAGGCGCTCAACGACATCCAGGACGCCCTCGGCATGGCGGACGCCCCGCTGCGCATGGAGTGCTTCGACGTCTCGCACCTCAGCGGCACGAACATCGTCGCCTCGATGGTGGTGTTCGAGGACGGCCTGCCCCGCAAGGACCAGTACCGCCGCTTCAGCATCCCGGAGTCCACCGACGACACCGAGTCGATCTACCAGGTCATCACGCGCCGTCTGGCGTACCTGAGGGAGGACGCGGCGGGCGTGGAGACGGATGAGACTGTCGACGCCGGGACCACCACGGACGGAGACGACCCCGAGATCGACGTGGACGCCGAGATCGCGGAGGCCGCAGAGCGCCGCCGCCGCAAGTTCTCCTACCCGCCGAACCTCCTCATCGTCGACGGCGGCCAGCCGCAGGTCGCCGCCGCGCAGCGCGCGCTGGACGAGTCCGGCGTCACCGGCATCCAGCTCGCCGGCATCGCCAAGCGGCTGGAGGAGATCTGGCAGCCGGACTCAGACTTCCCGGTCATCCTGCCGCGCAACAGCGACGCGCTCTTCCTGGTGCAGCGCATCCGCGACGAGGCGCACCGCTTCGCGATCACCTACCAGCGGGCGCGGCGCAAGCGCGACATCTCATCCGTCCTCGGCGAGATCCCGGGCCTCGGTCCGGCGCGCGTGAAGGAGCTGCTCAAGCACTTCGGCTCGGTGGCGCAGCTCCGCCAGGCGACTCCTGAGCAGATCGCGGAGGTGCGCGGGGTCGGCCCGGCGACCGCGGCCGCCGTCCACGAGCGCCTCACCGCCGGCTGAGCGCGCGTCCGCCCCGAAGGAGGGGTGCGCGCAGACGCGCACCGTTCCCGGAAACCGCCTCGGCCCGGCGGGTCAGTCGGTAGGCTGGTCGCACCTGGTTCAGAGAGGGAGTGCACGTGGCGACCGACATCGACACGAACGGCGAGCAGCAGGAAGTGCTGATCGTCACCGGGATGTCGGGGGCGGGCCGGTCGACGGTCGCCAACGCCCTCGAAGACCTCGACTGGTACGTGGTCGACAACCTCCCTCCGCAGATGCTGCGGCCGCTGATCGAGCTGGCCAATCGCGCGGAGTCCGGCCTTCCGCGCATCGCGGCGGTGGTCGACGTGCGCGGCCGCAACTTCTTCGAAGACCTGCAGTCGATGATCCAGAGCCTGCGCGAGGGCACCAAGGTGCGCGTGCTGTTCCTGGAGGCCTCCGACGCCGTGCTCATCCGCCGCTTCGAGCAGGTGCGCCGTCCGCACCCGCTGCAGGGCAACGGCACCATCCTCGACGGCATCGACGCGGAGCGCGCCCGGCTGCGCGAGATCCGCGAGGCGAGCGACATCATCGTCGACACCACGGACCTGAACATCCACCAGCTCGCCACCAACATCACCGACACCTTCGCGGCGGAGGACACCGCCGGTGTGCAGGTGACCGTGATGAGCTTCGGCTTCAAATACGGCCTCCCGCCCGACGCCGACCTGGTCGCCGACGCGCGGTTCCTCCCGAACCCGTTCTGGAACCCCGAGCTGCGCCCGCACACCGGGCTGGACGAGATCGTCCGCGAGTACGTGCTCCAGCAGGACGGCGCCGAGGAGTTCATCGACGGCTACGTCGCCGCGATGCGCCCGATCTTCGCCGGCTATCAGCGGGAGAACAAGCGGCACGCGATGATCGCGATAGGCTGCACGGGAGGGAAGCACCGGTCCGTCGCGATAGCCGAAGAGCTCGCGACCAGGTTGAGGGGCTTCCCCGGCGTCGCGGTCAACACCAAGCACCGCGACCTGGGCCGTGAATGATGCCGGCCGCCCACTTCACGGCGTGACCCGCGCCGTCTTTCACAGTTAGGAATCCGATTGGCTCTCACCGCCGACGTCAAAGACGAGCTCACGAAGGTCGAAGTCAGCAAGACGACCGTCCGCGCCGCCGAGCTCGCGACCATCCTGCGGTTCTCGGGTGGACTGCACCTGATCGGCGGCCGGATCGCGGTCGAGAGCGAGCTGGACACGCCAGAGCTCGCCCGCCGCGTGCGCAAAGACCTCGCCGAGCTGTACGGCGTCCGCAGTGACGTGTCCGTGATCTCGGCCTCCGGCGTCCGCCGCGCCAGCCAATACCTGGTGCGCGTGCTGGAGGGCGGCGAGACCCTCGCGCGCCAGACCGGCCTGCTCGACGCCCGCCGGCGCCCGATCCGCGGCCTCCCGAACCGGCTCACCACGGGCTCCCGTGACGAGCTCGCCGCCGTCTGGCGCGGCGCGTTCCTCGCGCACGGCTCGCTGACCGACCCGGGCCGCTCCGCCGCGCTGGAGGTGACCTGCCCCGGCAACGAGGCCGCGATGGCCCTCGTCGGCGCCGCCGGCCGCCTCGGCGTGTCCGCCAAGGCCCGCGAGGTGCGCGGGGTGCACCGCGTCGTCATCCGCGACGGCGAGGCGATCAGCGCGATGCTCGTGGTGATGGGCGCGGTGGAGACCGTCGCCAACTGGGAGGAGCTGCGCCAGCGCCGCGAGGTGCGCGCGACCGCCAACCGCCTGGTCAACTTCGACGACGCCAACCTGCGCCGCTCCGCGCAGGCCGCCGTCGCTGCCTGCTCCCGCGTCGAGCGCGCCCTGGAGATCCTCGGCCCCGACGTCCCCGAGCACCTGCGCTATGCCGGCGAGCTGCGCCTGGCGCACCGCGACGCGAGCCTCGACGAGCTCGGCCACCACGCCGACCCGCCCATGACGAAGGACGCCGTGGCCGGCCGCATCCGCCGCCTGCTGGCGATGGCCGACAAGAAGGCCTCGGACCTCGACATCCCCGGCACCGACGCCAACCTCCCCGCCGACCTGGATGAGGTGTAGTTTCCGGAGGGGCCTGCTGCCGGGAAGGAACCCGAGACCGGCCGGGTTGCCCTTACTAGACTGAAGAAGTCGCCCGAATCGGGTCTCGAAGAAGAACAACTGTGGAGATGAGTAATGGCTGACTACACGCTCGCCGAACTTCCGTACGACTACTCGGCCCTGGAGCCGAACATCAGCGGCCGGATCATGGAGCTGCACCACGACAAGCACCACAAGGCGTACGTGGACGGCGCCAACACCGCGATCGCCAAGCTGCAGGAGGCGCGCGACGCCGACGATCTGACCTACGTCAACAAGCTGCAGAAGGACCTGGCGTTCAACCTCGCCGGCCACGTCAACCACACCGTCTTCTGGAACAACCTGTCCCCGGAGGGCGGCGACAAGCCGACCGGCGAGCTGGCTGCGGCGATCGACGAGTTCTTCGGCTCGTACGACAAGTTCCGCGCCCACTTCACCGCCTCGGCGCTCGGCATCCAGGGCTCCGGCTGGTCGATCCTCGCGTGGGACTCGCTCGGCCAGAAGCTCATCATCGAGCAGCTCTACGACCACCAGGGCAACCTCGCGGCGGCCACCATCCCGCTGCTGCTGCTCGACATGTGGGAGCACGCCTTCTACCTCGATTACGTGAACGTTAAGGCGGATTACGTCAAGGCGTTCTGGAACATCACCAACTGGGCCGACGTGTCCGACCGGTTCGTGAAGGCCCGCGAGAAGACCTCGGGTCTGCTGCTACTGTCGTAGCGGGTGGGCGTCCCGGGAGGGAGCCCTCCCGGGACGCCGCCGTCCGCCACAACACCCACATGGCGCCGTCCGGCGCCCCCCATCAAGCAACGGGAGACATCTGTGTCCGTAAAGATCGGAATCAACGGGTTCGGTCGCATTGGTCGCAACTACCTGCGCGCGGCCCTCGCCAAGGGCAGCGACCTCGAGATCGTCGCGGTGAACGACCTCACCGACAACAAGACGCTCGCCCACCTGCTCAAGTACGACTCGATCACGGGCCGCCTGGACGCCACGGTGGAGCTGGAGGGCGACAGCATCGTCGTCAACGGCAAGCCGATCAAGGTCCTCGAGGAGCGCGACCCGGCCAACCTCCCGTGGGGCGAGCTGGGTGTCGACATCGTCATCGAGTCCACCGGACGCTTCACCAAGGCCGCCGACGCCAAGAAGCACATCGAGGCGGGCGCCAAGAAGGTCATCATCTCCGCTCCGGCCACCGACGAGGACGCCACGTTCGTCATCGGCGTGAACGAGCACCTGTACGACCCGGAGAAGCACAACATCATCTCCAACGCGTCGTGCACCACCAACTGCCTCGCGCCGCTGGCCAAGGTCTTCAACGACGAGTTCGGCATCGAGCGCGGTCTGATGACCACGGTCCACGCCTACACCGCCGACCAGAACCTGCAGGACGGCCCGCACAGCGACCTCCGCCGTGCCCGCGCCGCCGCGATCAACATCGTCCCGACCTCCACCGGCGCCGCCAAGGCGATCGGCCTGGTCCTCCCGGAGCTCAAGGGCAAGCTCGACGGCTTCGCGCTGCGCGTCCCGGTCCCCACCGGCTCGATCACCGACCTGACCGTCACCGCCTCGCGCCCGGTCACCATCGACGAGGTCAAGGCCGCGTACAAGAAGGCCGCCGAGGGTCCGCTCAAGGGCATCCTCAAGTACACCGAGGACGAGATCGTCTCCTCGGACATCGTCTCCGACCCGCACTCGTCGATCTTCGACTCCGGTCTGCTGCGCGTCCTCGGCGACCAGGTCAAGCTCTCGAGCTGGTACGACAACGAGTGGGGCTACTCCAACCGTCTGGTCGACCTGACCGAGTACGTCGCCGAGCGTCTGTAAGGGCCGGAACCGACGTGACGCTTCGCACTCTCGACTCACTCGGTTCGCTCGCCGGAAAACGCGTCGTCGTCCGCTGTGATCTGAACGTCCCCCTCCAGGACGGCAAGATCACGGACGACGGCCGCGTGCGAGCGTCGATTCCCACCCTGGACGCCCTGATCAATCAGGGCGCCAAGGTGGTCGTGATCTCCCACCTGGGCCGCCCTGAGGGCGCGCCCGACTCGAAGTACAGCCTGGCGCCGGTCGCCCAGCGGCTCTCTGAACTGCTGGGCAAACCGGTGACCTTCGCGCAGGACACCGTCGGCGCGGGCGCCGAGGCCGCGGTCGCGGGCCTGCAGGACGGCGACGTCGCCCTGCTGGAGAACCTCCGGTTCAACCCGGGGGAGACCGCCAAGGACGAGGCGGAGCGCACGGCGTTCGCCGCCAAGCTCGCCGCGTTCGGCGACGCCTTCGTGTCCGACGGCTTCGGCGTGGTCCACCGCAAGCAGGCCAGCGTGTACGAGCTCGCGAAGGCGCTTCCCAGCGCCGCCGGCACGCTCATCGCGGCCGAGCTGAACGTGCTCGACCGGCTCACCGAGAACCCCGAGCGGCCCTACGCGGTCGTGCTCGGCGGCTCGAAGGTGTCCGACAAGCTCGGCGTCATCGGCCACCTGCTGCCGCGCGTGGACTCGCTGCTCATCGGCGGCGGCATGCTCTTCACCTTCCTCGCGGCGCTCGGCCACCCGGTGGGCTCCAGCCTGCTGGAGGCCGACCAGCTCGACACCGTGAAGGGCTACCTGGCGAAGGCCGAGGAGCTCGGCGTGCAGATCGTGCTGCCGCGGGACGTCGTGGTGGCCTCGAAGTTCGGCGCCGACGCGGAGCACGTGGTGCGCCCGATCGACGGCATCGAGGACACCGACTGGGGCGCCTCCGGGCTCGGCCTCGACATCGGTCCGGAGACCGGCGAGCTGTTCTCGGAGTACATCCGCGGCGCCCGCACGGTGTTCTGGAACGGCCCGATGGGCGTCTTCGAGCTGGCGCCGTTCGCGGCGGGCACCAAGGCGATCGCGCAGGCGCTCACCGAGGTCGACGGCCTCAGCGTGGTCGGCGGGGGAGACTCCGCGGCCGCCGTGCGCGCGCTCGGTTTCGCCGACGATCAGTTCGGTCACATTTCTACCGGTGGCGGTGCGAGCCTCGAGTTCCTCGAGGGCAAGCACCTGCCGGGTCTGGAGGTCCTGGGATGGCAGCAGTGAACGAGTCCGTGCGGCGGGTCCCGCTGATCGCGGGCAACTGGAAGATGAACCTCGACCATCTGCAGGCGATCGCGGTCGTCCAGAAGCTGGCGTGGACCCTCAAGGACGCCGGGCACGACTACTCGGCCGTCGAGGTCGCCGTGTTCCCGCCCTTCACCGACCTGCGCAGCGTGCAGACGCTCATCTCGGCCGACAAGCTGCCGATCGCGTTCGGCGGGCAGGACGTCTCCGAGCACGACTCGGGCGCCTACACCGGCGAGGTCGCGGCGTCGTTCCTCTCCGCCCTGGAGTCGCGCTACGTGATCATCGGGCACTCGGAGCGGCGCACGCTGCACAACGAGACGGACGAGCAGGTCGCGGCGAAGGTCGCGCAGGCGGTCAAGAACAACATCGCGCCGATCATCTGCGTCGGCGAGACGGCGGAGGACCTGGAGACGCACGGCGCGAGCGCCGTCCCCGTCGCTCAGCTCCGCGCCGCTTTGGCCTCCGTCGACTCGGCTGCCGACTTCGTCGTCGCGTACGAGCCGGTCTGGGCCATCGGGTCCGGGCAGGCGGCGACGCCGGAGCAGGCCGAGCAGGTGGCCGCCGCACTGCGCGCGGTCATCGTCGAGAAGCTCGGAGCCGAGGTCGCGGCCAAGACGCGCATCCTCTACGGCGGCTCGGTGAAGTCCGGCAACATCGCCGGCTTCATGCGCGAGCCGAACGTCGACGGCGCGCTCGTCGGCGGCGCGAGCCTCGACGTGGCCGAGTTCTCGGCCATCATCCGCTACCAGAAGCACGTCGGACTCTGACGGCGCGCGGCGGCTCCCCGAACGTCGGGTGAGCCGCCGCGCCCTTCGGCGGTTATACTGGCTGTTGGTTTTGTCGGGCGCGGGCCCGGTCGCATCGAAAGGTCAAGCGTGCAGATTCTCACGGTCATCCTCCAGGTCCTGCTGGGGATCACCAGCCTCCTGCTGACCCTCCTCATCCTGTTGCACAAGGGACGCGGCGGCGGCCTCTCCGACATGTTCGGCGGCGGCGTCACCTCCAACCTGGGCGCGTCGGGCGTCGCGGAGCGCAACCTCAACAGGATCACCGTCATTCTCGGGCTCATCTGGATCACCTGCATCGTCGTCCTCGGGCTCATCACCAAGTTCAGCGCCTAACCGGCGCCCCTTCACAAGAGGAGAAGCATGGCATCCGGAGGAAGCGCAATCCGCGGTTCGCGCGTCGGCGCGGGCCCGATGGGGGAGCAGGACAGGGGTTTCCACGCCGAGCGCGTGGCCGTCTCGTACTGGGACGCCCTCGGCAACGAGACCGTCCGCTATTTCGCGGCGAACCTGCCCGACGAGGAGATCCCCGATGTGATCGACTCGCCGTCCAGCGGCCTCCCGGCCGGGCGCGACAAGGAGAACCCGCCGTCGGTCGCGAAGGCCGAGCCCTACAAGACGCACCTGGCCTACGTCAAGGAGCGCCGCTCGGAGGAGGAGGCGGAGCAGCTGCTCGAGGACGCCCTCAACCAGCTCCGCGCCCGCCGCGGCAAGCCCACCAGCAACTAGAGCCTACGAAGAAGCCCCGCCGGTCTGAGACCTGCGGGGCTTCTTTTCGTTGTTCGAGCTCAGTAGCTCGGGGCGATGAGGTTCTCGGGCACGTTGACGGAGGCGTCCTTGTCCACGAAGAACACGGTCCGCTTGCGGCCCTTGGCGCCGGCGACCGGGACCTCCGTGTAGCTCGCGCCGGCCAGGGCGAGGCCGAGGGCGCTCGCCTTGTCACTGCCGGAGAGCACCAGCCAGATGCGGTCGGAGGCGTTGAGCACCGGCCGGGTCAGGCTGAGCCGCAGCGGCGGCGGCTTCGGCGACTCGCGCTCGACGATCACCGTGGCCTCCGTCTCGCGGATGCCCGCGCGGTCCGGGAACAGCGACGCGATGTGGCCGTCCGGCCCGACGCCGAGGAACGTGATGTCGAACTTCGGGTAGGCCTGACCCTCCGGCGCGAACGCCTCCAGCTCCGCGGCGTACACGCTCGCGGCCTCGGCGATGTCGGCGATCTCGTCCGACGCCGGGAACGGGTGGATGTTCTCCGGCGGCACCGGCAAGTGGTCGAGCAGCGCCTCGCGCGCCTGGCGCTCGTTGCGGTCCTCGCTCGACTTCTCGACAAAGCGCTCGTCGCCCCACCAGAAGTGCACCTTCGACCAGTCGATGGTGTCGCGTGCGGGGGAGCCGTTGATGGCCTCCAGCACGGCGATGCCGATCGTGCCGCCCGTCAGCGCGACGTTCGCCGCGCCCAGGTCGTCGAGGATGTCGATGGTCTTGGTGAGGAAGCGCGCGGCCACCGACGCGGCGAGTGCTTCCTTGTCGGGGTGGACGAGCACCCGCCGTTCGTTCGTCATGCCTTCGCGCCCGCTCCTTCGTCGGGGGCCTCGAGCATTCCGAGACCCTTCGTGATGACCTCACCGTACAGGTCGTCGGGGTCCAGCCTACGCAGTTCCTCGGCGAGACAGTCCCGGAGGCTGCGCCGCGGCAGCGACAGGTCGTGCGTCGGCTGTCCCGGCTGGGAGAGCCGCGCGACGTTCGGGACCTCGCGCTCGAGCTCGATCGTGCCCGACGCGCGCTCCATCCTGACGCCGTGGATGCCGCCGGAGCCGATCGCGCGCGACGCGAGGTCGTACTGCACCGGCACCTGGAGCTGCAGTCGCAGCCACGCGGCGAGCAGGAGGGTGGAGGGCGAGTCGGCCGCCCCGGCGACCTCCACCGAGGTGATCGGCTCGTACGGCGGCTGGTCGAGCACCGCGGCGAGCTGCGCCCGCCACAGGGTGAGCCGCGTCCAGGCGAAGTCCGTGTCGCCTGGGGCGTACGTGTCGGCCAGGTGGAACAGCGCCTCCTGCGGGTTCGGCTGGGCCGACGCGTCGGTGATGCGGATCGTGGCGATGCGGCCGAGCGGGGAGTGCGACGCCTTCGCCGGCGCGATCCCCGGCCACCAGACGACGACGGGAGCGTCGGGGAGCAGGAGGCCGGTGACCAGCCCCTCCTCGTCGCTCGCGGTCTCGCCGTAGGCGCGGAGCACGATGACCTCGCTGGCGCCCGCATCGCCGCCGACGCGGATCTGGGCGTCGAGACGCCCGGAGTCCGTGTGGCTGCGCTCCTCCTCGGTCGAGACCACGATGACGCGCATCGGGTGCTCGCGGGAGGCGTCGTTGGCGGCCTCGATGGCCTCCTCCTCCTGGCCGAGGTGGGTCGCGATGATCAGCGTCAGCACGCGGCCGAGGGCGACGGCGCCGCCCTCCTCGCGAATCTTGACGAGCGCCTTCGAGATGTTGCTCGTCGTGGTGTCGGGCAGATCGACGATCATGGACGCCTCCAGACGCGGCCGTCGCGGGCGAGGAGCTCGTCGGCGGAAGTCGGGCCCCAGGTTCCGGGGCGGTACTGCTCGGGCTGGCCCTGGGTGGCCCAGAACTCCTCGATCGGGTCGAGGATCTTCCAGGACAGCTCGACCTCCTCGTGCCGCGGGAACAGCGGCGGGTCGCCCAGCAGGACGTCCAGGATGAGTCGCTCGTAGGCCTCGGGGCTCGCCTCGGTGAAGGCGTGGCCGTAGCCGAAGTCCATGCTCACGTCGCGCACCTGCATGCCGGCGCCCGGCACCTTCGAGCCGAAGCGGATGGTGACGCCCTCGTCGGGCTGCACGCGGATGACGAGCGCGTTCTGGCCGAGCGCGCTGGTCTGCGACTCCGCGAAGAGCTGCTGCGGCGCACGCTTGAACACGACCGCGATCTCGGTGACCCGGCGGCCCAGGCGCTTGCCCGCGCGCAGGTAGAACGGGACGCCGGCCCAGCGGCGCGTGCCGATGTCGAGCTTGATCGCCGCGTAGGTCTCCGTGGTGGAGTCGGGGTTCATCCCGTCCTCCTCCAGGAAGCCGACGACCTTCTCGCCGCCCTGCCAGCCGCTGCCGTACTGACCGCGCGCGGTCGACGCGGCGAGGTCCGCGGGCAGCCGCACGGCCGCGAGCACCTTCTCCTTCTCGGCGCGGAGGTCCGCGGCGTCGAACGAGATGGGCTCCTCCATCGCCGTGAGGGCGAGGAGCTGCAGCAGGTGGTTCTGGATGACGTCGCGTGCCGCGCCGATGCCGTCGTAGTAGCCGGCCCGGCCGCCGACGCCGATGTCCTCGGCCATCGTGATCTGCACGTGGTCGACGTAGTTGGCGTTCCAGATCGGCTCGTACAGCTCGTTCGCGAAGCGCAGCGCCAGGATGTTCTGGACCGTCTCTTTGCCGAGGTAGTGGTCGATGCGGAAGACCGAGTCGGGCGGGAACACCGACTCGACGACGTGGTTGAGCTCGCGCGCGGTCTTCAGGTCGCTGCCGAACGGCTTCTCGATGACGACGCGGCGCCAGCCGGTGCCGGACTGGTCGGCCAGCCCCGACTTCTTGAGCTGCTCGGTGACGAGGGGGAACGCCTTCGGCGGGATCGAGAGGTAGAACGCGTGGTTGCCCATCGTCCCCCGCTCGATGTCCAGCTTCTCGACGGTGTCCTTGAGCCGTGTGAACGCCTCGGCGTCGTCGAACTCGCCGGACACGAACCGGATGCCCTGGGCGAGCTGCTTCCAGACGTCGTCGTCGAACGGGGTGCGCGCGTACTGCTTGACCGCGTCGTAGACGACCTTCTCGAAGTCCTGGTCCGCCCAGTCGCGCCGGGCGAACCCGACGAGCGAGAAGCCGGGCGGCAGGAGGCCGCGGTTCGCCAGGTCGTAGACGGCCGGCATCAGCTTCTTGCGCGACAGGTCGCCCGTCACGCCGAAGATGATGAGGCTGCTCGGCCCCGCGATGCGGTTGAGGCGACGGTCGGAGGGCAATCGCAGGGGATTGAACTCCGGGGTGATCTCCACCGGTGACATCTGGCTCCTCTAGTTGACGGCCTCGAACAGCGAGACGACGTCGGCCTCGGGGTTCGAAAGGGTCAGGGTCAGCACCGGGCGGCCGTGCTCGCCGAGCACGCTCGCGTCGCCGGCGGCCTGGGCCTGGATGAGCTGGCCGAACGTGAACGGACGGCCCGGGATCTCCAGGTCCTCCGGAGCGACCGCGGTGATCTGCAGGAACACGCCGACGGCGGGGCCGCCCTTGTGGAACTGACCGGTCGAGTGCAGGAAGCGCGGGCCCCAGCCGAAGGTGACCGGCCGGCCGGCCTTGGCGGCGAGCAGGTCGCGGATGCCCGCGAGCTGCGGCAGCGCCAGCCGGTCGACGTAGGCCTGCACCGAGACGTAGCCGTCCGGTCCGAGCTGCGCGAGGAGGGCGTCCACGGCGCCGTCGAGCGTCGAGGCGTCGCCGAGGAACGACCCGGTGGTGCGCACCTCGACGCCGCCCGCGGTGAACGCGGGCGGCACGGGCTCCGGGCGGTTCTCGAGCAGCGCACGCGCGGCGACCTTGGCGGCCTCCACGTCGGGCTGGTCGAACGGGTTGATCCCGAGCAGGCGGCCCGCGACGGCGACGGCGTACTCCCAGACGATGAGCTGCGCGCCCAGGCTGCCCGAGACGAGGATCTCGCCCTCGTGCCGGTCGGAGGGGAACAGGTGGCGGGCCTCGGCGTTGGCGACGAGCCGCACGACCTGCAGGTCCGCGGGCTTGGACGTCAGGTCGGGGGCGAGCGTGTCGAGCACGACGGGGAGCAGGCCCGTGCCGTTCTTGCCGGTGGACTCCGCGATGAGCTGCTCGGCCCAGTCGGCGAACCCGACGATGTGGGTGCCGTCCGCGACGATGCCCAGCTTGTCCTTGAGCGGGTTGGTGCCGGCGATCGCCGCGCCGAGCACGAGGCCCGGGTTGGCCTTGTTGTCGACGGCGAGCTCGATGAGCGTGGCCTCGGCCTCGTCCAGCAGCTCGGAGATGTCCACGCCGGCGAGACCGGACGGGACCAGCCCGAACGCGGTCAGCGCCGAGTAACGGCCGCCGACGTTCGGGTCGGCGTTGAACACGCGGTAGCCCGCCTCGCGCGCCGACTGGTCGAGCGGCGAACCCGGGTCGGTGACGACGACGATGCGCTCCGTCGGGTCGATCCCGGCGTCGCGGAACCACTTCTCGTAGACGCGCTTCTGGCTGTCGGTCTCCAGGGTCGAACCCGACTTGGAGGAGATGACGACGGCGGTCGCCTGCAGACGGTCGCGCAGAGCCGACAGCACCTGACCGGGGTCGGTCGAGTCGAGGACCGTGAGCTCGGCCTCCGCGGTGCGGGTGATGACCTCAGGGGCGAGCGAGGAGCCGCCCATGCCGCCGAGGACGATGTGGTTGACGCCCTTCGCGTGCAGCTGCTCGCGCAGCGCGACGATCTCGGCGACCAGCGGGCGCGAGATCGCGACGGCCTCGGTCCAGCCGAGGCGCTTGGCGGCCTCCGGCTCGGCGGCCGGGCCCCAGAGGGCCGGGTCCTGCGCGGTGATGCCGGAGGCGACCCGGTCGGCGACGAGCTGCGGCACGACCGACTCGACGGCCTGGGCCGCCGCGCCGGTCACGTGGATGCGGAAGGTCACTTGGCGGCCTCCAGCGCGTTGGTGACGGTCTCGACGAGCTCGCCCCACGACACGTTGAACTTGTCGACGCCCTCGCGCTCAAGGGTGGCCGTCACGTCGTCGTACGAGATGCCGAGGCCGGCCAGCGCGTCGAGCACGCTCTTCGCGTCGGCGTAGTTGCCTGTGACGGTGTCGCCGTCGATCTGGCCGTGGTCGAAGGTCGCCTCCAGCGTCTTCTCCGGCATGGTGTTGACCGTGTTCGGCGCGACCAGCTCGGTGACGTAGAGGGTGTCGGGCAGGCTCGGGTCCTTCACGCCGGTGGAGGCCCAGAGCGGGCGCTGCTCGTTCGCGCCTGCGGCCACGAGGGCCTTGGCGCGGTCGGTGGCGAACTCCTGCTCGTACAGCTCGTAGGCGAGGCGGGCGTTCGCGATGCCGGCCTTGCTCTTGAGCGCGTAGGCCTCGTCGGTGCCGATGGCGGTCAGGCGCTTGTCGACCTCGGTGTCCACGCGGGACACGAAGAACGACGCGACCGACTGGATGCCGGAGAGGTCGATGCCGGCGGCCTTGGCCTTCTCGAGGCCGGTCAGGTAGGCGTCGATCACCTGGCGGTAGCGCTCGAGGCTGAAGATCAGCGTGACGTTGACGCTGATGCCGGCCGCGATGGTCTCGGTGATGGCCTCCAGGCCCTCGACCGTCGCCGGGATCTTGATCAGGACGTTGGGCTTGTTCACCTTCGCGGCGAGCTTCTTGGCCTGCTCGATGGTGCCGTGCGCGTCGTGCGCGAGGCCGGGCTCCACCTCGATGGAGACGCGGCCGTCGACGCCGTTGCTGGCCTCGAAGACCTCGTGGAAGATGTCGCTGGCGTCGGCCACGTCGTCGGTCGTGATCTCGAAGATCGCGTCCTCGACGCTCGTGCCGGCGGCGGCGAGCTCCTTCACCTGGGCGTCGTACGCCTCGCCCTTGGAGAGGGCGGCGGCGAAGATCGTCGGGTTGGTGGTCACACCGACGACGTTGCGCTCGGCGATCAGGGCCTGAAGGCCGCCCGTGGCGATGCGCTCACGGGACAGGTCGTCCAGCCAGATGCTGACGCCGGCGGCGGACAGCTCGGCCGTGGGGGAGGACGTGGTGGAAGTGGTGTCGGTCATCGTGGTTTCTTCTTCTCTTCTTCCGTGCCCGCGCTCAGAGCGACGCGAGCGATTCCTTGGCTGCGGCGACGGCGTGCTCGGTGGTCATGCCGAACTCGCGGAACAGCGTCTTGTAGTCGGCCGACGCCCCGAAGTGCTCGATCGAGACGCTGCGGCCGTGGTCGCCGACGATCTTGTCCCAGGCGAGGGCCAGGCCGGCCTCGATCGAGACGCGGGCCTTGAGGGCGGCTGGGAGGACCTTCTCCTGGTAGGCGGCGTCCTGCTCGTGGAACCATTCCAGGCAGGGGGCCGAGACGACGCGGGCGTTGATGCCCTCGCCACGGAGGACCTCGCGGGCCTCAATCGCGATCTGGACCTCGGAGCCGGTGGCGATGAACAGCACGTCGGGGGTGCCGCCGGGGGCCTCGGCCAGGATGTACGCGCCCTTGGCGACGTTCGCGGCCGAGGCGAGCGTGTCGCCGGTGGCCTCGCCGTCGCCACGCTCGAACACCGGGATGTTCTGGCGGGTCAGCGCGATGCCGGCCGGGCCGCCGCGGCGCTCCAGGATGGTCTTCCACGCGTAGGCGACCTCGTTGGCGTCGCCCGGGCGGACGACGTCGAGGTGCGGGATGGCGCGGAGGGTCGAGAGCTGCTCGATCGGCTGGTGCGTGGGGCCGTCCTCGCCGAGGGCGACGGAGTCGTGCGTCCAGACGAAGATCGACGGGACCTGCATGAGCGCAGCCAGGCGGATCGCCGGGCGCTGGTAGTCGCTGAAGATCAGGAACGTGCCGCCGAACGGCCGGGTCGGGCCGTGCAGCACGATGCCGTTGAGGATCGCGGCCATCGCGTGCTCGCGGATGCCGAAGTGCAGCACGCGGCCGTACGGGTTGCCCGTCCACTCGTGCGTGGAGTGCACGGTGGGCACGAACGACGCGGCGCCCTCGATGGTGGTGTTGTTCGACTCGGCGAGGTCGGCCGAGCCGCCCCACAGCTCGGGCATGACACCGGCGATGGCGTTGATGACCTCGCCGCTTGCGGCGCGGGTCGAGACGTCCTTGCCGGCCTCGAAGACCGGGAGGGCCTCCTCGAAGCCCGCGGGCACGTCGCCGGAGAGCAGGCGGTCCAGGAGCTCCTTGCGCTCCGGGTTGGCCGCGGCCCAGGCGTCGAAGCCCTTCTGCCACTCGGCGTGCTCCTCGGCGCCGCGCTCGACGGCCGTGCGGGTGTGCTCGATGACGTCCTCCGCGACCTCGAAGGTCTGCTCGGGGTCGAAGCCGAGCACCTCCTTGACCGCGCGCAGCTCGTCGGCGCCCAGGGCGGAGCCGTGGATCTTGCCGGTGTTCTGCTTCTTGGGGGCCGGCCAGCCGATGATCGTCTTGAGGACGATCAGCGACGGCTTGTCGGTGACCTGCTGCGCGTTCACGATGGCCTGGTGAAGCTCCTGCACGTCCTCCTCGTACACGCCGGTCTTCTTCCAGTCGACCACCTGGACGTGCCAGTGGTAGGCCTCGTAGCGCGCCTTGACGTCCTCGGTGAAGGCGATGTTGGTGTCGTCCTCGATCGAGATCTGGTTGGCGTCGTAGATGGCGATCAGGTTGCCGAGCTGCTGGTGGCCGGCGAGGCTCGACGCCTCCGAGCTGATGCCCTCCTCCAGGTCGCCGTCGCTCGCGATCACGTAGACGAAGTGGTCGAACGGGCTCGTGCCCGCCTCCGCCTCCGGGTCGAACAGGCCGCGCTCGAAGCGCTGCGCGTAGGCGAAGCCGACCGAGGAGGAGATGCCCTGGCCGAGCGGGCCGGTGGTGATCTCGACGCCCTTGGTGTGGCGGTACTCCGGGTGGCCGGGGGTGAGCGAACCCCAGGTGCGCAGCGCCTTGAGGTCGTCGAGCTCGAGGCCGTCCCCGGCGAGGTAGAGCTGGATGTACTGGGTGAGCGAGCTGTGGCCCGCAGACAGGATGAAGCGGTCGCGCCCGAGCCAGTGCTCGTCGTGCGGATCGCGGCGCATGACCTTCTGGAACAGCAGGTACGCGGCCGGGGCGAGGCTCATCGCGGTGCCGGGATGCCCGTTGCCCACCTTCTCCACTGCGTCGGCCGCGAGGACGCGGACCGTGTCTACTGCCTTGTTGTCAATGGGATCCCACTGCAGAGCTGCCACGTGAAAACTGACCCTTCCTAGAGGTGGTGAGGGTCGTCGTGAAACCCGCACCGGTTGAGGTAGTGCGCGCCGTGGACGTCATCGGCGCCGGTCACGTCTCCCGTCACAGTCCTACAAAAAGGCTTCGAGGGAAAGGGGGTCCGGCTGGCGAGCATCTCCAAGTATAGGTAACCCGCACGAAACCTGGGGTGTTCCCGCAGGTCCGTGCGCTACCACGCGGCGGCCTGGCGCGGAAGACTGCGGAACTGCACCGGTGTCGTAGACTGGTCGCGGTCTGTAACAATCCGCACAGTCGCCGGGACACCTCGTGAGACCGGCGTCCCGCGGCCGCACGATCCCAGTAGTACGAGGAGCAATGGACGTCGCTGTAGAGAGCCGTGTCGAACCGGCGGCCCGCATCGGTGTCGCGCGCAAGGCCAAGGCGTACCTCGCCCTCACCAAGCCGCGCGTCGTCGAGCTGCTGCTGGTCACGACCGTCCCCACGATGATCCTCGCCGCGCACGGCATCCCGAACCTCTGGCTCGTGCTGGCAACGGTGGTCGGCGGCTACATGTCGGCCGGCTCCGCGGGCGCGTTCAACTGCTACATCGACCGCGACATCGACCGCGTTATGCGCCGCACCAAGCGCCGCCCGCTGGTCACCGGCGAGCTGAGCGACCGTGAGGCCCTCGTCTTCGCCTGGGCGCTCGGCATCGCCTCCGTGCTGGTGCTCGGCTTCTTCACGAACTGGCTGGCGGCTGCGCTCTCGGTCGGCGCCATCCTGCTCTACGTCGTCTTCTACACGCTCATCCTCAAGCGCCGCACCGCCCAGAACATCGTCTGGGGCGGCGTCGCCGGCTGCATGCCCGTGCTCATCGGCTGGGCCGCGGTCACCGGCACGCTCGCCTGGCCGCCGGTCATCCTGTTTGGCATCATCTTCCTCTGGACGCCGCCGCACTACTGGCCGCTGTCGATGAAGTACCGCGAGGACTACAAGGAGGCCGGCGTGCCGATGCTCGCCGTCGTCCGCGGCCGCACGGTGGTGGGCCTCCAGGTCATCCTGTACGCCTGGGCGATGGTCGCATGCTCGCTGCTGCTGATCCCGGTGGCCCACATGGGGCTGCTCTACACCGTCGTCTCGCTCGGCGCCGGCGGATGGTTCCTCTACGAGTCGCACCGGCTCTACAACCTCGCGATCCGCCACGAGCACGTCTCGCCGATGCGCGTGTTCCACGGCTCCATCGCCTACCTGACGCTGATCTTCCTCGCCGTCGCGATCGACCCGCTGCTCTGGTTCTGACGCGCCGCGCCCGCCGATTCGTGCCGAATGTCGCGAATGCGCGCCGCATTCGCGATATTCGTGACGAATGTGCGCCTGGCGATTCGTGCCGAATGTCGTGATTGCGCGCGGGTTTCGCGACATTCGTGCCGAATGTGGGCGGCGCTGCTAGCGTTTCGAGGGTGCAGGCGCTGAGGACGGCGCGGCTCGTTCTGGACAAGCCGCGGGAGGGCGACATCCCCGCCGTCCTGGAGGCGTGCAGCGATCCCGAGCTGCTGCGCTGGGTGCCGCTTCCCGAGCCGTACACGATCGAGAACGCCGAGTTCTTCGTGTGCTCCTACTGCCCGCACGGGCTGGCCAGCGGCCGGTTCACGGTGTGGGCGATCCGGGAGGGCGACACCGCCCCGCTGCTGGGCGCCGTCGAGGTGCGACGCGACGAGGCGGAGGGCGCGGCCTCACTGGGCTGCTGGCTGACCCCGTCGGCGCGGCGCAGGGGAGTGATGACCGAGGCCCTGAGCGCGGTCTGCGCGCACGCGCTCGCCTCGGACGGGCTCGGCTTCGACCGGCTGCACTGGGAGTATCTGCCGGGCAACGAGGCGAGCAGGAGACTGGCCGAGCGTGTCGGCTTCGACTTCTCTCAGGCCGCGCCGCACACGGTGGACTTCCGCGGCGAGCAGCGCGAGGCGCTGACCGGCGTGCTACGCCGCGACGACGTCCGCCGCTGAGCCGGTCTCGACCGGCTGGGGCTGGCGGGCGGCCGTGAGCGACATGACCACCGCGGTCATCACCGCGGCGAGCGTGGCGGCCAGGGTCATGTGGATGCCGACGAGGATCCCGGGCAGGCCGGTGTCGGACTGGATGACCCCCACGGCGATCTGCACGAGCTCAACCCCGAGCAGGAGCAGCGTCAGACGGTGCACGGGCGTGGCGGTGATCCGCCACGCGCCGACCACCAGCACAAGCGTCAGGGCGAAGGTCGCGTACGCAGGGATGGAGTGGACGTGCTCGATGATCTCCGGGTTCAGGCCGGTGCGCGGTGTGTTCGGGTCGCCCGCGTGCGGGCCGGTTCCGGTCGTGACGATCCCGAGGACGATCGTGATTCCCACGACAACGCTCGTGATGTAGGCGGTGACCGCGTACCAGCCGGGGACTGCGCGCACGCGCGGGCCGGGCACGGCGTACACCCGGACGAGGAACACCGTCGTCAGCGCGACGAGCACGATGGAGGTGATGAAGTGCAGGCCTACCACCCACCAGGTGAGCTTGATGAGGACCGTGATCCCGCCCAGGACGGCCTGGAACGGCACGCCGAGGCCCGCGGCGAAGGCGAGCCAGAACAGGTCGCGCCGCGAGCGCAGGAGCTTGGCCACCATCAGGAAGGCGAGGATCGCGAGGATCGCGAGCACGCCGCCGAGCATCCGGTTGCCGAACTCGATGACCCCGTGGATGCCCATCTCCGGCGTGTTCACGATCGAGTCCGCCGTGCACTTCGGCCAGGTCGGGCAGCCGAGCCCGCTCCCCGTGAGCCGCACAGCGCCGCCGGTCGTGACCAGCAAGACCTGGGCCGCGAGGTACAGCCAGGCGACGACCCGGGTGCGTCGATCGACACGGTCGGGCAGCCACGCGATGATGCGCTTCATAGTTCCTGGGTTCCTCAGATCTGATCGATACTCGGCCAACGTGCAGGCGCGCCTCTACTATTACCGCTTCGCACCTGTAGAATTGGTGGGTTCGAGAAACGCGCGTGAAAGTGCGCGTGCCCGCAAGCGTTTCCTCGCCTGCGGCCGGGGCACTGCCGCCCCAGTCCTCGATCAGTCTAGGTACGTGCTGCGCAGGTCGCAGTACAGCCACCCGCACAATCAGGACGCTCCCGGCGCAAGGCAGACGCGCGCCGCGAGGGGAATGAGCCGGACTGATATCCGGTTGAGAGTGGAAAGAAGCAGAGGTAGATATGTCAGACATCCTGATCGACCGACCGGAACTCGCGAGCCTCGGGCAGTACGAGTTCGGCTGGGCGGACTCCGACGCGGCGGGCGCCTCCGCACGTCGCGGGCTCGGACCGGAGGTGGTCAAGGACATCTCCGCTCTCAAGAACGAGCCGGAGTGGATGCTGCAGCGCCGCCTCAAGGCCCTTCAGCTCTTCGAGCGCAAGCCGATGCCGACCTGGGGCGCCGATCTCTCCGAGATCGACTTCGACAACATCAAGTACTTCGTCCGCTCCACCGAGAAGCAGGCCCAGAGCTGGGAGGACCTGCCGGAGGACATCCGCAACACCTACGAGAAGCTCGGCATCCCCGAGGCCGAGCGTCAGCGACTCGTCGCCGGCGTCGCCGCGCAGTACGAGTCCGAGGTCGTCTACCACCAGATCCGCGAGGACCTGGAGCAGCAGGGCGTCATCTTCCTCGACACCGACACCGCGCTGCGCGAGCACCCCGAGATCTTCCAGGAGTACTTCGGCACCGTCATCCCGGCCGGCGACAACAAGTTCGCCGCGCTCAACACGGCCGTCTGGTCCGGCGGCTCGTTCGTGTACGTGCCCAAGGGCGTCCACGTCGAGATCCCGCTGCAGGCCTACTTCCGGATCAACACCGAGAACATGGGCCAGTTCGAGCGCACGCTGATCATCGCCGACGAGGACAGCTACGTGCACTACATCGAGGGCTGCACGGCCCCGATCTACAAGTCCGACTCGCTGCACTCCGCCGTTGTCGAGATCATCGTCAAGAAGAACGCCCGCGTCCGCTACACGACGATCCAGAACTGGTCGAACAACGTCTACAACCTCGTCACCAAGCGCGCAACGGCCGCCGAGGGCGCGACGATGGAGTGGATCGACGGCAACATCGGCTCCAAGGTGACGATGAAGTACCCGTCGATCTACCTGATGGGCGAGCACGCCAAGGGCGAGACGCTGTCCGTGGCCTTCGCGGGCCCGGGCCAGCACCAGGACGCCGGCGCGAAGATGATCCACATGGCGCCGTACACGCAGTCGTCGATCGTCTCCAAGTCGATCGCCCGCGGCGGAGGCCGTGCAGGCTACCGCGGCGAGGTGCGGGTGGACGCCAACGCGCACCACGCCGCCAACACCGTGCGCTGCGACGCGCTGCTGGTCGACACCATCTCGCGCTCCGACACCTACCCGTCGATCGACATCCGGGTGGACGATGTGCAGCTCGGCCACGAGGCCACGGTCTCCCGCGTGAGCGAGGAGCAGCTCTTCTACCTGATGTCCCGGGGGCTCCCGGAGGACGAGGCCATGGCGATGATCGTCCGCGGCTTCATCGAGCCGATCGCTCGCGAGCTCCCGATGGAATACGCACTCGAACTCAACAAGCTCATCGAGATGGGCATGGAAGGCTCTGTCGGCTGATATGACGACCCCCAGTACCCCGACGCAGACCCAGGACACCCCAGCGCCGGCGCCGCGGCACCTGCGCGCGCCCGTGCCGGTCCAGACCCGCTCCGAGCGGTTCACCTCCACCCAGGTCGCCGACTTCCCTGAGGTCACCGGCCGCGAGGTCATGTGGAAGCACACCCCGGTCGCCCGCCTCGCCGAGCTCCTCTCCGGCGAGCTGGACGGGTCGCCGTACGTGTTCGACCTCACTCCGGCCCCCGGCGTGACGGCCGAGTGGATCGCCCGCGACGACGCCCGGGTCGGCGCCGCCGGCATCCCGGAGGACCGCGCCTCGGCGAACGCCTGGACGAACTTCGAGCAGGCGCTGCTCGTGTCGATCTCGGGCGACGACGTCAAGGAGGCCACGCTCACGCGCGCCGCCCTCGGTGGTGGCGCCCGCGCCGCGCACACCGTGGTGGAGGTCGCCCCCGGCGCCCACGCCACGCTCATCCTGCAGAACAGCGGGGCGGCGCACCTGGCCGAGAACGTCGAGTTCCTGCTCGGAGCCGACGCGAACCTCACGGTCGTCTCGGTGCAGGAGTGGGACGACGACGCGCTGCACGTGGCCGCGCACTTCGCCGAGCTGGCCGAGGGCGCGCGCCTCAAGCACGTCGCCGTCACGCTCGGCGGCGGCGTCGTCCGGCTCAACCCGTCGGCGCACCTCGTCGGCGCCCGGTCGGAGGCGACCCTGCTCGGCGCCTACTTCGCCGACGCCTCCCAGCACCTCGAGCAGCAGGTCTTCGTGCACCACGACGGCCCGGAGACCCGCAGCCGCGTCACGTACAAGGGCGCGCTGCAGGGCGAGGGCGCGCGCACGGTGTGGATCGGCGACGTGCTGATCGGTCCGAAGGCCGTCGGCACCGACACCTACGAGCAGAACCGCAACCTCGTGCTCACCGACGGCGCGCGTGCCGACTCGGTGCCGAACCTGGAGATCGAGACCGGCGACATCGTCGGCGCCGGCCACGCCAGCGCCACGGGACGCTTCGACGACGAGCAGCTCTTCTACCTGCAGTCGCGCGGCATCACCGAGGAGGAGGCGCGACGCCTGGTCGTGCGCGGCTTCCTGTTCGAGATCGTCCAGCAGATCGGCTCGCCCGCGCTGCAGGAGCACCTGCAGACGGCCATCGAGGCCGAGCTCACGGTGTCCGTCACGGCGGCGAGCTGATGGCGGGCTCCCGTGTCGCCTCGGCGGCCGAGCTGGTCGAGAACCAGGCCACCCGCGTGGTGGTCGACGGCATCCCGATCGCGGTCGTCAAGGACTCGGCCGGCGCCATCCACGCCATCGGCGACACCTGCACGCACGGCGAGATCTCCCTCGCCGAAGGCTTCATCGAGGGCGAGACGCTGGAGTGCTGGGCGCACGGCTCCCAGTTCTCGCTCGTCACCGGCAAGCCGCTCAACCTCCCGGCCTACGAGCCGGTCCCCGTCTTCCAGGTCGAGGTCATCGACGGAGACGTCTACATCGACCCGACCGTCACGAAAGAGATTCAGTAAGCACATGTCAGTCCTCGAGATCCGCGACCTGCACGTCACCGTCGAGACGGACCAGGGCACCAAGCCCATCCTCAACGGTGTCGACCTGACCATCCGCGAGGGTGAGATCCACGCCATCATGGGCCCCAACGGCTCGGGCAAGTCCACCCTCGCCTACACGATCGCCGGGCACCCGAAGTACACGGTCACCCGCGGCACCATCACGCTCGACGGCGAGGACGTCCTCGCGATGACCGTCGACGCCCGTGCCCGCGCCGGCCTGTTCCTCGCGATGCAGTACCCGGTCGAGATCCCCGGTGTGACCAACACCAACTTCCTCCGCACCGCCAAGACCGCGATCGACGGCCAGGCGCCCGCCATCCGCACCTGGGTGAAGGACGTCCGCGAGACGATGGGCCAGCTCCGCATGGACTCCTCGTTCGCCGAGCGCAACGTCAACGAGGGCTTCTCGGGCGGCGAGAAGAAGCGCAACGAGATCCTGCAGCTCGAACTCCTCAAGCCGAGGTTCGCTGTGCTGGACGAGACCGACTCCGGCCTCGACGTCGACGCGCTCAAGGTCGTGTCGGAGGGCGTGAACCGCGCCAAGGCCAACACCGGCCTCGGCATCATGCTGATCACGCACTACACGCGCATCCTCCGCTACATCAAGCCGGACTTCGTGCACGTCTTCGTCGCCGGCCGTGTGGCAGAGGAGGGCGGCCCCGAGCTCGCCGAGCGCCTGGAGGAGGAGGGCTACGACCGCTTCGTCGACGCCCCCGAGCCCGCCAAGGCCGACGCCGTCGACCTGGCCGAAGCGTAGAATCCCCATATGCCCGCCACGCTGAGCCCCGCGCTCTTCGACCAGGTCGAAGAGGCGCTCAAGGACGTCATGGACCCGGAGCTCGGGATCAACGTCGTCGACCTGGGCCTGATCTACGACCTGGCCTGGGATGACGAGAACAACGCCCTCATCATCTCGATGACCCTCACGAGCGCCGGCTGCCCGCTGACCGACGTGCTCGAGGAGCAGACCGCCGAGAGCCTCGACGGCATCGTGGAGGCCTTCCGCATCAACTGGGTGTGGATGCCGCCGTGGGGTCCCGAGCGGATCACCGACGACGGCCGCGACATGATGCGCGCCCTCGGCTTCGCAATCTAGCGCCGCCACCCTTTCCATCCGTTCCGGAGTTGTGTACGCCACGCCTCGGCGTGTCGCGCGCACGACTCCGGAACGGATCGCTGTTTACCGAACGTTAGGACACCTGCTGTGCTCGCCGTGCACGACCTCGAACTCCGCGTAGGAGCACGCCTGCTGATGGACGATGTCAGCTTCCGTGTGGCCGACGGCGACAAGATCGGGCTCGTGGGCCGCAACGGCGCCGGCAAGACCACCCTCACCAAGGTGCTCGCCGGCGACCTCCTGCCGACCGCCGGCAAGGTCGACCGCTCCGGCGAGCTCGGCTACCTGCCGCAGGACCCGCGCTCGGGCAACCTGGACGACCTCGCGCGCACGCGCATCCTCGACGCCCGCGGCCTCGGCTCGATCGTCCTCGGGATGCAGCAGGCCACGCACGACATGGCGAGCGACGACGCGGAGGTGTCGGCCGCGGCCATGAAGAAGTACGGCCGGCTGGAGGAGAGCTTCCACATGCACGGCGGATACGCCGCCGAGGCGGAGGCGGCCTCCATCGCCTCCAACCTGAACCTGCCCGACCGCATCCTCGACCAGCCGCTGAAGACCCTCTCGGGTGGTCAGCGCCGCCGCATCGAGCTGGCGCGCATCCTGTTCTCCGACGCGCGCACGCTGATCCTGGACGAGCCGACCAACCACCTCGACGCCGACTCCGTCGTGTGGCTGCGGGACTTCCTCAAGAACTACTCCGGCGGCTTCATCGTCATCTCGCACGACGTGGAGCTGGTCGGCGAGACCGTCAATCGCGTCTTCTATCTGGACGCCAACCGCCAGTCCATCGACATCTACAACATGGGCTGGAAGAACTACCAGCGCCAGCGCGCGGCCGACGAGGAGCGCCGCAAGAAGGAGCGCGTCAACGCCGAGAAGAAGGCGTCCGTCCTCCAGCTCCAGGCGGCCAAGTTCGGCGCCAAGGCGACCAAGGCGGCGGCCGCGCACCAGATGGTCGCGCGTGCGGAGAAGCTGCTCGCCGGCCTCGACGAGGTCCGTCAGGTCGATCGCGTGGCCAAGCTGCGCTTCCCGACCCCGGCCGCGTGCGGACGGACGCCGCTGCAGGCGTCCGACCTGTCGAAGAGCTACGGGTCGCTGGAGATCTTCACGGCCGTGGACCTCGCGATCGACCGCGGCTCGAAAGTGGTCGTGCTCGGCCTCAACGGCGCGGGCAAGACCACGCTGCTGCGGATGCTCGCGGGCGTCGACCGGCCGGACACCGGCCAGGTGGAGCCCGGCCACGGCCTCCGCGTCGGCTACTACGCGCAGGAGCACGAGACGATCGACGTCGAGCGCTCCGTGCTGCAGAACATGGTGTCGTCCTCGCCGTCGTTGACGGAGACCGAGGCCCGCAAGGTGCTCGGCTCGTTCCTGTTCACCGGCGACGACGCGCACAAGCCGGCCGGCGTGCTCTCCGGCGGCGAGAAGACCCGGCTCGCGCTCGCGATGATCGTGGTCTCCGGCGCGAACGTGCTGCTGCTGGACGAGCCGACCAACAACCTCGACCCGGCCAGCCGCGAGGAGATCCTCGACGCGCTCGCGCACTACGAGGGCGCCGTCGTGCTGGTCAGCCACGACGAGGGCGCCGTGGAGGCCCTGAACCCCGAGCGCGTCCTCATCCTCCCCGACGGCGTCGAGGACCACTGGAACCGCGACTACCTGGACCTGATCTCCCTGGCATAGCCCGGAGGTCAGCGGGCGTCGAGCAGCTCGTCCTCCACGTCTGAGTCGGTTCGGCGGAGGGCCCGGCGGCGGGCGCGCTCGGCGGCGCGGGCCTGCTCGGCCGGGTCGTGCTCGTTGCGCTTGCGGTACTCGGTGCGGAGGGCGTAGCCCAGACCGAAGAAGCCGATCAGGGCGAAGATGATCCACTGGATCATGTACGACCAGTGCAGTCCCTCGTCCTGCGTCGGCGGGTCGGTGACCGTCGGCGTCGGCGCGCTGGCAGGGTTCGGCTTCTGCGACGCCAGCAGCCCGTACGCGCCGGTGTAGACGTCGGCGCCGTCGAGCTTCTGCTTGACGACCGAGAGCTGGATGGTGCCGACCTGCATCCCGACGCCGGTGCGGCCCTGGATGGCCGGCTCGCTGGCCTTCAGCCGCGCGATGACGGTCACGGTGCCGGACGGCGCGGCGGGCACATGGTCGGGGGAGTTGGAGTTGTTGCCGGTGGGTACCCAGCCGCGGTCCACGATGAACAGCGAGCCGTCCGCGGTGCGCAGCGGCGTCAGCACCTCGAACCCCGGGCTGCCATTGAACGGGCGGTTGCGCGCCAGGATCTCCTTGTCCTTCTCGTAGGTGCCCGTCACGGTGACGCGCGTCCACTCCTGCGCGGGGGAGTAGGCGGTGAGCGACGGCAGCTCCTGGTCGAGCGGCACGGGGTGCGAGTAGAAGTTGGCGGAGATGAGCGCGTTGGCGGCCGCGGCCTCCTTGCTGCGCGCGAGCTGCCAGTTGGAGAGGAAGCCGCAGGCGATGGCGAAGACGATGGCGAACGCCAGGTAGCCGAACCAGCGGCGGGAGAACGCGAAGCCCCACCCGACCGGCTTCTGCTCGGGCTTCGACGGCTCGGCGGTCACGCGCTGGTCCTCTCGACGGGCACGACGGCGACCGGGAACCCCCGCGCCGCCAGGAACTCGCGCAGGTAGTCCACGTGCTCGCCGCAGGCCAGCCACACCTTCACACGGTCGGCGGTGTGGATGCGCGGGTTGCGCCACTCGATCCGCCAGGACGCGGTCTCACGGCAGCCGGCACGGGAGCAGGTGAGCCGCTCGGGTTCGCCCAGTCCGATCACTCGTCCTCCTCGTGCGCGTTCGCACCATGCGCATCCGCACCATGCGCATCCGCACCATGCTCATCCGCGTTCGGTTCTTCGGGCTTCTCGCCCGACTCCGGCCGGCCTCCTGGCGGAGGGGCCATCGGCAGGATATTGCCCGGACGCTGTGCTTCCGCTTCATGCGGCTCCGCGCCGACGTTGGCGATCACCACCGCGATGTACGGCAGGAACACCGCGCCGATCAGCGGGATCGCACCCCAAGGCCAGCCGAGGAAGATCGCGACGAAGAGGCAGACGATGCGGACCCCCATGGCGACGGAGTACTTGATCATCCGCCGCTTGCGCTCTTCGTCCGGCGAGAGCGGGAGATTGGTGATGGACGGGCGTGGCTGCTTCATGTGCGTTGACTCCAGAGTACGTCCATAAACTGGTACCGGTCCGCCACGGACCGAATCGATTGAAGGGATCGTCTGCATGACCACGCCACGCACTGTGCTCGTCACCGGAGGGAACCGGGGGATCGGCTACGCGATCGCCGAGGAGTTCCTCGCTCAGGGGCACCGGGTGGCGGTGACGGCGCGTTCGGGCGAGGGCCCGGCCGGCGCGCTCACGGTGCGCGCCGACGTCACCGACGCGGCCTCCGTCGACGCCGCCTTCACCCAGGTGGAGGCCGAGCTCGGCCCCGTCGAGGTCGTCGTGGCGAACGCCGGCATCACCAAGGACACCCTGCTCATGCGTATGAGCGACGAGGAGTTCGACTCGGTCGTGGAGACCAACCTGGGTGGCGCCTTCCGCGTCGTCAAGCGCGCCTCCAAGGGGATGCTGAAGGCGCGCTGGGGCCGCATCGTGCTCATCTCGAGCGTCGTGGGCCTGTACGGTTCCGCAGGCCAGGTCAACTACGCCGCCAGCAAGGCCGGCCTGGTCGGGATGGCGCGTTCGATCACGCGCGAGCTCGGCGCCCGCGGCATCACGGCCAACGTGGTCGCCCCCGGCTTCATCGAGACCGACATGACCGCCGCCCTCCCCGAGGCTCAGCAGGCCGAGTACAAGCGCAACATCCCGGCCGGGCGCTTCGCCTCGCCGAACGAGGTGGCGCGCGTGGTGGCCTGGGTCGCCGGGGACGACGCCGGCTATGTGTCCGGCGCCGTCATCCCGGTCGACGGCGGCCTCGGGATGGGGCACTAGCGTCCGCCGAGGGGCACGTCGTTGTCACTTCCGGGCCCCGAAAGTGACAACGACGTGCCCCTCGCGCGTGGTGACACGGGTCAGCCGCGCAGGCCGAGGAGGGGGAGGATCTGGGCGAGGTCCTGGCGGTCGATCACGAGGTCGGCCTCCTCGCGCACGCGCGGCTTGGCGTTGAACGCCACCGCGAGGCCGGCCTCCGCCATCATGCGCAGGTCGTTGGCGCCGTCGCCGATCGCGACGGTCTGACGCAGGTGCACGCCGGACTCCGCAGCCCAGAACAGCAGGGCCTGCGCCTTCGCCGCGGCGTCGACGACGGGGCCGTCCACCTCGCCGGTGAGCAGCCCGTCGGCGACGGCGAGCCGGTTCGCCCGCCAGTGGTCGAGGCCGAGTCGCTCGCCGAGCGGGTCGAGCAGTTCGTGGAAGCCGCCGGAGACCACGCCGACCTCGCCGCCCGCGGCTTGCACCCCGGCGATGAGCTCCGGCACGCCGTCGGTGACGCGGATGCGCTCCCCGACGCGCTCGAAGACCGAGACAGGGAGGCCCTCCAGCGTCCGGACCCGCTCGCGCAGGCTCTCCTCGAAGTCGAGCTCTCCGCGCATGGCGCGCTCGGTGATCTCCGCGACCTCGGTGCGCGAGCCGGCCTCCTCGGCGAGCAGCTCGATCACCTCGTCATGGATCAGGGTGGAGTCGGCGTCGAGGACGACGAGGAAGCGGGCGCCACGCTCGGAGGGGCGGGTGCCGTCGTGTGGATGACCGTGCGTCATGGGACGACGTGCACTCCCTTGCCGACGACGGTGATGCCGGACTCGGTGACCGTGAAGCCGCGCGCGCGGTCGCGCTCCGGGTCGACGCCGATGCGCGCGCCCTCCGCCACGACCACGTCCTTGTCGAGGATGGCCCGGCCGACGAACGCGTTCGGCTCGATCAGGGCGCGGTCGAACACGACGGAGTCGATCACCTTGGCGCCGGAGGCGACCACGGCCCACGGGCCGAGCACGCTGCGCTCCAGGTGCGCCCCGGAGATGACAGAGCCCAGCGAGACGATCGAGTCGATCGTGGTGCCGAGCGCGCCGCGGCCGTCGCGGACGACCTTCGCCGGCGGCGAGTTGAGCACCTGGCTGAAGATCGGCCACTCCCGGTTGTAGAGGTTGAACACCGGCAGCGCCGAGATGAGGTCCTGGTGGGCCTCGAAGAACGAGTCGATCGTCCCCACGTCGCGCCAGTAGTAGCGGTCGCGGTCGGTCGAACCCGGCACGTCGTTGTTGTTGAAGTCGTAGACGGCGGCTTCGTTGCGCGACACGAAGTCCGGGATGATGTCCCCGCCCATGTCGTGGTTGGAGTCGGGGCGGTCGCCGTCGCGGATCACCGCGTCGATGAGCGCATCGGCGTCGAAGACGTAGTTGCCCATCGAGGCGAGCACCTCGTGGGGGGAGTCCGGCAGGCCTACCGGGTCCTTGGGCTTCTCGCGGAACGCCGCGATCCGGTCCGGCTTGGCCGCGTCCACCTCGATCACGCCGAACTGGTCGGCGAGCGCGATCGGCTGGCGGATCGCCGCGACGGTCGCGGGAGCGCCCGAGTCGATGTGCGCCTGCAGCATCTGGTTGAAGTCCATGCGGTAGACGTGGGGGGCGCCGACCACGACCACGATGTCCGGCCGCTCGTCGCGCAGCAGGTTCAGGCTCTGCAGGATGGCGTCGGCCGACCCGCTGAACCAGCGCTTGCCGAGCCGCTGCTGGGCCGGCACGGACGCGATGTACGAGTTGAGCATCCCGTCCAGGCGCCAGGTCTGCGACACGTGCCGGTCGAGGCTGTGCGACTTGTACTGCGTCAGCACGACGATCTGGCGGAGCTGGGAGTTGATCAGGTTGGACAGCGCGAAGTCGATGAGCCGGTATTGTCCGCCGAACGGCACCGCGGGCTTGGCGCGGTCGGCGGTCAACGGCATCAGCCGTTTCCCTTCGCCGCCTGCGAGCACGATGCCGAAGATCTTCTTGCCTGCTGCCATAGGCACCACAGTAGAGGCAACCGGGGGGCTGTACTAGCGTTCAGGTCATGCGCGTTGATCTTCTGACCAAGGAGTACCCGCCGGACATCTACGGCGGCGCCGGAGTGCACGTGACCGAGCTGGTCCGCGCGCTGAGGACCGATACGGAGGTCCGCGTGCGCTGCTTCGGCGAGCCGCGGGACGAGGCGGACACGTTCGCGTACCGCGTCCCTGCCGAGCTCGCGGCGGCCAACGGATCGATCACCACGCTCGGCGTCGACCTCCAGATGGCGCAGGACTGCGGGGGAGCGGACGTCGTCCACTCGCACACCTGGTACGCGAACGCGGGCGGCCATCTGGCCAAGCTGCTGCACGGCGTCCCGCACGTCGTCACGGCGCACAGCCTGGAGCCGCTGCGGCCGTGGAAGGCCGAGCAGCTCGGCGGCGGCTACCGGGTGTCGAGCTGGATCGAGAAGACCGCGTTCGAGGCCGCGGACATGGTCATCGCGGTGAGCGACGGCATGCGCCGGGACATCCTCGCCTCGTACCCGGCGCTGGACCCGCAGAAGGTCACCGTCGTCTACAACGGCATCGACCTGGAGCGCTGGACCCCGCTGCACGACGCCGACAAGGCGCGGGCGCTCGGCATCGACCCGGACCGTCCTGCCGTCATCTTCGTGGGGCGGATCACCCGGCAGAAGGGCCTCCCGTATCTGCTTCGCGCCGCCAGGATGCTGCCGCCGGAGGTGCAGGTCATCCTGTGCGCCGGCGCGCCGGACACCCCCGAGATCCTCGCCGAGGTGACCGGGCTGGTGGAGGGGCTGCAGGCCGAGCGCGACGGCGTCGTCTGGATCGACCGGCTGCTCCCGAACGACGAGCTGCGCGCGGCGCTCACGGCCTCTACCGTCTTCGTCTGCCCTTCGATCTACGAGCCGCTCGGGATCGTGAACCTGGAGGCGATGGCGTGCGGTCTGCCGGTCGTCGGCACGGCCACCGGAGGCATCCCCGAGGTCATCGTCGACGGAGTGACGGGCCGGCTGGTGCCGATCCAGCAGCTCCAGGACGGCACGGGGACGCCGACCGACCCCGAGGCGTTCGTGCGCGACCTCGCGGCGGCGCTGACCGAGGTCGCCGCCGACCCCGAGCGCGCGGCCAGGATGGGCGCAGCGGGCCGCGCGCGCGCCGAGAGCGAGTTCAGCTGGACGGCGATCGCCGAGCAGACCCGCGCCGTCTACCGGTCCGTGACCTCCGCCTGACGCCGGTAGGCTAGAGCGCATGGCAGGCAGTGTTCTCCGTCTTCACGACGTGTCCGTAGTCCGGGACGGCAACCCCGTCCTCCAGAACGTCGACTGGACGGTGGAGCCGGACGAGCGGTGGGTCATCCTCGGCCCGAACGGCGCGGGCAAGACCACGATGCTGCAGGTCGCCGCCGCGGCCATCCACCCGTCGTCGGGGGAGGCCGTCGTGCTCGGCGAGACCGTCGGCCACAGCGACCTGTCCGAGCTGCGCCCGCTGCTCGGCTTCGCCTCCACCGCGCTGGCCCGGCGCATCCCGCGCACCGAGCGCGTGCTCGACGTGGTCATGACCGCGGCCTACGCCGTGACCGGCCGCTGGAACGAGCTGTACGAGGACATCGACGAGCGCCGCGCCCGCCGCGTGCTCTCCGAGTGGCACCTCGACCACCTCGCCGAGCGCACGTTCGGCAGCCTGAGCGACGGCGAGCAGAAGCGCGTCCAGATCGCCCGCTCGGTGATGACCGACCCGGAGATCCTGCTGCTCGACGAGCCCGCTGCGAGCCTCGACCTCGGCGGTCGCGAGGAGCTCGTGCAGCTCCTCGGCGGGTACGCGAGCGACCCGAAGTCCCCGGCCATCGTGATGGTCACCCACCACGTCGAGGAGATCCCGCTCGCCTTCAACCGCGCGCTGCTCCTGAAGGACGGCCGCGTCACCGCCGCCGGCCCGATCGCCGAGGTACTGACGAGCGAGTCGCTCAGCGAGACCTTCGGCGTCGACGTGGAGCTCACCGAGACCGAGGGCCGCTTCACCGCCCGGGCGCGTCAGGCAACGCGCGACTGAGGTATCTGCTAAACTCGATAGCTGGTTCCCCGCACGATCCGCCGTCCTGGTGGCTCTGACTGGTGCGAACCGAAAAGCTTCTCGTCCCCGCGCTTTCGCGCGCGGACACGACCGACCGAACACTACGCAACAAGGAAGTCCTCATGAAGACTGGCATCCACCCCGACTACGCCCCCGTGGTTTTCCGCGACCTGGCCTCGGGTGCGACCTTCCTGACCCGCTCCACCGTGAGCAGCGACAAGACCATCGAGTGGGAGGACGGCAACACCTACCCGGTCATCGACGTCGAGATCTCGTCGGAGTCGCACCCGTTCTACACGGGCAAGCAGCGCATCCTCGACTCGGCCGGCCGCGTCGAGAAGTTCAACACGCGCTACAAGAACTTCGGCAAGTAAGCCGCAACGCGAACGACCCCGCCCTCCGGGCGTCGTTTGCGTTGCCGCTGCCTTCATTCGTGCCGAATGTCGACTTTGGCGGCGCCAAACGCGACATTCGTGCCGAATGTGAGCGCGACGCGTCAGTAGTTCCGGTAGCCGTGCGAGGCCGCGATGCCGAGGCCGATCAGCACCAGGATGGAGACGAGGATGCCGATCGCCACCTCCACGAAGCCGATGATGACGGCCGCGAGGGCGAGGCCGCGGCCCTGCTCGCCCGTGCGCTTGATCTGGGAGAGGGCGACGAAGCCCAGGATGATGCCCACGATGCTCACGAAGAACGCGAGGATGAAGGCCACGATCGACATGGTGTTGTACCCGGGCTGCGCCGGCGGCTGGTAGGCGCCGTACTGCGGCTGCTGCGGCTGCTGCGGCGGGAGGGGCTGCGGATTCTGGTCGGAGTCACTCATGTCTCAGACAGTAGCGACCCGATGGGATACCCGGCCAGTCCCCAGCCTGCGGGGTGCGACCCGGTCAGGCCCGCCAGGCGTGCACCGGCCACGCGCCCGACGCCGTGAACTCCGGGTCGCGGACGCGCCGCATGTACTCCTGGAAGTCGGCGGCCTGCTCGCGGCACCAGTCCACCTGCTTGCTGTGCAGCTCCAGAGCGCCGACCGCGAGCTCCTCGACGTGCCGCTGGGCGAGCGCCTGGGCGAGCCGACCGGCGGCGATCGCGTCGGCGGCGGCGTCGTGCGCGGCCAGGAGTTCGACGCCGTAGTGCGTCGCCGTGACGGTGAGCGTGCGCTTGCCCGGCCGGAAGCGGTCGACGGCGCGGTCGATCACGAGCGGGTCGATGACGGGGCCGGGGGAGTCCAGCGGCTCGATGCCGTGGCGGCGGGCCTCCCGGTCGAGCAGGGTGAAGTCGTAGGGGGCGTTGTACGCCACGACCGGGATGCCGCGGTCGAACAGGCGCCGGAGCTGGTCGACGATCGCCTCGACTCCCGCCCCGGCGTCCATGCCCTTCTCGCGGGCGAGCTCGGTGGTGATGCCGTGCACCGCCGTGGCCTCGGCCGGGATCTCGACGTCGGGGTCCAGCAGCCAGTAGCGGCCGTGCTTCACCTCGCCGTTCTCGCCGAGCAGCCCGACGTGGGCGGTGACGATGCGCGCGGTCTCGACATCCACACCCGTGGTCTCCAGATCGAAGACGCCGAGTTGGTGATGCCAGTTGCTCATGCAGCCAGCGTAGGAAGGACCTCCGACTCGGCCGCGCAATCCCTCCGGCGTGCCGCGATCCCAACAATCCATCCGTCGAGGGGCACGTAAACGCCCCTAAAAGTGTGTTTTAGGGGCGGTTTAGTGCCCCACGACGGGGTGGAGGGGCGGGGTTGGT
>NZ_JBHTXK010000027.1:0-43922 GCF_042791795.1 Leifsonia sp. NPDC056665
CCCCTAAAACACGCTTTTAGGGGCGTTTACGTGCCCCTCGACGTTCCGGGCTAGTGCCGGCGACCGCCCACGAGCACGTAGATCAGCGGTGCGGCGGAGACGCTCATCAGCACGATCCCGAACGCGGGCACGGTCGGCAGCAGCACGGCTCCCGCGACCAGGAACCCGCTGAACAGCACCGCCGCGATCAGCCGCCGGGTGACGCGTTCGAGCCGCCCGATCCGCTGGTCGAGTGCGGGCGTCTTCACCGAGAAGTTGCCCTCCTCGATGCGGTTGACCATCCCGTCGAGCCGTTTCGGCAGCCGCACGGCCACGCCCGCGATCGAGGCGGCCTCCTTCAGCGCGTCCTGCACCATGTTGCCGCTCTCGTCGCGCAGCAGCTGCGTCGCGTACGGCTCGATCGAGTTCCACAGGTTGAACTCCGGATCGAGCGCGCTGCTCACCCCGGACGTCAGCGACATCGCCCGCACGATGAGGAGGAAGTGCTCCGGCAGCTGGAACGGCAGCGACCGGATCACGTCGCCGAACTGGATGGCGAAGTCGCGGAACTCCCGCTGGTCGACCTCCCGCAGCTGCGCGAACCCCATCCCGCCGAACCGTGCGAAGAGCTGCGTCATCGCCCGCTCGAGCTCGGACGTGTCGGAGGTCGGCAGCAGCACCCCGACGTCGCGCATCGCGTCCACGAGCCCCTTGCCGTCGCGCCCCGCCGCCGCGATCAAGAGCTTGCGGAGGCCGCGCCGGGTGCCGTCGGGGACCTCCCCCATCATCCCGAAGTCGATGAACGTCAGCTTCCACGGGTGCGCGGTGGTCGCGTCCATCCCGTCGGCGGCGAGCGTGGGATCAGGCGTGACGAAGATGTTGCCCGGGTGCGGGTCGGCGTGGAAGAACCCGTTCGTGAAGAGCTGGTCGAACATCACGGAGGCGAACACCGGCGCCACGTGCGCCGGGTCGATGCCCGCCGCGCGCAGCGCCTGCACATCGGTGATCTTGATCGCCGTGACGTCCTCGAGCGTGAGCACGCGGCGCGTGGTCCGCTCCCAGACGACCTCCGGGACCGCCACGCGCGGGTCGTGGGTGAAATCCTCCGCGAACCGCGCCGCGCTCCTGGCCTCGTGGAGGTAGTCGATCTCCTCCATGCTCGTCGCCGCGAACTCCTCCACCAGCGCCGGCATGTCCACCCGGTCGGCCACCACCCTGACCCGCTTCAGCCAGCCGCCCACCCGCCGCAGCGCCGCCAGGTCGACGTCGACGATCGCGTCGATGCCCGGCCGCTGCACCTTGACGACGACCGTGTCCAGCCCGGTGTCGTTTCTGTCCTGCTCCGCGAGCCGCGCCCGATGCGCCTGCCCGAGGGAGGCCGCCGCGACGGGAACCGGGTCGATGCTGTCGAAGACGCGCTCCAGCGGCATCCCGAGCTCCGCCTCGGCGAGCCGCCGGATGGCGTCGAACGGGACCGCGGGCACCTCGTCCTGCAGCCCTTCGAGCTCCTTCGTGATCTCCGGCGGGAGGACGTCGAGCCGCGACGACATGAACTGCCCGACCTTGATCATCAGCCCGCCGAGCTCGACGGCGAGGTCGTGGAACCGCCGCGCGAACGCGGTGAGCCGCTTGGTCCGCCCGCGCTCGCTGAAGCGGCCGAGCCCGATGCGCGGAAGGAAGAGGTCGTACCACCAGATGTGGACGAGGTTGGCCGCGGCGAACCGCAGGATGCGGCGGTAGCGGGCCCTGGTGTTGCCGGAGCCCGCTACTGCTGCTGTCCTGTTCGTGCCTGGTGTCGTCGTCGCGCCTGATCCGGCCGCGTCGGGCGCCGCCACCCGCTCAGTCCTGGGCGTCCTGGGCGAGGATCGAGTACAGCTTCCGCCGCGCCTCGTCGAGGACCGCAGCGGCCTCCTTCACCTGCTCGGGCGTGCCGGTGCGCCGCACCTGGGCGGCGGCCTGCGCGAGCGCCATCCCGGCCTTCGGAAGCTCGGAGTCGAACGGGTTGTGCCCGCCGCTCCAGTTGCCGGGGCCCCAGGGTGGGCTGGTGGTCTCGCTCTTCTCCTCGGGCGCCCACGGCGCAGGCCCGGCCTCCTCGGCCGCGGCCTTGCCCTCCTCGGTGAGCGCATACGTCTTGCGCCCGTTGGACTCCTCGGCCGTGATGAGCCCCTCGTCGGCCAGCAACTGGAGCGTCGGATACACGGACCCGGCCGACGGCTTCCAGCTCCCGCCGCTGCGCTCCTCGATCTCCCGGATGATCTGATAGCCGTGCATGGGCTTCTCGGCCAGCAGCGCGAGCACGGCGGAGCGGACATCGCCGCGCCCCATCCGCGTGCCGACCTTCTTCTCGAACTGCGACCGGAGCTGGTCGAACGCCTGGAAGAGGCCGTCGGCATTCATGTTGCCCCAGCCGCCGCCACCGGTGAATGTTCCGCTCATGATGTGCCTCCTGATAAGGATCGGGTGAGTCGGTAACGATAGTTAACGATATATCGTTCAGGGCGGATTCGGGAGGGTTCTCAGCGCACACTCACCCCAACCCAGGGGGACGGAGCACACCGCGCCGCACGAGCCAGCGCCGGTCAGCACGTCGCCCTTCGCCGCCGCCGGCAGCCAGGGTGTCGGCTACGGTGTCGCATCGCAGACAGCCGACTTCCAGACCTCCTACCGCGATCCGAACGGGTACGTTCCCCTGCAGTCGCAGTCGCAGTCGCCGTACGCGGGCCCGCAGTACGTCGTCGCCGTCCCCCCGAAGAACAGCAAGGCGACCAGGGCGCTCGTCTGGGGGATCGTCTGCCTTCTCATCAACCCGTTCGCGCTGCCGTCCATCCTCGCGATCGTGTTCGGCGTGCAGTCGCGCACCACGGCCGACCAGATGGAACGCGCAGGGCTTGTCGACTCCGGCCGGGGACGCGCCACTGCCGGGATCGTCCTGGGCTGCATCGGCGCAGCGTTCTTCGTGCTGTGGATGGTGTACTACGTCAGCCAAGTCATCCTGCCCCGCGTAAGCGGCTAGCCCACCGCCCCGCCGGCCGAACCGCCTTCGCGCACCGACCGCCGCCCGATCGCGAACCACAGAATCGCACCCACGACCGGGATCAGCGTCGCGATCACCACCCACGCGACCACCGGCCCGGCCGCCGCCTTCGACTTCGCGATCTGCACCAGTGCGATCAGCCACAGCACGAACGGCACGATCCAGAACGACAGCACGACCATCACGTGCCAACCTGTGAGTCCATAAAGCATGCCCAGAACAATACCGAACGGTAGGGATACGGCGCCGACGACTCGCACCCCCACCCCGACCGTGGCAGGCTGGTCCCCGTGGCCCTCCCTCCCCCGTCGCCCGCCGTCATCGTCATCGCCGGCGGCCGCTCGTCGCGTTTCGGCAGCGACAAGCTGCTGGCCGAAATCGACGGCCGCACGCTGCTGCAGCGGACGATGGAGGCCGTGAGCGGCTGCGCGACGGTCGTCCTGGTGTCGGCGACCAACGAGACGCTGCCGCGCGGGGTCGTGACCGTGTCCGAGTATCCGCGGTGGGGCGGCCCGTGCGCCGGCATCGCGGCGGGAGTCGCGGCGCTGCCTGAGGAGACCTCCGAGACGCTCATCGTCTCGGCCGACCTTGCACGACCGGCCCTCGCCGTCGCCGCACTCCACGCCATCGAGTCGGGCGTGCTCGCCGATCAGGACGGCAACGCGCAGTGGCTGCTGGCGCGCGTCCCGGTCGCGGCACTCCGGGCGCAGCTCGCAGAACTGGACGCCACCGGCGGCACGGCCGGCCGGCCCGCCCGCGCACTGATCGGCCACCTCGGCCTCCCGATCGTCCGCGCCCACCGCGACGCGGTCGCCGATATCGACGAACGGCATGACCTCGAACGAGTGAAGGAGCACTGATGGAACCGCAGGAACTCGACGCATGGGCAGGCGCTGCCGCGCGGCGGCTCGGGGTGGGTCTCGAGCCGGGCGATGTGGCCGCGCTGCTCGACCTCGCCCGGGATGCAGCCCACGGGGTGACCCGGCCGGCGGCGCCGCTCACGGCCTACATCGCCGGCCTGGCCGTCGGGTCGGGGCGGTCGCTGGAGGATGTCGCTCGCGAGCTGCGGGTGGCGATCGCGGAGGCCGGGCCCAGCGAGGGCTGAGCCCGCCTACATCACCGCCATCAGCAGAACGCCGACGGCCATCCCGGCGACCTCGCCGAGTTCCAGGAGCCTTCGCGCCCCTGGACGACGCTGCAGGCGACGCTCCCGCGCCATCGTGACGAGCAGCCACACGCTGTACGCGAGATACCCCGCGACGAACGCGACCACGATCGCGCCGAGCGACACCCCATGCGCGTGCGCCGAACCAGAAGCACCGCCACGCGACATCCCCAGCGACATCCCAACCAGCGCCGCCATCGTCACCCCGCCCAGCGCCCGGTGCAGGCTCATCGGCGGCACCCTCCCCGACCGCCGCTGGAGCGCGAACCCCGCCGACGCCAGCGAGAGCACGATGGCGGCCAATCCGACGCCGGGCACGGACGACCCGAGCACGCAGCCCAGCATCGCCAGCACCATCAGCCCGGCCGACACCCACACCCGCACCGGCCGCGGCGACCCCAGCAGGCAGCACGCGGAGACCGTGGAGGCCCCGAGCGCTCCCACGTCGAGGAGCATCAGTGGCCGCAGGTGCAATCGGCGCCGCAGGAGGCGGAGGTCTCCGCAGCCGCCGAGTGGCACGACGACGCCGACCGCGGCACGTCCAGCGTCGGGTTCCGGTCGAAGAACCCGTACGGCTTCAGCGTGAACCCGGCGTAGTCGACCGGCATGATCGGCCAGTCCTCCAGGCGCGGGAAGTGCGTCAGGCCGAACGCGTGCCAGACGACGATGTCCTCGCCGTCGAGCGGGCGGTCCTGCGCGATATACGCGGGAAGGCCGGCGCCGCCCGGGTGCAGGTTCACCGCGTACCCGGCAGCCCACAGCTCCGACGGCTCGTACTGCGTGACCCAGAGGTGGTGCGCGGCGAAGCCGGCGCGGCGACGCTGGTGGGCCTCGTCCGCGGTGAACAGCGCGGGCTCCGACGACGGGTGCAGCACGTAGCTGGTCGGCCGGCCGACGCGGTTGCGACGGGAGGCGCTGCTGATCGACCAGACGCGACCCACCGAGCCGTCGGCGTCCCGCACGGCGCCGGACTCCGACGACAGCCGGGTGATGGTCCGGCCGATCGCGCTCCCCCACGGGTTGCTCGCCGACACGGGGACGCGGGCGACGTCGATCTCGTCGACCGCGTTGGCGACGCCGTCCACGGTCATGTCCAGCCGCGCGCAGAACATGTGCTGGTGCACGGGCGCTCCGAGTCCCGGCGCGAGCGGGGTGGAGTACGGGTCGTCGCCGCCGTCGTGGGCGCCGGTGAAGACGATCCCTGTGGCCTTGGCCTCCACCTCGAACGTCCCGTCCAGGTAGAAGTAAAAGTAGAAGCCGTAGTCATAGTTGCCGACGGTCGTGAAGAACGAGACGACCAGGCGGCGCTGGCGGCGGGCCTCCGAAGTGTTGGTGAACTCGTCGGTGTGCTTCCAGAGGATGCCATAGTCCTCCTCGTGGATGCAGATCGCGTTCTTGATGGTGCGCGGGTTGCAGAAGTCGTCGGCGACCACGGCGTCCAGGTAGAAGATGTCGCCGAGGCAGTCGCAGCCGAGCTCCAGGGAGTTCGCGAGGCGCCCGAACTGGTACTCGCCGGCATCGTAGTAGTTCTGCCAGCCGTGGATGGGCGTCGGGTCGGCGTAGTTGACGACCATCTCCGAGATGGAGGCCCGGTAGAGGATCGGGCGACGCTCCTGCTGGTAGGTGAAGGCGACGTCGTGGAGGGTGAGGCCCTCGCGGCCGTTGAAGCCGACGCGCAGGTCCCAGTTCTCCCAGCTCAGCACGCCGTCCCGGTACTCGAAGCTGACGCCCTCGGGCTGGGTGATCTCGATCGGCTTGAGCGAGGTGCGCAGCGGGCCGGTGACCTCCGGGTCGAGGTAGTCGCCCGACTCCATCGGGACCGTGTCGATCGGGGTCTCGACCAGGCGGATCACCGAACGCGACAGGGTGTCGACATGCGCGACGACCCCGTCGATCGGGTGCGCCCACGGGAGGTCGGACGGGCTCTGCTGGACGAAGGCGAGCACGCGGAACATCCGGCGGCCCTCCTCGTCGTCGTAGTCGAAGTGGCCGGCGGTGAGCGGGCACGTGCGCACGGTGCTGACGTCGTGGATGCCGCGCTTGGCGAGCGCGGCGACCCAGCCGGCGTCGGCCTTGACGATCTCGTCCACGAGGGTGAACTCCTCGTCCAGGACGGGCGCGGTGCCCTCGGTGACGGGGTCGAGCTCGCGGGTGTGGACGACCTCCCCCGCGGTGAGGTCGGCGACGGCCTGCGTGACCGCGCCGGTCGAGAAGTCGAGCAGCAGGGCCTCCACCTCGCGGTGCAGCCCGGCGACGCGGTCGGGGTCGAGGACGTCGCGCTTGTGCGGCTCGCGCAGCATGACGTAGGTGAACCGGGTGTGCTCGGTCACGAGGCCGGCGGCGGCGAACACCTCGCGGGCGCGGTCGATCTCGGCGCCGGTGAGCGCGGCGAGCGGGTGGGAGGTCGCGGTGGCGATCGTCAGGGACATTCCAGAACTCCTTCGTCGGTGGATCCCGATTGTTATTGACTGTAGCGTCAAAAACCGGGATTGGGAAGGGTCGCTGCAGAGAAGGGAGGAGATTCGCGGCGACGTGCCGGGCTGGGGCGGGTCGCGGAGGAGATTCAGGGCGGGGCCGGGCGGATGTCCTCCGTTGGCGACGCGTGTGGGGGTGGGAGCGGGCGGGAGTCCTCCGTTGGCGACGCGTGTGGGAGCGGGCGGGAGTCCTCCGTTGGCGACGCGAGCGGCGAGCGGAGGAGATCGTGGCCTGCGGAGGCCGGATGTCCTCCGGTAGCTGCGGTTCGGGGGTTGCGCGGGCGGATCTCCTCCCTTGGCGACGCGGGTGGGGAGCGGAGGAGTTTCGGGGCGGCACGCCGGGCTGGGGCGGGTTGCGGAGGAGATTCGGGGACGGGGGCGGCCGGGTGTCCTCCGTTGGCGACGCGAGCGGCGAGCGGAGGAGATCGGGGGCTGCGGAGGGCGCGTGTCCTCCGGTAGCTGCGGTTTGGGGGTGCCACGGGCGGATGTCCTCCGTTGGCGGCGGCGGGTCGTGCAAGATGGGGAACGTGCCGAAGATCGTCGATCACGACCAGCGCCGCCGCGACATCGTGGACGCCTACCTGCGCGTGCTCGCGCGCTCCGGCGTCGCGGGGACGCACGGCCGCTCCGTCGCGGCCGACCTCGGCGTGGTGCCCGGCACGCTCTGGCACTACTTCGACTCGGTGGAGCAGATCGCGGAGGCAGCGGCCCAGCGGGGAGTCGAGCGCACGCTGGAGCGGATCGCCGCCCGCGCCGGCGACGCCCGCGGGCTCGCGGCGCTGCTGGCGATCGCGGAGGAGATCCTGCCGACCTCCGCGGTCACCCGCGAGGAGGCGCGCGTGGTGGTCGCGTTCTGGGGCCAGGTGCACCCGGGCTCCGACCCGCGCTCGGCGTTCGGCCGCACGCGCGAGTTCACCGAGCTGACCCGCACCGCGCTCGCGCAGGCGGTGGCCGACGGCGAGCTCGTGGGCACCACTCCGGTGGAGCCGTTGGTGCGCCTGCTCGACTCGATCTACGCGGGTGAGCAGGTGATCTGGGCGGCGGAGTCCGTGGAGGACGACGTGAGCCGGGTGCGCGCCACGTTCGCGACGGCGGTGCTGCCGTGGCTGGACGAGAGCGGGTCCCCGGCCGCGGGAACGCTGCAGGATTGGGCGGCCGGCGAAGCGTCGTAGATAAATGTCTACGGAATGAGCTAGTGTTGGGGAATGATCTCGACCATCGATGACCACAGCATCACCGTCGGCCAGCTTCGGCAGAACCCGACGAAGATGCTCGCCGACGTCCAGGGCGGCGAGCGTTACGTGGTGACCAATCATGGTCGTCCTGTCGCCGACGTCGTGCCCCACGTCGAGTCGGCGTGGGTCCCGGTCGAGCGGGTCGCGGCGCTGCTCCGGCGCAGCGGCGATGAGGACTGGGGACGCGAGCTCCAGGACCAGCGAGCCGAGCAGGATCTGCGGGACCCCTGGCAGTGAGGGCGCTGCTGGACACCAACGTCGTCATCACCGGCGGGTACATCGTCCCGGAGGGGATCACCGACGTCGCGATCTGCTCCATCTCGTACGCCGAGCTCGAGCAGGGACTCGTGGCGCCCGGGCTCGACCCGTCGGTGCTCGCCGACCGCAAGCTCCAAGTCCTGGAGATCCGGCAGGCGTTCGGGCGCGGCCTCCCGTTCGACGATGTCGCGGCGATGTACTACGGACGCATCGTCGAGGCGGTGCACGCGGCCGGCAGGTCGCCCCGCGGTCGGATCGCCGACCTGATGATCGCCGCGGTCGCCAGGGCGCACGGCGCCGCGATCGTCACGCACAATGTCGCCGACTTCGCCGGCCTCGAACGTATCGTCCGGGTGATCCCTGCCGACTGACCTCGCGGTCCCCGAGGCCGGCTCAGCGCGCCCCGGTCAGCACCCGCGGGTCCGTGATCGCGTCGTACTCCTCCGCCGTCAGCAGCCCGCGCCCGACGATCGCCGCCCGCACGTCTCCCCCGGTCTCCAGCGCCTCGTGCGCGATCTGCGCGGCCGTCGTGTAGCCGATCCGCGGCGTCAGCGCCGTCACCAGCCCGACCGATGACGCGACGCGTGCCCGCAGCAGCTCGGCGTCGGCCTGGATGCCATCGACGCAGTTGATGCGCAGCGTCCGGCACGCGTTCGTCAGCCAGGTGAGCCCCTGCAGCAGCGCGTTGGCGATGACCGGCTCGAACGCGTTGAGCTGGAGCTGGCCGTTGTCGGCCGCCATCGTGATGGACACGTCGGCGCCCGCGATCGCGAAGGCGACCTGGTTGACGACCTCCGGGATCACCGGGTTGACCTTGCCCGGCATGATCGACGAGCCTGCCTGGCGCGGCGGGAGGTGCAGCTCGCCGAAGCCGAACTGGGGGCCGCTGGAGAGCAGGCGCAGGTCGGAGGAGATCTTCGAGAGCTTGATCGCGGCGCGTTTCAGCGCAGCCGAGACGAGCATGAAGACGCCGGTGTCCGAGGTCGCCTCGATCAGGTCGGTGGCGGTCACGAGCGGGAGGCCCGTCAGCGCCGCGAGGTGGCGCACGACCGAGGGGGCGTAGCCGGGCGAGGCGGTGATGCCGGTGCCGATCGCGGTCGCGCCGAGGTTGATCTCCGCGAGCAGCGGGATGGTCTCGGTCAGCCGGAGGTTGTCCTCGTCCATCGTCACCGCGAACGCCGTGAACTCCTGGCCGAGCGTCATCGGTACGGCGTCCTGGAGCTGGGTGTGGCCGATCTTCACGTGGTCGCGGAACTCGACCCCCTTGGCGCGGAACGCCGCGGCCAGCAGCGCGTGCTCGGCGATCAGCCGCCGCAGCCCGATGGTGAGCGCGACCTTGACCGCGGTCGGGTAGACGTCGTTCGTGCTCTGGCTGCGGTTGACGTGGTCCAGCGGGTGGATGACGTCGTACCTCCCGCGCGGATGCTCGAGGCGTTCGAGCGCGCGGTTCGCGATGACCTCGTTGGCGTTCATGTTCGTGGAGGTGCCGGCGCCGCCCTGGATCAGGTCGACCACGAACTGGTCGTGGAGGCCGCCGTCCACGATGTCCTGGCAGGCCGCGTCGATGACGTCGGCGACCGACGGCTCCAGCACGCCGATCTCCGCGTTCGCGCGCGCGGCCGCCTGCTTGACCAGCGCCAGCGCGGTCACGAGCTCGGGATACGTCCCGATCCCCCGCCCGGAGATCGGGAAGTTCTCCACGGCGCGCCGCGTGTGCGCGCCCCAGTAGGCGTCGGCCGGGACCTCGACGGGGCCGAGCGAGTCGTGCTCGGTGCGGGTGGTCACGAGACGAACTCCACGACGGTCTGCGCGAGCGCGACGGCGGCGTCCCGCAGCGCCTTCTCGGCCAGCGGGCCGACGCACGCGGCGGCGAACTCGGGCTGGTGGTTGGTGGCCGGGAGGCTGCCGACGCCGACGTACGGGTGGATGGCGGGGACGACCTGCGACACGTTGCCCATGTCGGTGGAGGCGCGGTTCATCCGGCCCGCGGCGGACGAGCCGTCGAACACCCGGCCGAGCGCCTCCGCGTTCGCCCGGTACAGCGCGAGCGCGCGCTCGTCGTTGCGGAACTCGGAGTACGGCTTGCTCTCCGGCGTGATCGTGAGGGCCGTGCCGGAGGCGAGCGCGCCCGCCTCGAAGCAGCGGTTCACCTTCTCCTCGATGCGCTCCAGCTCCTCCAGCGTCTCGGCGCGGACGTACCAGCGGCCCTCGGTGCGGTCCGGGATGGCGTTGGGGGCCTGACCCCCGACCGTCTGGATGCCGTGCACGCGCGTCGAGTGCGGGAGCTGCTGGCGCAGCAGGCCGATGGCGACCTGCGCGACCACGAAGGCGTCGTTGGCGTTGACGCCCTCCTCCGGGTAGGCGCCCGCGTGCGCGGCCTTGCCGTCGTAGCGGACGTGCGAGTGCGCGACGGCGAACGGACGCGCCTCGGCGACGTCCACCGGGCCCGGGTGCGCCATCAATGCGAGGTCGAGGCCGAAGAACGCGCCGCGGTCGAGCAGCTCGATCTTGCCGCCGCCGCCCTCCTCTGCCGGGGTGCCGTAGACCTCGACGGTGATGCCGAGCTCGTCGGCGAGCGGAGCGAGGGCGGAGGCGACACCCACGGCGATCGCGGCGATGAGATTGTGGCCGCAGGCGTGGCCGAGGCCGGGGAGCGCGTCATACTCGGCGCAGACGCCGATCCGGACCGGGCCGGCGCCGGCCGTGGCGAGGAAGGCGGTGTCCAGGCCGAGGTACGCGGGCGTCACTGCGAAGCCGCGGGAGGCGAGCGCCTCCTGCAGGCGGGCGCTGGAGCGGTGCTCGTTCCAGGCGGTCTCGGGATCGGCGTGCAGCGCCTCCGACAACGCAACGAGCGACGGGAGGTCCACGTCAACGAGCGCGCGGATCCGGTCCTTCAACGCGGTCGCGGTCGCAACGTGACTCATCGCAGTGTCACTCATCCCCGGGCACCCCGTAGCTCGGCGCCCCCGCCGGCATCAGCCCGCGCGTCACGTACGCGTCCCGCTGCGGCAGCCACGTCTCCACCAGGATCTCCCCCAGCAGCTCGACCGGGTTCTCCGCCCAGTCGACGCGGAGGTCCGTGACCCGCCAGCCGGCGTCGCGCACGACCGCGACGCCGGCCGAGTGCACCGGCCCCTCCTCGCCGCCCGCCGCGATCGCCGCCTGGAGCGCGGCCAGCAGCCGCACCTCCAGCTCGCCCGTGGCCGCCTCGAACGCGTCCACCATGAGCTGCGGCACGTCGTCGCGCGCGAGCATGTTGCCCGCCGCGACCGCGTGCGCCGACTGCGCCTGGCCGTGGTGGCCGAGCACCTGCGAGCCGGAGTGGATGGCCGAGCGGCCGTTCCGGTCGATCACGAGGAGCTGCCGGTAGTCGATGTCGGGCGTGGAGTCCACGACCCACGCGAGGACCTCCTCCACCGGCCGGCCGTCGCGCAGGCCGTCGATGAGGCGCGGGCCCAGCCGGGGGTCGGTGATGTTCTGGGAGTGCGCGCCGCCGACGCCGTCGGCGAGGTTCACGCAGCGGGCGGCGACGGCGGGCGAGGAGGAGCAGATGGCCGAGCCGATCGCCCCAGTGCCGTCGACGGCGAGGATCGAGAACGTCACCGGGAGACCTCCCCGCTGATCACGGCCGTGGCGTCGATCTCCACCAGCCACTCCGGCCGCGCCAGCGCCGAGACGACGATGCCGGTTGAGACCGGGAACACGCCCTTCAGCCAGCGCCCGACGACCCGGTAGACGACCTCCCGGTAGCGCGGGTCGATGAGGTAGATGACGACCTTCACGATGTCGTCGAGGCTCGAGCCGGCCTCCTCCAGCAGCATCGCGATGTTCGCCATCGCCTTCTCGGCCTGCGCCTCCACGTCGCCGACGCCGACCGACTCGCGGGTCTCCAGGTCCTGGCCGATCTGGCCGCGCAGGTAGACGACGCCGCCCGCGACGACGGCCTGGCAGAGGTCGTTGTCGAGGTTCTGCTCGGGATAGGTGTCCTTGGTGTTGAACGGGCGGATGCGGGTGTGCGTCGGCATCAGACGGCTGCTCCTTCCGCCGCGACCGCGGCGTTCTCGTACGACAGGTAGGTGCGCTGGATCTGGATCTGGTCGGCGATGTAGCCGGCGTCGTGCCAGACGCCCCAGATGAAGCTGGAGCCGCGGCGCGACTGCCACGGCAGGCCGAGGAAGTACACGCCGCGCTCGGCGGAGACGCCGCGCTGGTGCACGGGCTTGCCCGCCGCATCCAGCGCGTTCACCTGCAGCCAGCCGTAGTCGACGCCGAAGCCGGTCGCCCAGACGATGGAGGTGATCCCGGCCGCCGCGAGGTCGAGCTCCGTGACCGGATCGGTGACGCACGCGGGGTCGGGGCCGAGGATGCGGGCCTCCGGCTCCTCGGGGAGGTCGAGGCCGTTGCGCTCGATGTAGGCGTCCGCCTCGTCGAGCACTGAGAGGTAGTTGGCGTCGCCGGCGTGGATGTTCGCGGCCAGGTCGCCGCCGAACCGGATGACGCCGTCCGCGTAGTCCTGCGTGCGGCCGACGAGCGTGATGCCGCTCTCGGCCAGTTCGCGGAAGTCCACGGTGCGGCCGCCGCGGGCGCCGCTGACCGCGATGGTCACGTGCTCGGCGCCGGCGGCGGGGGCGGAGGCCTCCCACTTGCCGAGGACGCCCAGCCACCACACGTTGTCGCGGCCGCGGTACCGGCGCGGCGGCCGGTCGTGCGGACCGACCGACAGGTGCACCTGGCGTCCTGCGCGGCGCAGCTCGTCGGCGATCTGCACGCCGGAGGAGCCGGCGCCGACGACGAGCACGCCTCCGGCCGGGAGCCGGCCGGGGTTGCGGTAGTCGCTGGAGTGGAGCTGCTCGATGCCCGCGGCCGCCGGGATGACGGTGGGGATGACGGGCTTCTGGAACGGGCCGGTCGCGGCCACGACGTGACGGGCGGTGTAGCTGCCGTCGGTGGTCTCCACCTGGAACCCCGGCGCGCCGACAGTGCGGCGGACCGACAGCACCTCCACCCCGCTGCGGATGGGGGCCTCCGTCATGGCCGCGTAGGCGACGAAGTAGTCGGCGACGCGCTCCTTGGGGGCGAAGCCGTCCTGGTCGACGTCGTCGAACTCCAGGCCGGGGAAGCGGTCGTGCCAGGCGGGGCCGTTGGCGACGAGCGAGTCCCAGCGTCCCGAGCGCCAGCGCTCGGCGATGCGGCCGCGCTCCAGCACGAGATGCGGGATGCCGCGCTCGGTCAGGTGGGCGCTCATCGCCACACCGGCCTGTCCCGCGCCGACGACGAGGACCTCGATTTCCTGGCTCGACATGCTGATCTCCTTCGCTGATGGGCTGTGCTGTCCCGGGGGTGCCTGGCCATTGTCAGCAGGTCCCGGCGAATCTGTAAAACAATGAGAATCGCCGTATTGGATCAACGGAAGTGATGCTTCGCGCGCAATTCGCGCACGTGAGCTTCTCATTTCGTAATCAGGTGTTGCGTGGCGGGAGCCCACTCCATCACTTCAATCGATCCATTGGAACGCTTTTCAACGCTCGTTTCGATGCACTCGACCTGCGTACTCTTCCGGCATGACGATCGACACAACCGTCCGCATCGACGGCAGGGCACTTATCAACGGCGACAGGGTCGGCGCGAGCTCGGGCGAGACGTTCGTCACGATCAACCCGGCGACCGGCGAAGAGCTGGCGGAGGTCGCCAGAGGCGGCGCCGCCGACGTCGACCGCGCCGTCGCCGCGGCCCGCGCCGCCTTCGAGTCGGGCGTCTGGAGCCGCCGCGACGCCGCCGACCGCGGCGCCGTCCTCCGCCGGCTCGCCGACCTCATCGAGCACAACGCGGCCGAGCTCGCCCTCCTCGAATCCCTCGACATGGGCAAGCCGCTCTCGCAGACCAGCGCCGTCGACGTCCCCGGCACCGCGGCGACCTTCCGCTGGTACGGCGAGCTCGCCGACAAGCTCACCGACGAAGTGCCCTCCACTCCCCCGGGATCGACCGCGATCGTCAGCCGGGTCGCGCTCGGCGTCGTCGCCGCGATCGTGCCGTGGAACTACCCGCTCGACATCGCCGCCTGGAAGCTCGCGCCTGCACTGGTCGCCGGCAACAGCGTCGTGCTGAAGCCCGCGGAGACGACGAGCCTCACCGCCCTCCGCCTCGGCGAGCTGGCGCTGCAGGCGGGCATCCCGGCGGGCGTGCTCAACGTCGTCCCCGGCCCCGGCTCGGTCATCGGCCGCGCGCTCGGCCTCCACCCGGACGTCGACGCTCTCACGTTCACCGGCTCCACCGCGGTCGCGAAGAAGCTGCTGACCTACGCGGGCGAGTCCAACCTGAAGCGACTGAGCCTGGAGGCCGGCGGCAAGAGCTCCAACCTGATCTTCGCCGACGTGGAGGACCTGGCGCTGGCCGCCGAGAAGGCCGCGTTCGGCGCGTTCTACAACCAAGGCGAGGTCTGCTCCGCCAACTCGCGCATCTTCGTCGAGCGTCCCGTGTACGACGAGTTCGTCGGGCTGATCACGGCGGCCGCGGAGGCGTACCGCTCCGGCGACCCCCTCGACCCGGCCAGCGGCAACGGAGCGCTCGTCTCCGAGTCGCACGCCGACAGCGTCGCCGCCGCGATCGAGGCGGCGGCGCGCGACGGCGAGCTGATCGGCGGCGAGCGCCTCCAGCGGCAGGGCTCGCGCGCCTTCATCGAGCCGGCGATCGTCGCCGGCCTCCCGCTCTCGCACCCGCTGCACCGCGAGGAGGTCTTCGGCCCGCTGGTCGTCGTCCAGGCGTTCGACCACGAGGACGACGCCGTGCGGGCGGCGAACGCCACCGACTACGGCCTGGCCGCGTCGCTGTGGACCTCCAGCCTCTCCCGCGCCCACCGGGTGTCCGAGCGGCTGGTCGCCGGAACCGTCTCGGTGAACACGGTGGACGCGCTCGGCTCCACGACCCCGTTCGGCGGGTTCCGGCAGTCCGGCTTCGGCCGCGACCTCTCCCGGCACGCCATCGACAACTACGTGGGCCTCAAGACCACGTGGTTCCAGCACGCGTAGGAGGCCGGCCATGACCATGCAGCTCGACGCCACGCCGCGCACGACCACGACCACCCGGGTGCCTCCCGAGGTCGCCCGCTCCTGGCTGCTCCTGGCGGCAACACGCCTCGACGCGGTGGCCGTCGCTGGGTCGGCCGCCGACGCCGTCGTCATCGACCTGGAGGACGCGATCGACGCCTCCCGCAAGGAGGTCGAGCGGGAGCGCGTCGTACGGTTCCTGGAGTCCGGCGGCCCGGCCTGGGTGCGTGTCAACGACCGCACCTCGGCCTTCTGGGCCGGGGACGTGGAGCGGCTGCGCGGCCTCCCCGGGCTGCTCGGCGTCGTGCTCGCCAAGACCGAGGAGGCGGCCCACGTCACCGAGACCGCCGAGCGGCTGGGCGGCGCCACACGGGTGGTCGCCCTGATCGAGTCCGCGCTCGGCATCGAGAACGCCGCCCTGATCGCCCGCTCGGCAGGCGTCTTCCGGCTGGCGTTCGGCAGCGGCGACTACCGCCGCGACACCGGCGTCGCCAACTCGGAGGCCGCCCTGGCCTACCCGCGCTCGCGGCTCGTCGTCGCGAGCCGCGTCGGCGGCCTCCCCGGCCCGATCGACGGCCCGTCGGTTCTCGACGGCGCGCCGATCGTCACCGAGCAGTCGCGGTCGGCCGCCGCGCTCGGCCTCACCGGGCGGCTCTGCCTGCGCGAGACGCAGGTCGGCATCGTCAACGAGGTGATGGCGCCCTCCGCCGAGGACGTCTCCTGGGCGGTCGGCTTCCTCGACGAGTTCGAGGAGGCCGGCCGCGTCGTCCGCGACGGCAGCGACCTCCCGCGGCTCGGCCGAGCCGAGAAGATCCTCCGCCTGGACCGCGCGTTCAGCGCGGCCGGGTAGCCCGCACCGCCCGGGCCTCCCCCGCCCGGATTTCCCCCGCAAGCCCCACCCGAAGAGAATGCAAGGACGAAGGAGTCCCCCGATGACCGATACGAAGCTCCAGACCTCGAACATCCGAACCCAGCATTTCCGCAAGACCCTCGGCCGGCTCGACATCGTCTTCCTGTCGATCAGCGCGGTCATCTCCATCGACACGGTCGCGCAGATCGCGGCGGGAGGCGGCGCCGAGGCGTTCACATGGACGGCCGTGATCGGCCTCACCTTCCTGTTCCCCTACGCGCTCGTCATCTCCGAGCTGGGCAGCACGTTCCACGACGAGGGCGGCCCGTTCGTCTGGGTGCGGCTCGCGTTCGGCAAGCTGACCGCGGCGATCGCGACGCTGTTCTACTGGATCACCAACCCGCTCTGGATGGGCGGCTCGCTGGTGTTCATCTCCGCCGCGACCTGGGGCGCCTACATCGCCCCGCTCCCGGAGGGCAGCGCAGGGGACATCGTCTTCAAGCTGGTGTTCATCTGGCTGGCCATCGGCACGGCGATCATCGGCCTCCAGTACGGCAAGCACATCGTCGCGGCCGGAGCGATCGTCAAGATCCTGCTGCTGGTGGTGTTCGTCGTCACCGTGGCCGTCTACGCGGCCAAGAACGGCGTGCACGGGTATGCGGCGGGCGCGTTCTCGCCGACGCTCGGCGGGTTCCTCGCCGTGACACCGGTCATCCTGTTCGCCGTCGTCGGCTTCGAGGCCCCGAACGGCGCCGCCGAGGAGATGCGGAACCCGCAGCGCGACGTCCCGCGCGCGATCACCTCCTCCGGCATCATCTCGATCCTCTGCTACCTCGTGCCGATCTTCGCCATCCTGGCGGTGCTCCCCGCGAACAAGGTGCAGGGCGCCAGCGGCCTGCTCGACGCGTTCAAGGAGGTCTTCTCGGTCTACGGCATCGCGACCGGCCCGGTGATGTTCATCGCCGCGCTGCTGTTCGTGTTCGTGGTGCTCACCCAGGCGAGCGCGTGGATGATCGCCTCCGACCGCGTGCAGGCCGCCGCCGGCGCCGACGGTGCGTTCTTCCGCTACTTCGGCGTCTTCTCGAAGCGCTTCGGCACTCCGGTGCGGATGAACCTGCTCTCCGGCATCGTGGCCACGGTGTTCTGCATCTCGGCCACGATGCTGCTCAAGGGCAGCACGGCAGCGGTGTTCACGGTGGTTCTGACGGTCGCGATCTCGACGCTGCTGCTGTCGTACCTGCTGATCTTCCCGTCCATCGTGCGGCTGCGCCGGAAGTACCCGGACGTGGAGCGTCCCTTCCGGGTCCCAGGAGGCCGCGCCGGGCTGTGGACCGCCGTCGTGATCATCTACGCGTGGGTGCTGCTCGGCTCCTGGGTCGCGGTCTTCCCCGGCACGCTCGAGGGGCTGCTCGGCCTGAAGTACGACTTCGTCGACACCTGGGGCGTCGACCGTCCCACCTTCGAAGGCTTCACGCTCGGCACGCTGATCGTCATCAGCGTCCTGGCCCTGGCCGGCTACTTCTGGCAGCGCGCCCGCGACCGCCGCGTCGCCCCCGGCCCCGAGGTCCTCCTGGAGCCGGTCCGCGACTGAGGCGCGCCCCACGCACCCAACGGAGGAGACCCCGGCCCAACCAGCCGGGATCTCCTCCGTTGACTGTTATTCCGGGGCCGCAGCGAGTGGATGTCCTCCGTTAGCGACGCGCGTGAGTAACGGAGGAGATCGGGTGCGGCGGGACGCGTGGGAGCAGGTAACGGAGGAGTCTGCGGGCGGGTGGGACGCGTACTCCTCCGTTGGCGACGAGGGGCGGGAGGGGGCCTCCGGTAGCGGCTGGCGAGGGGTTGGGCGCGGTCAGGCAGGGACGGGGGCGGCGAGGAGGTCGGCCGCCCGCTCGGCGACCATCATCACCGTGATGACCGGGTTCACCGACGTCAGCGTCGGGAACACCGACGCGTCCACGATGCGGAGGCCGTCGATGCCGCGGACGCGCAGCGCCGGGTCGACGACCGCGAGCTGATCGTCGGCGGCGCCCATCCGGCAGGTGCCGCTCACGTGATAGACGGTCTGGTGGATGTCGCGCTGCACGGGCGACAGCTCCTCGTCGGTCTGGACGTCGGGGCCGGGGAAGACCTCCCGCAGCAGGTGGCCGCGCATCGGCTCGGCCTCCGCGATCCGGCGCGCCAGGCGCACTCCGGCCACCAGCATCCGCTCGTCGTGGCCGGAAGCGTCCGTGAAGTAGCGGTAGTCGATCACCGGCGGCTCGTCCGGGTCGGCGGAGGCGATGGTGACGCGGCCGCGGCTGTGCGGCTTCGCGACGTTGGGCGCGATGGCGACGATGGCGGCCGGGAAGACGACGCCGCGGGCGCGCGGATGGTCGACCACCGGCTCCACCGGGAAGTGCATCAGCACGTCCGCACGAGTGGGGTCGCCGTCCACGCCGACCATAGCGCCCGCGTCCCAGCCGGAGGCCGAGACCGCGGGGGGCGCCGACACGGCCTCCCACACGACCAGCCCCTCGACGTGGTCCTGGAGGTTCTCCCCCACGCCCGGCAGCTCGTGCACCAGCGGAACACCCGCCGCCGCGAGCACCGGCGCCGGGCCGATCCCGGACAGCAGCAGGAGCCGCGGGGTGTCGATCGCACCGCAGGCGAGCACGATCTCGCGCCGTGCCCTGACTTCGCGCAGCGTGCCGGACGCGTCGCGGTAGTGCACCGCGACGGCGCGACCGCCGTCCAGCACGATCCGCGATGCCCGCGCGCGCGTGATCACGTCCAGCGACTCACGGTCGTCCATCACGTCGTGGAGGTAGTGGATGGAGCTCGACCCCCGCACGTTCGTCGCCGGGTCGTAGCCCACCTCGAAGAAGCCGGCGCCGCGCGCCAGGGTGTCGGTGCGGCCGTCGTTCCAGCGCTCCTGCAGCGGGAGGCCGAGGGCCGAGACGGCGGAGGCGACCACGTCCGCGACGAACGGGTTCCTGTCCTCCGCGCCGACCGGGTGCACCGGGATGGCGAGCCGGTCGAAGTACCGCTGGAAGCTCGCCGCGTCCCACCCGGCCGCCCCGGCCTCCACCCACTCGGAGAGATCGGACGCGAGTGGGCGCCACGCGATCATGGTGTTCGCGGTCGAGCAGCCGCCGAGGATGCGCATCCTGGTCTGCCGGATGGACGAGTTTCCGCGCTCCTGCGGCGCGCTGCGGTAGTCGAGGTCGTACTCGCTCCCGATCATCTCCTCCCAGCGCCGGAGCTCGCGGGCGCGGCCCTCGTCGCGGTCGCTCGGCCCCCACTCCAGGAGGGCGACCGTCACGTCCGGGTTCTCGGAGAGGCGAGCGGCGACGATGCCGCCCGCAGTGCCGCCGCCGACCACGACGTAGTCGTACTCGGCGGCGGCCTGTGCTGCTGGATCGGGGGTCATTCTGCTCCTGCGACGGGGGTGGGGAGGGAGGTGGAGGCCGCGGCCGGCGCCACAGTCTTCGACGGCGCCCACTTCATGAGCGCGTAGTACAGCGGGCAGATCACGGCCAGGCCGACGATCCACGAGATGTCGACGCCGCCGAGCGCGGTCGCGATCGGGCCGGTGTAGAAGGCGGTGTTGATGAACGGCAGCTGGATGAGGACGCCCAGCACGTAGCAGACCACCGCGTTGCGGTTGATCCGGCCGTAGACGCCGCCGTCCTGCCGGAACAGCGAGGGGATGTCGTACTTGCCGTGCTTCACGACGTAGTAGTCGACCAGGTTGACGGCCGTCCACGGGATGAGCACGCACAGCAGCAGGATCATCAGGTTCGACAGGTTGACCAGGAAGTTGGCCGAGAAGGCGAAGCCGAGCACCAGCGCGACGAGGAAGAGGATGACCGCGATCGCGCCGCGGGTGACGGCCCGCGGGATCCACTTCGGGAACAGCGTCTGCCCGATCGTGATGATCGCGAGGCTGCCGCAGTACAGGTTCATCCCGTTGCTGACGCTGATCCCCACGCCGAACACGAGCATCGCCAACCCGGCGATCCCGGGGATGAGCGCGCTGAGCCCGGTCGCGACGTCGTCCTTCGGGAAGGCCGCGCCGACGATGGAGCCGAGCACCATCGGGATGACCGAGCCCGCCACGCAGCCGGCGAACGTCGCCCAGAACGCGGCGCGCACGCCGGTGTCCTTCGGCATGTAGCGCGTGTAGTCGGACACGTAGGGCGCGTACGCGATCTGCCAGAGCGCGGCGACCGAGATGGTGCCCATGATGCCGGCGGCCGTGACCGAGCCGTAGTCGATGGCGCTCGCGGGGAGGGTGCCCGCGGCAAAGATGTAGACGAAGACGATGGTGATGGTGAGGCCGGCGACGATGCTCATCACCGTCCCGAACACGTGCAGCAGCCGGTAGCCGAACACGGCGCCGAAGACGCTGATCAGGCCGACGATCACGGTCGACCAGAAAGCGCCGAGATGGGTGAGCGAGTCGAGCGCCTGGCCGCCCAGGATCACATTCGACGCGAAGAACGCGACGTACATCCCGACCACGATGACGACCACCAGGAGGCTGCCGTACGACCCGAACTGCGCGCGGGTCTGCAGCATCTGCGGCACGCCCATCTGCGGCCCCTGCGCCGCGTGCAGCGCCATCACGACGCCGCCGATCAGGTTGCCGACGACGAGCGCCACGATCGCCGCCCAGATCGGGAGGCCGTACACCGCGGTCGCGAGCAGGCCCGTCGCGATCGACAGCATCATGATGTTGCCGCCGAACCAGATCGTGAACAGGTTGCGGGCCTTGCCGTGCCGCTCGTCCTCGGGGATGTAGTCGATGGTGCGGGTCTCGACGCCGAGGGCGTCGCTGCGGACCTCTGTGGTCATGGGTGTGCTCCTCGTCGTGGCCTGGGGGCTTGGCATAGAAGCCTCTGCCTTCCTGGCGCATCAATCAACTAAGGTTGCCTGAAGCACTGCATCACTTGGGGAGATACCACGCCGCAGGTAACAGCGCCGAAACCTGGTCGTAATGGAGGCCTCCCATGAGCAAGAAGCCGGATGTCACCCTGGCACAGCTCCGCTACTTCATCGAGGCCGCAACGCACCTCTCGATGACCCGCGCCGCCGAAGAGCTGTTCGTCGCCCAGTCCGCCGTCTCGTCAGCCATCGCGCAGCTCGAGCAGCAGGTCGGCGCGCAGCTCTTCATCCGGCAGCGCTCGCGCGGGCTGACGCTCACGCCGGCCGGGCAGCAGTTCCTCGGCGACGCCCGGGCGCTCCTGCTCAACCTGGAGGAGGCGCTCGACACCGCGCGCGGCATCGACAACCAGGTGCGCGGCACCATCCGGATCGGCTGCTTCGTCACGCTCGCGCCGTTCATCCTGCCGGCGATCGTCAGCCGGGTGCGGGCCGAGCACCCGTACCTCGACATCGAGGTGGACGAGCTGGACACCGACGGCGCACGGGCCGCCCTGCGCAGCGGCCGGGTGGAGCTGCTGATCGGCTACGACTTCGGCTTCGGCAACGACATCCGCACGGCGGTGCTTTCCGACGCTCCCCCGCACGTGATCCTGCCCGCCGACCATCCGCTCGCGGCATCGCCACAGGTCTTCCTGCGCGAGCTCTCGCGCGAGCCGATGATCCTGCTCGACCTGCCGCACAGCCGGGAGTACTTCCTCGGCATCCTCGCCGGCGCGGGGCTGCAGCCGGAGATCCGCCACCGGTCGCTCAACTACGAGACCGTGCGCGCATTCGTCGCGCACGGTCACGGCTTCTCGATCCTCAACCAGCGCCCACGGCACGACTTCAGCTACGACGGCGAGCGGGTGGCCGCGCTGCCGATCGCGGACAGCGTCCCCGCCCTCCCCGTCGTGCTGGCGGCGATGCGCTCGGTGCGGGCGACCGCCCGGGCGCGCGCGGTGAGCGACATCGCGGCGCAGGTGGTCGCAGAGGCGCTCAACCCGGAGCCGTTGCGCGCGTGACCTGACGGTTTCGGACGCGCATCTGCGTGGATGATGAACTGATCCAGTCGAAACTATTTGCGTGATCCAGCGCCGCCGCCGAGACTGGTCGTTGAGCGCGAAAGGGACGCCGATGAAGAGTCTGCACTTCACGAACGCCCGCCTGTACCGCGGCGACGGCGTCTGGCAGGACGGCGGCGTGCTCGTGCGCGACGGGCTCATCGCCGCCATCGGCGCGGACGACGAGCTCGCAACGCTGCGGGATCCCGGCACGGTCGTCCGCGATGCCGCCGGCGCCTCCCTCCTCCCCGGCTTCCACGACACGCACGTGCACCCGCCGATGGCCGGTGCCTCGCTGCTCGGCATCGACCTGATGCCCGTGCACGACGCCGACGAGTACCTGCGGATCATCGCCGGGTACGCGGCCGCGCATCCCGAGCTCGACGTCATCGTCGGCGTCGGCTGGTACGGCGACGTCTTCCGCGGCGGCCTCCCCACCCACGAACTGCTCGACGGGGTGGTGGCCGACCGCCCGGTCATCCTCACCAGCCACGACGGCCACGGCGTCTGGGTCAACTCCCGGGCGCTGGAGGCCGCCGGGATCGCCCCCGACGCCGCGGACCCGCTGGGCGGGCGCTTCGTGCGCGACGACCGCGGCGCGCTCACCGGCGTCTTGCTCGACACCGCGATGCAGGCGCTGGACCCGATCCTCCCCGAGCCCGGCCCCGGCGCCGTGGAGGAGGCCATCCTCGCCGCCCAACGCCGCCTCCACTCGGTCGGCGTGACCACCTGGCACGACGCCGCGGTGGGCAAGAGCGAGCTCGGACCGGACTCGCTCGACGCCTACCTGAATCTGGCGCGGCAGGGCGCGCTCACCGCCCGGGTGGTGCTCTGCCAGTGGTGGGACCGCGACCGCGGCCTGGAGCAGCTCACCGACCTGGAGGCGCGGCGCGAGCTCGTCGCGCAAGCCGGGCGGATCGAAGCCGGCACCGTCAAGATCATGCAGGACGGCATGATCGAGAACCGCACCGCCGCCCTCCTCGACGACTACAGCGACGAGGCGGGCGTGCGCGGCGACTCGTTCATCCCGGCCGAGCAGCTCGCGACGATCGTCGCCGAGCTGGACGCCCGCGGCTTCGACGTGCACCTGCACGCCGTGGGCGACCGCGCCGTGCGCGAGTGCCTCGACGCCGTGGCACACGCCCGGTCCGTCAACGGGCCGGCGGGAGGCCGCCACCAGCTCGCCCACCTCGACGTGGTCGACAGCGCCGACTTCGACCGGTTCGGCGAGCTCGACGTCACCGTGAACGCGCAGCTGCTGTGGGCGCGCACGGACACCGAGATCGTGGAGCGCAAGCTGCCGATGATGGGCGACGACCGGGCGGGCAGGCACTTCCCGTTCGGGTCGCTGCGGCGGCACGGCGCCCGCATCGTCGGCGGCAGCGACTGGCCGGTGTCCGACCCGAACCCGCTGTGGGCGATGCACACCGGCACCACGCGGCTCGCGCCCTCCACCGATCCGCACGCGACAGGGCACGCGCTCACCGAGCCGCTGCTGGCGACGGAGGCGCTGCCGGCCGCCACCGTGCTCGACGCGTACACCGGGACGGCCGCGTGGATCGGCCGGCTGGAGGCGACCACCGGACGGCTGGCGCCCGGCCTCGCCGCCGACCTCGTCCTCCTGGACAGCGACATCTCGGACGGGCGCTCCTTCGACGCCACCCGTGTGGCCGAGACGTTCATCGACGGCCGCAGCGTGTACCGCGGCTGAGCGTCGCTCCCCCAGCACCGCCTGCACCGTCCAGCCGACGAGACGTGAGTAATCACGCGAAGGCGTGGAGGCCTTCGGGGGCGATGGTGAAGCCGACCTGCTGACCGGGGGTCAACGCCTCGGCCGCCTGGGACAGCATCGTGACGGGGATACGGAGGTCGCCCGCGACGATCTCGGCCCGCGCGAACGGCCCGAAGAAGTCGACCGCGCGCAGCACGCCGGAAGCCGACCCCGGCGTGGATGCCGCGTCCTCAGCGAGGATGCGCACGCGCTCGGCCATGACCAGCACGTCGACGCGGTCGCCCTCGCGGAGGTCGTCCTGCGACGTCGTCAGCGACAGTCCGCCGATCGCCACCCTCGCGGCACGGCCGGAACCGTGGACGACGCCGGTGCCGAGCGACTGCCCGCCGAGGAACTGCGCCACGAACCGGTTGCCCGGCGTCCGGTACAGCGACTCGGGGGTGTCGTTCTGCTGGACCACGCCGCGGTCGAGCATCATCACCTGGTCGCCGAGGTCCATCGCCTCCTCCTGGTCGTGGGTGACCATTATCGTCGTCAGCCCGGTCTCCCGGTGGATGCGCTTGAGCTCGCGCTGCATCTCGCCGCGGATCTTCTTGTCCAGCGCGGACAGCGGCTCGTCCAGCAGCAGCAGGTCAGGGGAGGTCACCAGGGCACGCGCCAGGGCGACGCGCTGCTGCTGGCCGCCGGAGAGCTGGGCCGGGGAGCGTCCGCCGAAGTCGCCGAGGCCGACCAGGCCCAGCATGTCCTCCGCCTTCTTCTTGGCGGCGGACCGCGGAGTGCGGCGGGCGCGGAGCCCGTACATCACGTTGGCCAGCACCGACAGATGCGGGAACAGCGCGTAGTTCTGGAAGACGAACCCGATGTTCCGCCTCTCCACCGAGAGCCGCGTCACATCGCGCGACCCGACCCGGATGGAGCCGCCGTCGGGGTCCTCCAGGCCGGCGACGATGCGCAGCAGGGTGGACTTGCCGGACCCGGAGGAGCCCAGCATGCAGCAGAAGGCGCCATCGCCGACGGTGAGGTCCAGCGGTTCGAGGACGCGGGTGCCGTTGAACGTCTTCGACACACCCGTCACAGTGAGCTCGGCCATCAGTTTCCTTTGTTCGTAGAGGTCGTGAAGAGCTTGGCGGCGTTGCCGGACAGCCAGTTGAGGATGACCACCAGCAGCACCGTGGAGAGGATGATGATCGTCGCCAGCGCGTCCACGTCGGGCGTCACACCGAGGCGGACCATCGAGTAGATCTGCACCGGCAGCGTCGAGACCCCGATCGGGGCGAGGAAGAGCTGGATCGCGAAGTTGTTGAACGTGATCACGAACGCAAGCAGGCCTCCCGCGATGATGGACGGCCCGATCAGCGGAATGGTGATGGTCAGGAACGTCCGCAGCGGGCCGGCGCCCAGCGAGTGCGCGGCCTCCGCGTAGTTCGGGTTCAGGTCGCGCAACCGGCCCGAGACGATCAGCACGACGAACGGCAGCGAGGTGACGATCGAGGCGAGGATCAACCCGAGCGTGCTCGAGCCGAGGCCCAGCCAGCCGAACACCACGACGAACCCGGCGGCGAGGATCAGCGCCGGGACCGTGAGCAGGGCGAGCAGGAGGCTGTTGATCGGCGCCGTGATGTAGATGCGGCTGCGCGCCATCCCGAGGGAGAGCAGCGTGCCGACGATCACGGCGAAGATGGTCGCCTGCGTCGCCAGGTTGAGACTGGTGAGCAGCGCGTCCACCAGGGCCTGGTCGTGCGAGAGGTTCGCGTACCAGTCGAACGTGAAGTGGAACGGGAACGTGCCGTACCGGGACTGGTTGAGACTGAGCGCGGTCATGGCCAACAGTGGCAGCGCCAGGACGACCAGCACCACGTACAGCCAGACCTTCATCAGCCGGGGCAGGACGGCGGTCTTCATCGGAGGACTCCTTCCGTGGTCAGCGCATCCTCAGCGATGAGGGTCTGCGCAGCGACGCTCTCCACGCGCGGCTTGCCTGCCTTCGCGACCCCGGAGAGCGCGTTGCGCGACCACGACAGCAGCCCGGTCACGCCTCCGACGATCGCCAGCGACGTCACCAGCAGCACCAGCGACATGGCCACCGCGAACTGCTGGTGGACTCCCGCCGAGAGCTGCGCGGAGATGGTGTTGCCGAGCATCTGCCCGTTCGGGCCGCCCAGGATGGCGGGCTCGGCGAACGCGCCGACGGTCTGCACGAAGGTGAGCGCGAAGTTCACGCCGATCATCGCCGAGCTGAGCGGCCAGATCACCCGGGTGAACACGAAGCCCTTCGACGCGCCGAGAGTACGGGAGGCCTCCAGCACCGAGCCGCTGATCTGCTCCGAGGCCGAGTACATCACCAGGATGGCGGTCGGGATGGACTCCTGGACCAGCATCAGGATGTTCGCCGCCGGGGTGTACATGATCGACGCCTGCGGGTCGGCGAGACCGATCGAGGACAGGAACGACATCACCGGGCCGCCCGCCTGGATGAGGCTGACGAACCCATAGATCAGCAGCAGCTGCGACGTGATGTACGGGATGATGACGAACCCGAGGATCAGCGGCTTCGCCTTCGGGCTCGTGTAGCGGGCCAGCGCCCAGGCCGCGGGCCAGGCCAGCGCGATGCTGACCACGGTCACGCAGAACGCGATCAGCAGCGTCCGGCCCAGCAGCGACATGTACACCGCGCTCGAGAACATCTCCGTGAAGTTCTCGACGGTGAAGCCGCCGGAGCCGTTCGTGAACCCGATGATCAGCAGCGCGACCAGCGGGAGCAGGGCGAACAGGACGAGCAGGAGGCCGCCGGGGGTGAGCAGGAAGCCCGTGCCCAGGGCCCCCCTGGCCCGCCGCCGGGGACGGCGGGCCAGGGAGAGAGGGGCGGTGGTCATCAGGAGCCGGCTTTCACCTGCGTCCAGGCGTCGACCCACGACTGGAGCCGGTCCGCGGGCTGCGGGAGCTGCAGCGCGAGACTCGAGATCTTGTCGGGGTTCGCCTGGAGGCGGTCCAGCGTTGCCGGTTCGAGCGAGGCGACGACCGACTTGTTGGCAGGGGCCGGCGAGGAGTCGGCGGGAGTGTTCGCCCACTTGGTGAGGAAGTCCTTGCCGGTCATGTAGTTGAGCCACTTGTAGGCGAGGTCGAGGTGCTGCGTCTTGGCCGCGATCGCCCAGTTGTCGATCCAGCCGACCGCGCCCTCCTTGGTGATCTCGTACTTGAAGTTCGTGGTGCCCGGCGCCTTGGCGTCGATCAGCCCGCCGATGCCGTCGGAGTTCGCGATCCCGGCGACGATGGCGCCGCTGGCGATGCCCTTGGCGAGGTCGTCGGTGGACGAGTACAGCAGCTTGGCGTTGTCCTTCAGCTTCTGCAGCGCCGGCGTGACCTTCGCCATGTCGGGGTTCTGCGGGTCCTCACCGAGGTAGAGGGCGGTGATCGGGACGAGCACGGTCGCGTCGTCGATGAGCGCGATCTGGCCCTTGTACTTCGGGTCCCACAGCACGCTGAGCGAGTCGGGCGTCGGCGTCACCTTGCTGCCGTCGAAGAACAGGCCGGTGCTGCCCCAGGTCCACGGCACGCCGTAGAGCTTGCCGTCCTTGCGGATCTCCTTGCGGCCGGAGAACTCCGGGTAGAAGTCGTTGTAGTTCGTCAGCTTGGAGGTGTCCAGCTCGTGGAAGATCCCCTGGTCGATGCCCTGGCCGATGTACTGGATGTTCGGCAGCGCGACGTCGATGCCGCCGTTGGCCTTGTTCACGAGCTGCAGCTCGTTCGACTCGGAGTCGATGTACTGGAACTTGAGGGTGGCGCCCGTCTCCTTCTTGAAGTCGGTGGCGACCCAGGGCAGGTCGGCGCCGTAGCCCTTCCAGATGGCGACGGTGAGGGTGTTGCTGCCGCTGCCCGAGGCGCTCGGCGACAGCGAGCACGAGGTCAGGGCGACGGCCGCGGCGACGGCTGCTCCGACGGCGATACTCGTCCGTCGTGCGATGGAGCGGCGGCGTTGCCCTTTGATGCTGCGTGAGTCTTTCACGTCATTCTCTCCTTGTTGTGTGGTGCATGAGTCCACTCTTGGCGGTGGGGTGGGTCAGAGGATGCCGGCGGTGGCGTCCTCCAGGAACGTGCGCGCCGCGATGAGCTGCCCGACCGGGTCGGAGGCGGCGTCGAGCTCCAACAGGATGCCGCCCTCGTAACCGATCCCGGCGAGCGTCGCCGCGAAGGCGGGCCAGTCGACGATGCCCTGGCCGGCGGCCCGGAAGTACGGGCGGTGCCGCTCCCAGATGCCCTCGTCCACGAGCGCGTGCTCGCGGAAGGCGCCGGCGGCGTCCTTCCAGTGCGCGATCACGACGCGCTCGCGGTGACGCGAGACGAGCTGGACCGGGTCTCCCCCGCCGAGCACGATGTGGCCGGTGTCCGGGCAGAACGCGACGAGGAACGGGTCGGTCAGCAGCAGGAACAGGTCGACGTCGCGCGGCGTCCAGAACACCGAGTGACTCTCGGTGTGCAGGGCGAGGGTCACACCGTGCCGCTTCGTGATCGCACCGACCTCGTTGGCGATCTCGGCGATCGGCGCCGCGGTCGCGAGGTCGACCGGCGCCAGCCCGTCGCCCTCCGCGTTGTTGCGGCGCATCGGGAGCCCGGCGACCAGGAAGGAGGCGCCGATGCCCGCCAGGAACGCCGCCTCGGTCTCGGCGGCGGCGAGGATGGCGGCGCGCGTGGCCGGGTCGGTCACGTCCTCCGCGTGCTCGATGTCGGCGAAGTAGGCGCTGACCACCGAGAGGCCGCGGCGCTCCAGCTCGGCGGAGAAGGCCTCCGCCGAACCGTAGGCGGCGATCGCGGTCAGGCGGTCGGCGGGCGGGAAGGTCATCTCGAACTCGGCGACGCCGGCCTCCTGAAGGGCGTCGAGGATCGTGTCCCAGACCCGGCGCGGCTCGGCGGCGGCGAGGGCCTCCAGCGAGTCACGTCCGGTGAGGCCCCAGAAGCCCGGGTCGAAGAAGGTGATCAGGTCGACGCCGAACGCGCGGGTCGTGGCCGGGGCGCTAGTCGTCGATGCGGTGGTGGCGGTCATGCGATCGCGGTCTCCTCGAGGGATGCCGAGCGCCAGGTCTCCGTAGCAGGGGCCGGGCGCTCGCAGGTGGTGGTCAGGGTGTGGACGCCGTCGGTGCCGTTCGCGATCGCGTCGAGCACCTCCAGCACGTGCATGGCGAAGTCGGCGCTGGTGCGGTGCGGCTCGCCGGTCAGCGCGGCGGCGAGGTCGGCGACGCCGGGGCCGCGCAGCGGAAGCAGTTCCTCCAGGAGACCGTCCGTGAAGCCTTCGATGACGCCGGGCAGCTCGCGCCACTCGTCCTCTCCGTGCAGGCGGACGCGCACCGCGTCGTCGTAGTTGTTGGGGTCGGGGACGCTGAGCGTACCCTTCGAGCCGTACAGCTCGATGAACGGGAGGTTGTGGTCCCAGACGTCGAAGCTGGCCAGCACCGTTCCGATCGCGCCCGACGCGAATTCGAGCGTCGCCGAGGCGTGCGTCGGGATGGTGACGTCGATGGACTCCACCCGCCGGCCCGGGGTGGAGACCGGACGGACGGTGCTGCCGATCCGGGCGCTGGCGTAGACGGTCGAGACCGGGCCGAGGAGGTTGACCAGCGCGGCGATGTAGTACGGGCCCATGTCGAGCGCCGGGCCGCCGCCCGGGATGAAGAGGAAGGTGGGGTCCGGGTGCCAGAGCTCGGCCTTGCTGTGGGTGACGAAGGCGCTCGCGCCGATCACCTCGCCGATCAGTCCGGCGTCCACCGCGGCGCGCGCTGTCTGGCCTGCCGAGCCGAGGAAGGTGTCGGGAGCGGAGCCGAACAGCACGCCGCGCTCGCGGGCCTCGGCCACCAGCGGGGCCGCCGTGGCGAAGGAGGCCGTGAGCGGCTTCTCCGTGAAGACGTGCTTTCCCGTCGCGAGGAGGGCGCGGGTCACGCTCTCGTGCGCCAGCGGCGGGGTGAGGTTGACGAGGATGTCCACGCCCTCCGCCGCGGCCAGCTCCTGAACGCTCGCGAAGACCGGGACGCCGTAGCGCTCCCCCGCCGCCTGCGCGAGCTCCTGGCTCAGGTCGGTGCAGCCGACGATGTGGAGGCCGTCGAAGCGCTCCAGCCCGCGGAAGTACGCGCCCGAGATGTTGCCGCAGCCGACGATGCCGACCCCGATCCGGTCTTTCTGAACAGTCACGCTGGCCCTTCTTCTTCGAAGCTCTCGGCGGAGGAAGCACGTTTGCTTTTCGCCGTTGAACGGGAACGTTAGCAATTATGCGCGGTAATAGCAAAACTATTTTTTCTCGCGTAAGATCAGGCACTGGCACGAAGGGGTAGACCACACATGGATCATTCGGAGATGCGGCAGCGCAACGCCGCCAGCACGCTCGGCATCCTGTACCGCACCGGTCCGGCGAAGATGACCGAGCTGCAACAGGAGTCCGGGCTGTCGCGGCGGACGATCGAGCTGATCCTCGACGACCTCATGGACTCCGGCTGGGTCGTGGAGCTGGCCGCGGCCTCCCCCGACGCCCGCCCGGTCGGCCGCCCTGCGCGGTCCTTCACGTTCCGCTACGACGCCGCGTGCGTGGTCGCCCTGCAGCTGGACGCCGGCCAGATCCACGCGACCGTCGCCGACCTGGCGACGACGATCCTCGGCGACCTGCGGGTGCCGCTGCCGATCAAGACCTCCCGGGCCGAGCGCCTCAGCCTGCTGGACGACTGCGTGACCCGGCTGCTCGACGAGGCGGCCGTCGACCGGTCGGCCGTCGTCGCCGTCACCGTCTCCACCCCCGGCATCGTGCGCGACGACGGGATGGTCGACCTCCCGATGACCATGCCGGAGTGGACCGGCTTCTCACTGCGCGACGCGGTGGGCGAACTGTTCGACTGCCCGGTGCGCGTCGAGAACGACGCGAAGGTCGCCGCCCTCGGCGAGAAGTGGTCGCGCGACGGCGAGGTGCAGGACTTCGCCTACATCTTCTCGGACAGCGAGCGCATCGGTATCGGTCTCGTGCTGCGCAACGAGCTCTACCGCGGCCGCGACGGCGCCGCCGGCGAGGTGAGCTGGGCGCGCGATCTGGGCCTCCACGACCTGGTCAGCCCGCTGCTGGTCGACCTGGACGACGAGCTCGCGCCCGGCCACGCGGCCACCTGGGAGCTCGTGACCGCCGCCCGCGCCGGCGAGGCGCACGCGCTCGAGGAGGTCGACCGCCTCGCGAGCGCGCTCAGCACCGGCGTCACCCTGATCGCGTGGCTGCTCGCGCCGGAGGAGATCATCCTCGGCGGCTCGCTCGGCACACTGGCGGACCTCCTCATCCCGGCCCTGGAACGCAAGCTGGCCACCAACGACCGCCCGATCGAGACCCGCCTGCGCGGCTCGCAGTACGGCGACGCCAGCGTCCTGACCGGCTGCCTCCGCATGTGCATCGAGTCCCTCGGCGACCAACTCTTCACGCCGGCGGGCGTAGCCCGCATCGGCCGCGCCCGAATCCCCCTGGCCGCCCCCGAGGAGGCCGCCAGCTAACGCCCGTCGCGCCTTGCGTCAGGAGACCACGTACTCCAGCCCCACCGCCGTCTCCAACGTCGCGCTGGCCGCGTGCAGCGACACGCTCCACGTCTGATCGCCCACGACGCCGTCCACCGTGACCCCACCCCAGCCCTGGAAGGCCTCCACCGAGGCACGGGTGTGCGACCCGAAGATCCCGTCGATGCCTCCCGGCGTGACGCCGCCCCACTGGTCGGCCCCGTTGGTGAGGATGGTCTGGAGGCTGGAGACGACGGCCCCGGTCGAGCTCTCGCTCAAGACCGGCATCGGCCCGCCGTCCGGGAGCGCCGCCCAGGTGAGCGGCCCCACGATTCCGTCGGGCACGAGCCCCGCGCCGCTCTGGAAGTCGATGATCGCGGCCTTCGTCGCGGGCCCGAAGACCCCGTCGACGACGATTCCGAGGTTCGGTGTGCGCCGGACCGCGCGCTGCGCCCGCTTGACCGCGTCGCCGGTGTCGCCCTCCTGCACCGTCGGCTGTCCTGGATTCGGCATGATGGCTCCTCTCGTCCGAGCGCCGCCAGTGTGGCAGACCGCCCGGTCTACGGCAAGCGCTGATCCTGGGCGTTCCGCGGCCCTCCGCGTGGCCGCGCGTGTCCCGCGAATGGGGGGCCTACCGTTGGCGCATGGCGATCAGAATCGAGCTGCGGACGGCGGACTGCCCCGTCTGCGGAAAACGCATGAACGGCACCGTGAAGATGCTCGGCAACCCCGGCCAGGCCGGCTTCCGCACCGCCCCGCAGGATGTGCACTGCGTGTCGGGCTGCGAGCGGGCGCTCGGCGACAACCGGGAGCGGATGCTGGGGGTCTTCCAGGAGTAGGGGTCGCGCTGGGCATTACAGCCGAGCTGCGCGGCCGGACCGGAAGTACTCGCTCGCCGGCGGGATGAAAACCAGGATCGTGGCGATCACGCCGAGGACCGCGCGCACAGCGCCGACGCCGTAGGCGCCGAAGACCCCGAAAAGGGAGAGGGCTGTGACGATCAGCAGCACGATGCGCGCCCAGTTGGCGCCGCGCCGCATGAACACGGCGAACAGCACGTACGCAGCGATGTAGAGGATGCCGAAGATCACGCTGGCCGTGACCGCGAGTCCAACCGCCGCACTCGCAGACGACGCGACCCCGGCCGTCGCGGTTCCGGCCGTCGCGACGGCGAGGATCAGCACCACGAGGCTCAGCGCGGCGCTGGCGATGTAGAGCCAGAACGCGATGTTGATCCGCGACGGCACACCTGCTGCCCCGCCGCCTGCCCTCGCTGCTCCTGCTGATGTGTTCGGGGCATCCGCCTGCGGCATGCGATCGCTCATCCCTGCATCTCCTTCGTCCGGGTGGTCAAACCGGTCGTCCGACCGGCGTCGCACACGGTAGGCCGGAACCAGCGCCTGAGCAATGGTCAGTTTCACACGTTGGGTGGGCGGCCGGGATGTCGCAGACGATTCTTAGACGCGTCTTAGACGACGTACGTGAAGATTCATCAGCGACGTCGGCGGCAGCCCTCCCCCAAGGCAGTCGCCGCCGACGCCGCTTCCTTGCCCGCTCACACCTCGTGGCCCCCGGCCTCCGACTACGGGACGATGATGCTCTTGCCCCGCGTGTGGGCTGTAGCGACATACTCGTGAGCGCGGGCGGTTTCGTCGAGGTCGTACCGCCGATCGATCACCGGCTTGAGGTGCCCCTTCTCGACTGCGTCGGCAAGCCACTCGAGGTCGCTGGGAACAACCTTCACCGGGAGGAACGACACACGTCTACGGGAAAGGAGCGATCCGAGCACTGCCGGCAACCCGCCGGGCGCGATGGTCACCATCCGTCCACCTGGTTTGAGATAGTCGCGGTAGCGCGCCGTCTCGATGCCTGTGCAGTCGAAGACCGCAGTGAACGAGGACACTGTGCCGGCTGCGGGCAAGGCGTCGTAGGCGTAGGTCTCGGACCCTCCCAGAGACGCGCAGAGATCGAGATTGTTGCCACTGGACACCGTCGCGACCTCTGCCCCGAGACGGCGGGCGAGCTGAATGGCGGCAGTCCCGACACCACCGCTGGCGCCGACGATCAGAACTCGTTCTCCCGCGGCGACCAGGAGGCGGTTCCGCAGCGCCTGGAGGGCGGTCATCGCGACCAACGGCAGCGCGGCAGCGTCCTTCACATCCGGCACGCGTGGGGCGCGACTGACTGACTTCTCGTCGATGGTCGCGTACTCTGCAGCGGTCCCTGTTCTGCCCATTGTCGCCATACCGACGTATCCCCAGACGACATCGCCGATGTCGTGGCGGGAACAGTCGTCGCCCCTCGCGACCACCTCACCTACGACATCGACTCCGGTGCCTTTCGGGAATCGCGGCCCATTCGTCAAACGGGTTCCGCCACTGCGGGCGATTGCGTCGGCCCGATTCACGCTGCACGCGATCACTTTGAGGAGCAGCTCGCTGCGGCGAGGTGTGGGGATGGGGACGTCGTTGATCTGAAGGACATCGGGCGGCCCGTATCGGAAGTACTGGGCGCCTCGCATCATCGTGTCTTGTTCCATGATCTGCCTTTCGGTCGGACTGGTATCGAGTGTCGGGTCGAGGTGCTATCGGGAGTCCCCGTGCCAAAGTCACCACTCCGTTGCCTGTGAAGCTGCGGGGTGCTCGTACGCCTGGAACCACTTCCGTGCTTTGGGCTCGAGCACTCGGATGATCGCGAAATTTGCGGCAAACACGAGAGCCATCAAGCCGGCTGACGCGGCGACCGTTACAGGAGTGGCGTCGGACACGATGTAGAGGGCACTGGCGACGCCGATGCAGGGCAGCAACGTAATCAATGAAGTGATCAGGGAGGGCGTGTACGAGCGGTAGATGAACAACTCGGTGATGTGCCCGATGAGATGCAAAACGTACGGGACCAGAAATCCAATCATCAACGAATACCAGCCGGTGGCAAGCGCGGTGATGGTCACGACCGAGAGGATCAAGAACTCGATCCCGATCATGAGTACGATCACGGCCGGGGAGGCGCCCGCGAATCGGTGCACGAAGTAGTGGTCCCGTGTGCGCGCACTACCGCAGCGAAGTTGTCGTCGGACCCACGGGGCGATCATGACCATCTCCTCGAATTCGTGGACGAGGAACAAGACGATGACGACGTAGACCAGTACCGCCGCTGTCATGAACAGGAGACCGCTCGGGCACGAATCTGGCTTCGCAGATCGGAAATGGTGAGTTCACGGACGTGCATCTCACTGAACGGGATCGCTGAGGCTGCTGCGCACATATGGCTGCCTCCGACAACGAAGGACTGAGTCCTGATGGGCACGTGCGCCTCGTTGACTCGACCCGGGAACAGGGTCGTCACCCGGTCGGCGACCACCACTTCCTTTGGATCTATTGCGAGTCCCGTTCCTAGAGCTTTGAGAACTGCTTCCTTCCGCGTCCACATCGACACGAAACGATCCGGTACGGACTCGGTCGTGTGGAGGATGTCATCGATTTCGCGGTCGGCAAGGATACGACGGAATAGTCGTTCGCTATACACGCGGTTGAGCGGTTCACTGTCCACGCCGACTGGGCCCGTATCGCTGACAAGTACTACTGAAAGGCCACGAGAATGCGACAGCGAGAAGTGGAGGCCAGTACCCGGCAACAACGGTTTGCCGTGTTTGGCCTGTCGCGCGAAGCTCACGTGCTCAGGCTGGATAGGTAGCCTTTCGGCAATCGCCCAGCGCGCTGCGACATGCGCGGCTAGGTAGTCGCGCGCCGCATCGGCATCGCCGAACGCGTGGAGCCGGGCGCGTTCATCAGGGCTCAGGATTGTCGAGGCCGACATGGGCACGGATGCGCTATGCATCCACCGGACCGTGAGCCTTTGGCTGGTGCACGCTAAGCGATCTTGTGCAACGGCTGCCCGGAAAGCTAGTGCTCGCAAGGAGTATGTTCACCCGCCCGCTGCTGAGCAGACTTCGTCTTCAGTGTTGTGCGTTCGACGGTATGCAGCATTCTCGGCCAGGTTGCGCGCGAGAACGCCGAGCATCACGGGCCCGATACCGGAAGGAATCGGGAACAGCTTGGACACACCGCCCGCCACCGAGTCGACGTCGACGCCTCCGCAGAGCTCAGGAACCTGTCGCCCGTTGGCAAGGGTCTTGACACCGATCACGTTGGGCGCAAAATCTAGCACGACGGTGCCGTCCTTGAACCACGACCGATCGAGGAAGCGCGGACGCAGCAGGCTGACGACCACGATGTCGGCGTGTCGGAGGATGTCTTTCGTCTTCGGGTTGGCGAGAGTGACCAGTGACAACGCAGCAGCCGCGGGGAACACGGCGGGAGCGGCAGCTCGCACCATGAGGTTTGCCAGCGGATTGTTGTCGATTATCTCCACATCGCTGACGATGGCGACAGACAAGTCATCGTCGTCAAGAGACACCCCGGCGTCCGCGAACAGCTCGAGAAACGAGTCGACGACGACGGGGCGGCGTGGAAAGAGGAGGTCGGACTCGCCGCTGGTGGAAAGCATGTGAACCGCATGTGCCGGATGCACGCCTTCGATGTCCTTGACCGGTTGGATGCGGTTCAGGCCAGCGCGGAAGTCGATCTGCGGCGGCACCGGAATGAGGATGAGGATGCCGTCGATCGCGTCATCTTCGTTAGCGGCGTCGATGTGAGCGTAAAGGTCCGCTTGCGTTGCATGTGCCGGGAGAATTCGGGACTCGACGACGGCACCTGTGGATTCGAGTACGCGCACGTGCAGACCCACCAGGTGGTTGGCTGCTCCGTTGCCGAGATCGAACGCGATGATCAGCGCCCGCGGGGCGACGTCGGCATCAGCGTTCAACACGCGTGCTCGATCGAGCAACGACGCTTGGGCGGCGAAACCCGTATGGATATGTGAGGCGGCGAGCGTGGTCATTACGTCCTCCTGTAATGCGTGAAGTCAGGGAACTTGTGCGGCGACGGACCGAGTGGCCCGAGCATGGTCGGATAGGAATCGTTCCGTGGAAGCTGACATGGCCGCGACGATGTGAGGATCGTCGAAGAGTGTGTAGTGGCTGCCATCAACGTGTTCCACCACGACCTCCCCAGTGGTGAATGATTGCCAGGAATCGGGGCCTGTCGGGCGGAAACCGACAGCATCGGCGATGTCTCCGGGGAAGGGGGCCGACGCCTTGAGGAGAAGTATCTGTGACGCGACGCGGGTAGAGTCCGGCACCCAGTTCGCAAGTGCCTGCTGGTTGTGCTTCCAAATCTGGACGAACATGTCGGCCTCGCGCGACGGGTCGGCTGTTTCGCGGCTTGTCGGCACGTCGAAGACCGCTAGCTTCTCTGGGAGATTTCGCAGCAGCGCATCGACGGCGCCCGACCGGCTGTCGCGTTCTGCCGACGGCGAGATGTAGTCGGAGGTGGCGAATGAGTCGTACATCACGATGGCGGGAACCTCTTGTCCATCGGATTCGAGGATTTTCGCGATTTCGATGGAAAGGTTTCCTCCCAGCGAGTATCCGCCTAGGTAATAGGGGCCCTCAGGCTGAATGCTGCGTATCGTGCTGACGTAATCTGCGGCGAGTTCGGACAGCGAACAGGAGCGCGCGAGCCTCGACCTCGGGAAGCTCAGCCCGGTGACTTCCCATTCCCTGGAAAGGTGCCGAGCGAGGTTGCGATACATCGAAACACTTCCGCCTGCCGGGTGCGCGAGGAACAAGCGGTTCCACCGCGGCGAGCGAGCGAAGGTCACCGCGTTGTGCTCGACAACCGGCTGCTCCGGACCGTTCGATAGTCGTTGGTGGACAAGCGCGCCGAGGCCCGCAGCGGACGGGTTGCGTTCGAGGTCGTTGAAGGAAAGGGACGCCTCTGGGTAAGCCGCGTGCAACCCATCGATCAAGTCGATCGCCGAAAGCGAGTCTCCGCCGTTGTCGAAAAAGTCGTCATCGATCAAGAGCGCGTCACTATTCACGATGTTTCGCATCGCATCCAGTGTGTTGCGCTGGCAATCCGCCAGAGTCGCGACCTCGTCCGAGTTGCTGACAGGAACCGTCTGCGCCACGGCCGGCTCAACTTCCGGCTCGACGAAGTAGCGCCGACGTGACCACTGGTACGGGGGAAGAGAAACAGGTGCATGCTGCCGCGCCTGGGTGCTCGTGACAGCCTCCGATTCTCGGCGGTCAGGGACGATTACACGCTCGAGCTCGATGATGAGGTCCTCGGCTGAGTGTGCGAGCACGGTCACCCCGAGTTCGAACACCTTCCGGGACGCGAGTGCATCGGCGATTTGCGCGAGCGAAGTGTGCGGGTGCTGTGCGATCCACTCCTTCAAGACGCGAACATAACGCCGCAGGGAGGATTCCGTGCGGGCGCTGATCCGGATGGTACGAGCAGAGTTGTCCTTCTCCCGGGCCGCACTCGGGACCGCCGCCCGTGTGAGGATCGCGTGAACGTTGGTGCCGCCCATGCCCAATGAGGTCACCGCGGCAGCTTCGAGGGGAGCTAGGGGAGTGGCTTCCGAAGTCGGCATGGAGACTTTCGATGTGGCGAGTTCGATGAGGGGGTTCGCTTGTGTGAAGCCGGCGAGCGGTGGAATCCGCTGATGGTGCAGAACGAGCGCGGTCTTGGCGAGTCCTGCCAGGCCGGCCGCAGCGTCGAGGTGTCCCATCGTCCCTTTGAGGCTTCCGACGTATGGGCGTTGGGCCGCTGGTTGTGTCTTGAGGCCGTAACCGTCGACGAGGGAACGCAACTCGATGGGGTCGCCGATGCGCGTCCCCGTGCCATGAGTCTCGAAGTATCCGACCGTCTCCGGGACGACGCCGGATCGTGCAATGGCTTCGTGAATGGCCTCTCGCTGTCCCATCACGCTCGGCGCCGCGATACCCGATTTCCGTGACCCGTCGTTGTTGATTCCCCATCCCGAGATCTCGGCGTACGTGCGGTCATTCGCTGAGGCGGCTTGATCGCTCTTTCGCAAGACGACCGCTACGGCCCCGTTCCCTTTGACGGTTCCGTCGGCGAGGTCGCTGAAAGGCCTGCAGCGGCCGCTCGGACTGAAGATGCTGCCCTCTTTCGCGCGATATCCGGAGAGGAACGGCAAAGAAATACTGGCGGCCGCGACAATCGCGATGTCGCAGAGTCCATCCTCAAGTGCACGGGAAGCTGCGTGTGCTGCGGCTAGCGAACTCGAGCATGCCGATTGGATCGAGAAGCTCGGTCCCGTGAATCCGAACACGAAGCTGACGCGGGAGGCGGCGAAGTCCTTGTCGTTGCCGATCATGATCGGGTAACTCGGGTCGCTGTCATCCCAGCGTCCCGAGAGAGTGAGGGGGCCGCTGAGATAGGTGCTGGTGCTCACCGAAGCGAACACTCCGACTTTCAGCGTTTCGAGCGACGCGGCGTATCCGCCGTCCTCAATCGCGCTCCAGGTTGTTTCGAGAAGAACGCGCTGCTGCGGGTCCATGACGAGCGCTTCGTGGGGACTGATACCGAAGAACTCCGGCTCGAACATGTCCGGTTCGTCCAAACAAGAGGTCACCCGAACGAACTTGTCGGCTTTCTCCGCCGCGGGTACATCTCGGAACGTGTTCTCTCCACTGCCGATCAGCCTCCAGAGTTCATCCACAGAGTTTGCTCCGGGCAGGCGGCAGCCGATACCAGTGATGGCGATACGGGAGCGAGTCATCGTGCATCCTCTCTGCGCTCTCGTGCCTCGATGAACGACGCGAGTTCCGACGGTGTCGTGTGCTCGAAAAGGTCGACGACGTCAATGCTGATCGGGCGAGGGAGGTCGTTGAGTCTCCGGGTGATCTCGACAGCATCGAGTGAAGTACCGCCGATGTCGAACAAGCGGCTGCTGGGCATGACGTTCGGGTGTCCGGTGACCTCGGTCCAGATCTCGCAGATCACGCCCTCAAGATCACGGGGTGCGGTTCCGATTGCAGAAGGCTGCCGTACCACCGACCGGTTCCGAAGCGCCGTGGTGAGAGCTGCGGTGTCCGTTTTCCCGTTGATGGTCGTGGGAAGTTCGGAGCGCTGTTCTACGACTGCCGGAACCATATATGCAGGTAGCGCACGTCGCACGTGGTCCAGCACCGTTTGCGTGGATGCCTGGCCGGCATACCAGAGCGCAAGGTAGGGGCCATCCGGAGAATCGATCTTGGCGGCCGCAGCGAACTCTATTCCATTGCAAAGCATGGCCGTCGTCTCAAGCTCACCGAGTTCAATACGGAATCCGCGCAACTGGACCTGGTTGTCGCTGCGACCGAGGTACGCGAGGCCGAGGTCCGTGTCTCGGCAGCGGTCGCCGGTGGCCAGCCACCGTCGCACCGTACCGTCCGGCTGCCGTAGGTGCTGGAACCTCTGGCTCGTCTCCGTCGGTAGGCCGAGATAGCCTCTCGCCAGACCGACTCCAGCAAGATAGAGCTCACCTGGCAGTCCTGGAAGGGCGATCCGGCCGTAAGGATCCAGGCACACAGCGTCGAGGCTCTGGACAGGGAACCCGATGAGGTTCGTCGTGGAATCTGGATGAACGAGGTCCATCGGCAGAATCGTCCCGACAATGGTGTTCTCCGTGAGCCCGTACATGTTGAACACGTTCATGCCAGACATGATCAGAGTTCGCCACGCGAGCAACTCGCGAGCGCAGAACGTCTCGCCCCCTACGGTGAGTATGCGAACAGAGGAGAAGAGCTGGCGCCGCTCGGCGACCAGCCGACCGAACCGCTTCAACCCTGCTGGCGTCTCACACAGTACTGAGACCTTCTCCGACGCCACATACTCGGCTAGAGCGGCCGGGTCGCTCTGCGTCTGCTCGTCCGGGATGCACAGCGTCGCACCCAGAGCAAGAGGGCAGAATACTTCCCAGATCGAGTAGTCGAAGTTGCTCGAATGCAACCAGATCCACGTGTCCTTGGCGGTGAAGCGCATCGTCATTGCCGCACCATCGAAGAGCGGGATCAGACCCGAATGACCGACATCGACGCCCTTCGGACGACCGGTGGAGCCGGACGTGAAGATGACATAGGCAGTGCGATCCGTTTCGCACTCGTTGACCGAAGCCTCTGCGGCGTTGTCGATGAGGGCCCCGAACAAGACGATGTCAGCCGATGCGATTTCCTGAGCAGGATGCTGCCCGCCCCGGGCTGCGATAACGGTGACCTTGCCAGGCACGTCTTCGGTGAGCGTTTCGACGATGTGTCTCAGTCGCGCCGTGGGCGTGGCTGGGTCGACGGGAACACAGACACGACCGGAGGCCATGATGCCGAGAAACGCGACCACTGCGTCCGCTGACTTCGGCAGCGCCTGGACAACATAGTGAGACGCACCTGCTCGGTTGAGGCCTTCTGCGACGCATCGAGATTGATCGACCAGTTCCCGATACGTGAGGGTGCGCTCTGCGCGCACTGCCGGACCGGTCGGTCGCTCAGTGGCTACCGACTGAATCCGACGCCAGACTGTCTCAACGGAGAGAGGCGTTTCATCATCGGCGGCGGCGCTCGGACGGTAGTCGGGCTGAACGATTCTTGCCGCGGGATTATCGGCAATGCACTCAAGGGCCTTGACCAGCTCCGCCCCGAGATCAGCATGTTCGTAGGCCTCGGCGGTCGAGAGTTCGATGCTGATCGTGTCCTCGCCGTCAGCGAACGTCACCATTATCGGGTAGGAAACGGTTGACCGCGGTACGTCGAGAGACGTGGTCTCAATACCTGAGAAGTCCGGCTTCAACTCACGCTTGTAGTAGGTGACGGCATTGTCGAGCGCCTGGTTCGTCACTTGCGGGCAGGCTTCGTCGTGGTGGATCGTCAACGGGTACGCCGATCTTGCGCGTTGCAGTGTCGACAACCCGCGACGGGTCTCAGCGAGCAGTTCCTGCCAGGTTGTCGTTGGGTCCACCTGCAGCGGCAGAGGAAGTGTGTTGACAAAGAATCCGCTCGCGGTCTTGCCGCCGACGCCGGAGCGGTCGGCTACAGGGACTCCGATGATGAAACGATCCGTCCCGCAGACTCGGTGGACCATCGCCGCGTATGCGGCATAAAGAACCGCGACAGGTCCGAAATCGGCGTAGCTGTCGGATTGGCGAAGCCTTTTGACGACTTCGCGAGAAATTTGGTGCATGTACCTGCGACCTGCGAACCGTCCCCCAACGCGCGCGGCCGTGACGTTCGCGTTCGCGAAGGAGTCGACGTGCGCATACAGCTCGGCGAGGGAGTCAAGAGTGGCTTGGCCCGGTGTTGTGACGGGAAGTGAACCCGGGTGCTCTCGGAGCCTTGCGGTGATCCGCGGCCACTCGGACTCAGAAGCGTCGTAGCACGCAGACATTGCGTCGAGCATCTCGTAGCACGCGTAAGCATCGCCCGCGATGTGCGCCGCGCGTAACGTGATGTACACAGCAGTCGGCGTCACTGCAAGCCTGCATTGTGCTTGGCTGGGAGACGAAAGGCCAAACGGTTCGAGTGTGACGGCCTCCCTCATCAGCGCCAGGAGCTGAGATTCGGCCTCCGCTTCCGTCAGCGCTGTGGAGAGCTCTATCCGTTCGACTCGGGGTCGTGTCTGATGGACTTCGGCCACTAAGTCGCCCGACGCTGTGGAGAATGACGTGCGGAACGCAGTCATCTCGCTGAGGACCCAGCTAACCGCCGCGTCCAGTCTCGACACGTCGATCCTGCCCTGAAGCTTCCACAGGAACGCGAGGTCGAAAGAGTCGTCCGTGGGGTGGACCGACTGATGAAGGACCATCGCGCGTTGGCTTGGCGTCACGTCGTATTTCACTGTTGCGCTCCATCGCTCATCGCGGACGGTGGGAAATGCGCCTGCATCGTGGCAGGCAGGGCCGCTCGGCGCTGGTGGACTGCAGCGCCGAGCATCACGACGAGTGCGATAACTGCGTACAGAGCGGCGAGCGCAGCGAATCCACTTCCGTACGCATACGACTGCGCCCACGCTGGCCACTCGACCTCCGTAACCCGAGCGTCGGGTTGTGCGAGCAACGCCTCGAACCTCATCACCGCGAACGTCGTCGCTGCCGCGACACCGATGGCCCCTCCGAGCTGTTGCGCCGTGTTCGTCAAAGAGGAGGCGACGCCGCTGTTCTCGATTGGCACGCCGTCAGTCGCCGTGGATACGGCGGGTGCCATCATGAAACCGATACCCAATCCCAGGAGAGTCACACCGAGGAGAATCCAGGGGACGTATCCCCATGTGGGGACCATCATGCTGAGGACCGCGAAGGCTCCCGCCTGAAACGCGAGGCCCAGGGCAATCGTGTAGCGCGGCCCGATTCGCAATACGAGCACGCGCATACCGATAATCGCTGCGACGATCAAGCCCACGACAAGGGGAACCAGTGCGAGCCCGGTCTGCAGCGCCGACATCTCGAGCGTTCCTTGCACGAAGTAGGACAGGTACAGCGAAGACGCCATCTGCGAGAACCCGACCAAGGCGACAGCCAGGTAGGCGGTTCGGCGCAAACCCTGAGCAAGCAATGACGGCGGAAAAATAGGGTTGCGCGCGCGCGCGAGGCGCCAGGCGAACAAGAGAAGGGCAAGCCCACTCAGGCCGAGGCACCCGGTGACCAGGAAGTCACCCCAACCTCGGGTGGCTACCTCGGAAACGCCAAAGATAAGGAAGAACAGCGCAGCCGACCCGAGCGCGAGCCCCAGAAAGTCCGTGGGTCTCCGATGGGCCGCGCGTTCGCCGCGGGTCGGCGCACCTGCGATGTTGAGCAGACACACCAATGCGAACAGCACATTCACGAACAGGCACCACCGCCATCCGAAGTACTCAGTCAGCACCCCGCCCAGCACGAGGCCGAGCGCTGCGCCGGCGCCGGCGGTAGACCCGAACACCGCGAACGCTCGCGCTCGGTCCCGCGGCTCGACGAATGTAGAAGCCACCATCGAGAGATTCGCAGGCCCGAGCAGCGCCGCGAACAACCCTTGCAGTACGCGGGCGAGGATGAGGATCACGAAGGCTCCGGCGAATCCTCCGAGTACGCTGGCCAGCGCGAATCCAACCGCCGCGATCCCGAACGCCATGCGGACGCCGACCCGCTCAACGATACGACCGCCGATCAGGAGCAGCGCTCCGAAGGTGATCGCATAAGCGGAGATAGTCCACTGTTTCTCCGCTTCACCGAACCCCAGTTCAAGCTGGGCCGCCGGAAGCGCGATCGCAATGATCGTGGCGTCGAGCACGATCATGATTTGAGCAAGACTCGCGGCGAGAAGCACACGGCGCTGCTTGGCTGCACTCATGGCTTGGACCTGGTCCTAATACCAGTTGGTTCATCTCCGACTGGTTCATCTCCGACGTAGATCAGAACCGGACAAGATTTGAAGCGCGAGTCCAAGGCGCAGACCTCCTTCGCTAGATCACTCTAGTCAGCTACCCTACTAAAATGTAACCTTAGCACGCAGTGCTTTTGTGGGCAATAAACGTGACCATCGACGACGGCACGAGGGGGCTCGTCTCTGCTTCTCGCCTGCGGCGTCGAAATTGTCGTCGTTTCGAATGAGCCTGGTCACTCGTTCGTGAGCGCCAGCCGATGTGTCCACGGGCATCACCAGGCTGCGCCCCACCCACGACCCCAAACGCCGGTCCTCGCAGAGCGAGGCCCCGCGCCCGGGGCCCCTCGCGGGCGGGGGCCCCATTAGTCAGTGCGAGTTCTGAAAAAGCCGGAGGGGCACGGGGGCGCTGTGCGACCTTCGTGCC
>NZ_JBHTXK010000028.1:0-42848 GCF_042791795.1 Leifsonia sp. NPDC056665
GCGCAGCAGCGCGCGGTCGCGCAGCGCCTGGAGCAGCACGATGCGGTCAGGGAAGTACCGGTAGACCGTGCCGATGGACGCGCCGGCGCGCTCGGCGACCATTGCGGTCGTCAGGCGGTCGAATCCGATCTCGTCCACCACCTCCGCAGCGGCGTCGAGGAGGGCGTCGATCCGGGCGGCACTGCGCTCCTGGATCGGCTCCGTCCGCACGAGCGGCGCTCCGGCGGTGTTCTGTGCAGCGACCAGGTCGTTGATGGGCACGAGGGCGACTCCTTCTTTCTCTGTTCCACGATACGCGTGCGGGTCCCCAGCCCGGCGACGGTCCATTCCGTCGCGCTCTTTGGATCATATTGTGGAAATCTCACCTTTGTCGGGGAAATTCCTCCGACACACCGAAGAATCCTCACCCCAGATCTGGGGGCTGCGTCTGAGTGAACCTTCACTCCGTGAGAAACTGGAACATCTATGACTGCCACCCGAGCCAAGCGCGGCGCGAGCGTCGACCCGATCATGCACCGTGCCGCGCGCGTCGAGGACGCGTTCCACCAGTTCCGAGCCCGCCGCGCACGCAAGCGCGGCTTCCTGGCGACCGTCGTCCCGTACGCCGGTTACGGCTCCCCGACCTGGGTGCGCATCCTCGGCAGGGTCGTGCTGGCGAAGGAGCCGCGGCCCGGCAGCCGCGCCGAGCGCAAGCACCGCAAGCGCGAGGAGTCCATCCGCGGCTGGCGCTCGTTCATCAGCGTCCCGGTCGGCGACGTCACCGTCACGATCACGGTCGACGGAGCGCATCACGAGGTGCAGCCGGACCGCGGCGGCGTCATCGACACGGTCCTGCCCGTCCAGCTCAAGCCCGGCCTGCACACCGTGCGGCTCACGACGCCGGAGTCCGCTCGGGTGTTCGAGGCGCCGGTCTACATCGTCGACCCCAAGGCCACCTTCGGAATCATCTCCGACGTGGACGACACCGTGATGGTCACCGCGCTCCCCCGGCCCCTGCTCGCCGCGTGGAACACCTTCGTCCTGGACGAGCACGCGCGGGTTCCCACGCCCGGGATGTCGGTGCTGCTGGAGCGGCTCGCGGCGGCTCACCCCGGCGCCCCGGTCATCTACCTCTCGACCGGCGCCTGGAACGTCGCGCCGACGCTCACGCGCTTCCTCTCGCGCAACCTCTTCCCGGCAGGCCCGCTGCTGCTCACCGACTGGGGCCCGACGCACGACCGGTTCTTCCGCTCGGGCCGCGAGCACAAGCGCACCAGCCTCGCCCGGCTGGCCGACGAGTTCCCCGGGCTGAGCTGGCTGCTGATCGGCGACGACGGTCAGCACGACGAGTCGCTCTACCGCGAGTTCACGACCGAGCACCCCGGCAATGTGGCGGGCGTCGCCATCCGGCAGCTCTCCAACGGGGAGGCCGTGCTGGCCGGTGGCCGGTCGAAGGCCGAGAAGCACAGCGAGATCTCCGGCGCGCCGTGGGTCTACGCCCCCGACGGCGCCGGACTGAGCGACCAGCTCAAAGAGCACGGCCTGCTGCCCTGAGTCCGTCGTCGCTGTTCCCCTCCCCGTCCCCGGCCCCCATTCAGGACAGAAGCTGTCCGCTGTCTGGGCCAGACTGAGTCCATGACCTCCCGCGCCGACCTGCTGCGCCTGCGCCGCCTCGCCCACGCGATCGACGGCGACCGCGAGGCCTCCCCCGCCGACGTCGCACGGCGCATGCTCGCGGTCCAGGCGCAGGACTTCGCCGCGGGATCCTGGGCCCTCGGCCTCCGCACCACCGGCTCGACGCGCGCCGACGTCCTCGCCGACCTCGACGCCGGCAGGATCGTCCGCTCCTGGCCCATGCGCGGCACACTGCACTTCGTCCCGCCGGAGGACCTCCGCTGGATGCTGGGCGTCACCACAGGCCGCATGATCGCCGGCCTCACCGCCCGGCACCGCCAGCTCGAGCTCGACACGCCCGACTTCGCCCGCGCCCGCGACCTCGTCACCGAGGCCCTCGCCGGCGGCGGGCGCATCGGCCGCGCCGAGCTGATGGCGCTGTGGGAGGCCAACGGCATCGCCACAGCGGGCCAGCGCGGCTACCACCTCATCTACTACCTGGCCCAGACCGGCTTGATCTGCTGGGGTCCGACGCTGCGCACGCAGCAGGCGCTGGTGCTGCTGGACGAGTGGGCGCCGCACTCCCGGCAGCTCGAACCGGACGAGGCGCTGGGCGAGTTCCTGCTCCGCTACCTCCACGGCCACGGTCCCGCGACCGTCAAGGACTTCGTCTGGTGGACCAAGGGCACCGTCGCCGGCGCCAAGACCGCGCGCGCCGTCCTCGGCGACGCGATCACCGCGCTCGAGGTCGACGGCGTGGAGTATCTGCTCACGTCCGAGCTGGCCGACCGTGCAGCGGGACTCGCAGAGAGCCGGAGCGAGCGGGAGGCCGTCCACCTCCTCCCGGCCTTCGACGAGTACCTGCTCGGCTATCAGCAGCGCGACCTCGTGCTGGACGACGACCACTTCGAGCGCATCGTCCCCGGCGGCAACGGCGTCTTCCAGCCGATCCTGGTCGCCCGCGGCCGGGTGGTGGGGACCTGGCGGCGTGCAGCAGTGGAGATCGAGTCGTTCGCGCCGCTCACCGCGGGCCAGCAGCGTGCCGCCGAGCGCGCGGCGGCGGCGTACCGGCGTTTCGCGGCCTGACTCGCCGCACCGGCCGCACGGCTACGCTGGAGTCGTGCGTTCGATGTCCCGGGTCAAGCTGTCCCTCCCCGTGAACATCCGCTCGACCACCCGCACCCCGTTCCTCCAGGTCGCCAAGACCGCCACGGCGATGATCATCTCCTGGGGCCTGGCGACGCTGATCTTCCCGGGCGAGCTCCCGGTGTTCGCGACCATCGCCGCGCTGCTCGTCGTGCAGCCGAGCGTGAACCAGTCGGTCGGGCGCGCCCTCGAGCGCTCGCTCGGGGTGATCCTGGGCGTGGTCATCGCGTACGGGGTGGGCCTGGTCTTCGGCGACAACACCTGGATCGTGCTGCTCGCGATCGTCGCCTCCCTGGTGATCGCGTGGGCGTTCAAGCTGACGCCCGGCACGGCCAACCAGATCCCGATCAGCGTCATGCTGGTGCTCTCGCTCGGCGCCACGAACTCCGAGTACGCGGTCGCCCGCATCGTGGAGACCGTGCTCGGCGCGGCGATCGGCGTCATCGTCAACATCGCCATCGTCCCGCCCGTGCTCACCGTCCCTGCGCGCACGGCGGTGCTCGACCTCGGCAGGGAGATCGCCGCCACGCTCGACCGGCTCGCCGTCGCCCTGACCAGCCGGCCGACGTCCGGTGAGCGGGACGCTCTGCTCATCGAGGCGCGCCTGCTGCGGCCGATGGAGAAGAAGGCGGAGGCCGCGCTCACCTCCGCCGACGAGAGCCTCACCCTCAACCCGCGGCAGGCCAAGCACCGCGTCGTCCTGGAGCACGACCAGCAGCTCTTCGCGCGCCTGCGGCCGCTGATCACGCGCTCGCTGGGCATGACCCGGGCGTTCCACGACCACTACGACGACAGCCTCGCCGACGAGCCGACCATCGCGGCGATCGCGGACGAGCTGGAGCGCTCCGCCCACGACCTCCGGCTGCTGTCGCGCGACCCCGACGCAGCCGTCGTGGAGCCCGGCACCGAGACGGCGGGCATCCCCGTGCTCACGGCGCCGCTCGTCATCAGCACGCCGAACCCGCGGCACTGGGTGCTGATCGGCTCGCTCATGGAGGACCTGCGCCGCATCCACGCGGAGATCACCGGAGACGACGACGCCGCCTGAACCGCGGTGCGGTCAGGCGGCGTCGCGAATGTCGATCAGGCGGTGAGTGCCGCGACGGCCTCCGCCAGCGGCAGGGTCGCCCGCTCGCCGGTGCGGCGGTCCCACAGCTCGACTTCGCCGTCGGCGGCGCCGCGGCCGGCGACGAGCACGCGCGGGATGCCGATGAGCTCGGCGTCGCCGAACTTCACTCCGGGCGACACCTTGGGGCGGTCGTCCAGCAGCACCTCCAGGCCGGCGGCCTCCAGCTCGGCGGCGGCCTGCTCGGCCACCTCGAACGCGACCGCCTCGCGGCCGGCCGCGACGACGTGCACGTCGAACGGGGAGACGGCCGCAGGCCAGACCAGGCCCTTGTCGTCGTTGTTCTCCTCGGCGATGATCGCCAGGATGCGGGTGACGCCGATGCCGTAGGAGCCCATCGTCACGGTGACGAGCTTGCCGTTCTCGTCCAGCACCTTCAGCCCGAGTGCCTCGGCGTACTTGCGGCCGAGCTGGAAGACGTGGCCGATCTCCATGCCACGCGCGAGCTCGACGGGGCCGGAGCCGTCCGGAGCGGCGTCGCCCGGCTTGACCTCGGCGACCTCCACGGTGCCGTCCCAGGCGAAGTCGCGTCCGGCGACCAGCCCGAAGACGTGCTTGCCCTCGACGTTGGCGCCGGTGATCCAGCCGGAGCCGTCGACCACGCGCGGGTCGACGACAAAGCGGATGCCGGTGGAGGCCTCCTCGCCGAGCACGGGGCCTTCGGCCGACCAGGGGCCGATGTAGCCCTTCACCAGGCCGGGGTGCTTGCGGAAGTCGTCCTCGGTCGCGGCCTCGATCTCGGCCGGAGCGAAGGCGACCTCGGCGCGCTTGAGGTCGACCTCCCGGTCGCCGGGCAGGCCGACGACCACGAGCTCGCGCGTGCCGTCCAGGTGGATGAGCGCCAGGACGACGTTCTTGAGGGTGTCCGCGGCGGTCCAGGCCCGGCCGTCCGGGCGCGGGTGCTTCTCGTTGGCCACGTCGACCAGGGTCTGGATGGTGGGGGTGTTCGGAGTGTCGAGCACCTCCTGGGGCGTCAGCTTCTCATAGCCGCGCGTGGGCGGCGCCAGGGTGGTGAAGGCCTCCACGTTCGCCGCATAGCCTCCGTCCGAGCGCACGAAGGTGTCCTCGCCGACCGGGGTGGGGTGCAGGAACTCCTCGCTGCGGGAGCCGCCCATCGCACCGGCGTCGGCCTGCACGATGACGTAGTCGAGGCCCAGGCGGCTGAAGATGCGCTCGTAGGCGTCGCGCTGCGCCATGTAGCTGGTGTCGAGGCCCGCGTCCGTGTAGTCGAACGAGTACGCGTCCTTCATGGTGAACTCGCGGCCGCGCAGCAGGCCGGCGCGGGGGCGCGCCTCGTCGCGGTACTTGTCCTGGATCTGGTAGATCGACAGCGGCAGGTCCTTGTACGAGGAGTAGAGGTCCTTCACCAGCAGGGTGAAGACCTCCTCGTGCGTCGGGGCGAGCAGGTAGTCGGCGCCCTTGCGGTCCTTGAGGCGGAAGATGCCGTCGCCGTACTCCTCCCAGCGACCGGTGGCCTCGTAGGGCTCGCGCGGCAGCAGCGCGGGGAAGTGCACCTCGTGCGCGCCCGCGGCCGTCATCTCCTCGCGGATGATCTGCTCGATGCGCGCCTTGACCCGCAGCCCCAGCGGCAGCCACGCGAAGATGCCCGGCGCCTGGCGGCGGATGTAGCCGGCGCGCACGAGGAGCTTGTGGCTGGTCACCTCCGCGTCGGAGGGGTCTTCACGGAGGGTGCGGAGGAAGTAGTTCGTCAGGCGAGTAGGCACCGTTCCATGTTAGTGGTGCGGTGATGCGGCGCCCGCCGCGGGCGTCAGTGGCCGACGGTGACCGTTGGCTCGCCGGCGGCGACCTGCGCGTCCTCCATCTCGGCGGCGATGCGGTTCGCCTCCTCGATCAGGGTCGCGACGATCTCGGCCTCGGGGACGGTCTTGATGACCTCGCCCTTGACGAAGATCTGGCCCTTGCCGTTGCCGCTGGCGACGCCGAGGTCGGCCTCGCGGGCCTCGCCAGGGCCGTTGACGACGCAGCCCATGACCGCGACGCGTAGCGGCACGCTCATGCCCTGCAGGCCCTCGGTGACATTGTCGGCGAGCGTGTAGACGTCCACCTGGGCGCGGCCGCAGCTCGGGCAGGACACGATCTCCAGCTTGCGCTCGCGGAGGTTGAGCGACTGCAGGATCTGCAGGCCCACCTTGACCTCCTCGGCGGGCGGCGCGGACAGCGAGACGCGGATGGTGTCGCCGATCCCCTCCGAGAGCAGGATGCCGAACGCGGTCGCCGACTTGATGGTGCCCTGGAAGGCCGGACCGGCCTCCGTCACGCCGAGGTGGAGGGGCCAGTCGCCCCGCTCGGCGAGCTGGCGGTAAGCCTTGACCATCACGATCGGGTCGTTGTGCTTGACCGAGATCTTGAAGTCGTGGAAGTCGTGCTCTTCGAAGAGGCTGGCCTCCCAGACGGCGCTCTCGACGAGCGCCTCGGCGGTCGGCTTGCCGTACTTCTGCAGCAGGCTCGGCTCCAGCGACCCGGCGTTGACGCCGATGCGGAGCGAGACGCCCGCGGCCTTGGCGTAGGCGGCGATCTTGCCGACCTGGTCGTCGAACTTGCGGATGTTGCCCGGGTTGACGCGCACGGCCGCGCAGCCGGCGTCGATCGCCGCGAAGACGTAATTGGGCTGGAAGTGGATGTCCGCGATGACCGGGATCTGGCTCTTCCTGGCGATGATCGGCAGCGCCTCGGCGTCGTCGCGGCTCGGCACGGCGACGCGCACGATGTCGCAGCCGGAGGCCGTCAGCTCGGCGATCTGCTGGAGGGTCGCGTTGATGTTCGTCGTCGGCGTCGTGGTCATGGACTGGACGCTGACCGGGGCGTCGCCGCCGACCAGGACCTTTCCGACACGGATCTGACGGGACTTGCGACGGGGTGCGAGGGTCTCGGGGACCTTGGGCATCCCCAGGTTGATTGCTGCCACCCGACAATCCTACGCGGCCGAGTGGGAGACGGCTGGGCGCCGGGTGAACGCCGGGTATGCGGCGGTCAGCCGAACAGGTTGACCGGCTTGACGATGTCCGCGTACATCAGCAGCAGGCTCATCCCGCCGAGCACGACGACCACGGCCATCGTCAACGGCATCAGCTTGGCCATGTCCACCGGGCCGGGATCGCGGCGCTTGAACAGCTTCGCGATGGAGCGGCGGAAGCCCTCCCACAGCGCGCCCGCGATGTGCCCGCCGTCGAGCGGCAGCAGCGGGATCAGGTTGAACACGAACAGCGCGATGTTCAGCGAGGCGAGGATGCCGATCATCGTGTAGACCTTGTCGACCACCGGCACGCCGTCGAGGGCGGTCAGCTCCCCCGCCGCGCGGCCGACGCCGACGAGGCTGATCGGGCCGTTCGGGTCGCGCTGGCCGGAGCCGAACGCCGCGTTCCAGACGTCCACCATGCGCTGCGGCAGGTGGATGATCACGCCGACGACCGCGGTCGTCTGTGCGCCCACCGCGGGGAGGACGGACGTGATCGGCTGCGGGACGAGCTCCTGCACCGGGCCGATGCCGACGAAGCCGGCCTTCACGGTCTCGGTGCTGCCCCCTGCGGACTTCACGGCCTGCCCGTTCGCGTCGAGCTTGGCGACGGTGTTCGTCATCGGCGTCAGCACGACGGTCCGGTCCTGGCCGTCGCGACGGAGGACGACCGTCAGCGGCGTGTTCTCGGACTGCCGGATGATCGTCGTGGACTGCGCCCAGGAGGTCATCTTCTGGCCGCCGATGCTCACGATGGTGTCGCCGGGCTTGAGGCCGGCCGCCGCGGCGGGACCCTGCTTCGCGTCGGTGCCGCACGCCTGAGCGGCGCTCGTGGTCGGCTGGACGCACTGGCTGACGGTGCCGATGGTCAGCGAGTTCTGCGGCGTCCCGAACCCCATCAGCAGGACGCCGAACAGGACGACCGCGATCAGCAGGTTCATGAACGGCCCGCCGAACATGATGACGACGCGCTTCCAGACCGGCAGGCGGTAGAAGGTCCGGTCCTCCTCGCCCTCCCCCACCGTCTCGGCGCTGGAGGTGCGGGCGTCCTGCACCATCGCCTGCATGAAGCCGGTGGTCGCGTTGCGGCCGGCGCCGCCGTCCTTGCCGGGAGGGAACATCCCGATCATCGAGATGTAGCCGCCGAGCGGGATTGCCTTGACCCCGTACTCGGTCTCGCCGCGCTTGAACGAGAACAGCGTGCGGCCGAACCCGATCATGTACTGGGTGACCTTGACGCCGAACAGTTTGGCCGGCACCAGGTGGCCGATCTCGTGCAGCGCGATCGAGACAGCGACGCCCACCAGGATGATGACGACGCCCAGGACGAAGAGCAGCACGGAATCCACGTGGACAGGCTAGTCGCGGACTCTTGGAGACAGCCGCACGGTTCCTATGCGGGGCGTGTCCCCTACCGGCCGGCGAGGTGGGCGTCGGCGGTCGCGCGCGCCCACCGCTCGGCCTCGGCCAGCGACTCCAGCGTCAGCTCCCCGGCCGGCTCGTGCTCGTCCACGACGCGCTCCACTGTGTCCACGATGTCCAGGTAGCCGATCGAGCCCGCGTGGAACGCCGCCACCGCCTGCTCGTTGGCCGCGTTGAAGACCGCAGGGTAGGTCCCCCCCGCCACGCCGACGCGCTTGGCGAGCGCCACGGCGGGGAACGCCTCGCCGTCCAGCGGCTCGAACGTCCAGGCGTGGGCCTGCGTCCAGTCCAGCGGCGCGCCCACTCCCGGCACCCGGTCGGGCCAGCCGAGGCCGAGCGAGATCGGGAGGCGCATGTCGGGCGGGGACGCCTGGGCGATGGTCGAGCCGTCCACGAACTCCACCATCGAGTGGATGACGGACTGCGGGTGCACCGTGACGTCGATCCGGTCGTACGGCACATCGAAGAGCAGGTGCGCCTCGATGACCTCCAGGCCCTTGTTGACGAGCGTCGCCGAGTTGGTCGTGACGACGAGCCCCATGTCCCAGGTGGGGTGCGCGAGCGCCTGGGCGGGCGTGACGTCGCGGAGGGACTCGCGCGAGCGGCCGCGGAAAGGCCCTCCCGACGCGGTGAGCACCAGGCGCCGCACCTCGTCTGCCGTCCCGGAGCGGAGCGCCTGCGCGAGCGCCGAGTGCTCGGAGTCGACCGGTACGAGCTGGCCGGGCGCCGCCCCCCGCTTGACCAGCGCGCCGCCGACGATCAGCGACTCCTTGTTGGCGAGCGCCAGCATGGCCCCGGTCTCCAGGGCGGCGAGCGTCGGACCGAGCCCGACCGAGCCGGTGATGCCGTTGAGCACCACGTCGGCCTGCACGGAGTGCAGCAGCCGCACCGCGTCGTCCGCGCCGAGCGCCGTGTCGCGCACCCCGAACCGCTCCGCCTGCTCGGCGAGGAGGTCCGCGTTGCGCCCGGCGGTCAGCCCGACCACGTCGAACCGGCCGGGGTTCGCCGCGATGACATCGAGCGCCTGCGTGCCGATCGAGCCGGTGGACCCGAGGATGACGACGCGGCGCGCGGGCATCAGCGGCTCGTCTTCAGGATGTCGACCACGAACACCATTGTGTCGGTCGCCTTGATCGCTCCGGAACCCTGCGCGCCGTAGCCGTCGGCCGGCGGCACGATCGCGATCACCTGCGAGCCGACCTTCTGGCCCTCCAGGGCCTTCTGGAAGCCCTTGACGACGCCGGTGGTCTGGAAGGTCGCGACCTGGTTGCGGCTCCAGCTCGAGTCGAACATCTGGCCGTTCCTCCAGAGCACCCCCTTGTACTGGACGGTCACGGTGTCGCCGGACTGCACGACCTCGCCGTCGCCCTGCTTGAGCACCGCGATCTTGGTCTCGGTCGGCGGGTCGGCCTTCGGGATGGTGATGCTCGGCTCGCCGGTCTTGGCGTCGTCCTTCACCGTCGGGAAGCCGGGGGTCGGCGCGACCGCCTTGCCGTTCGCGCGCGTCGGGGCGATGTCGGCGATGTCGGCGACGAACACCACGGTGTCCTTCGCGGTCAGCTTGAGCTGCGAGATGTCGGCGTTGCCGAAGGCCGTCTTGGCCGGGGCGGTGAGCACGACGCGCGAGCCGACCGGGAGGCACTCGACCGCGCGCACGAGCCCGGGCACGAAGGTCTTGTCGTCGACGGTGATGGACTGGGTGGCCTGGCCGTCGAAGCCGGCCGGGGTCGTGAGGCTCTTGCCGGTGGTCCCGTTGTAGGCGGCGAGGGCGATGTCGATGCTGGAGCCGGCCTTGGCCTCAGCGCCCTTGCCCTTGATGACGACCGTGCGCTCCACGTCGCTGGTCTTCAGCGGCGCGGGGACCGTCACGTCCGGGGTCTTCAGGAAGCCGCCGGACACCTTGATCGAGTCGGACGAGGACCCCGACTTCACGTTCTGACAGGTTGCGGCCGCAGCGGTGCTGGACGCCGATGGACTGGGCGACGAGGAGCTGCAGGCGGCGAGGCCGGCGACGACGAGGGCGGCTGTGAGGACGGAAAGGGATCTGCGCACGAGGAGCCAGTCTGCCCCATCCACCTCTGTCCCCGCTGAACGGGCGCTTGAACAACGCCCATACGATGGAGGTCATGACCCGCGACTTCTCCGTCCCCCAGTCCCGCCACGTCGTCACAGAGCTCCCGGGCCCGCGCTCGGTGGAGCTGCAGCAGCGCCGTGTCGCGTCGGTCAGCCGGGGCGCTGGAACGCTTGCGAACATCTACATGGAGTCCGGCTCCGGCGCGATCCTGGTCGACGTGGACGGCAACCGCTTGATCGACCTGGGCTGCGGCATCGGCGTGACCACCATCGGCCACGCGCACCCTGCCGTCGCGGCGGCGGCCGCCGAGCAGGCCGCGAAGCTGACCCACACGCTCTTCACGGTCACGCCCTACGAGAACTACGTGCGCGTCGCCGAGAAGCTGGCCGAGATCACGCCTGGCGACTTCGAGAAGCACAGCATCCTGGTCAACTCCGGCGCGGAGGCCGTCGAGAACGCGGTCAAGATCGCGCGCAAGTTCACGGGCCGCCGCGCGATCGCGACGCTGGACCACGCGTTCCACGGCCGCACCAACCTGACGATGGCGATGACCTACCGCCCCTGGCCGGAGCGCGCGGGCATGGGGCCCTTCCCCGGCGAGATCTACAGCCTCCCGATCAGCTACCCGTTCCGCGACCCGGAGGGGATGACGGGCGAGGAGGCCGCCGAGCGCACCATCGACTACATCGAGACCCACATCGGCGCCACGGAGCTCGCGGCACTGTTCGTGGAGCCGGTGCAGGGCGACGGCGGCGTCATCATCCCGGCGCCCGGTTACTTCACGCGCCTCTCCGAGTACTGCACCGAGAACGGCATCGTCTTCGTCGCCGACGAGATCCAGGCCGGCATCGGCCGCACCGGCACCTGGTACTCGATCGAGCACCACGGCGTCGTGCCCGACCTGATCACCTCCGCCAAGGGCATCGCGGGCGGCTTCCCGCTCGCGGCGGTGACCGGCCGCGCCGAGATCATGGACGCGGTCCAGCCCGGCGGCATCGGCGGCACGTTCGGCGGCAACCCCGTCTCCACCGCCGCCGCGCTCGCGGTCTTCGAGGCGTTCGATCAGGAGGACCTGCTCGCCGAGGCGAAGCGCGTCGAGGCGGCGCTGTGGGCGCGGATCGGCGACTGGGCCGAGCGGTTCCCCGTCGTCGGCGAGGTCCGCGGCGTGGGCGCGATGTTCGGAATCGAACTCGTCGTGCCCGGCACGAAGAAGCCCAACCCGGACGCGCTGAAAGCCGTGCTCGCGCACGCGACCGCCAACGGCGTCATCCCGCTGGACGCCGGGAGCTGGGACAGCGTCCTGCGGCTCCTGCCGTCCGTCGTCATCAGCGAGGAGCTGATCGACGACGCGGCCACCGTCATCGAAGAGGCGCTCGGCCGGCTCGGCTGACCGCCCGGAGACGCCAGCCCATGCGCCTGCCCCCGCGCCCGTCCCTCAGACGGCTCGCCGCCGCGGTCCTCGTGACCGCGGCGGTCCTCGCGGCGCTGCCCGCGGTCGGCGGCACGCCGGTGGAGGACGCCAGGGCGGCGGCAGCACCGGGGGCAGCGGCGCCGCTCGTCGCCAAGCCCCAGCCGGCCTTCGATCCGGGCGACATCATCAGCGACGACAGCTTCTACAACCCGTACGCGATGACGGCCGGCCAGGTGCAGCACTTCCTGGACACCCGCACCTGCACCCCCAAGGACGCCTCCCCGTGTCTGGCGGACTTCCGCATGGACGTGCCGCGCACCCCGGCCTCGGCCGAGCGCTGCGCCGCCCTCCCGGCGCGGAAGGGCGAGCGGGCCAGCAGCATCATCGTGCGGATCGCGCAGGCGTGCACCATCAGCCCGCGCGTCCTCCTGGTGCTGCTGCAGAAGGAGCAGTCGCTGCTCACCACGCCGAGCGCGAGCGGCTACCAGAAGGCCACCGGGTACGCGTGCCCGGACACCGCCGCCTGTGACACCCGCTACTTCGGCTTCTTCAACCAGCTCTACCGCGCGGCCTGGCAGTTCCGGGAGTACACCGCGCACCCGGCCGACTGGCGCTACAAGGTCGGCGCCAACCGCATCCAGTACCACCCGGACGCCACCTGCGGGGCGAGCACGGTCAGGGTGGTCAACCAGGCGACGGCGAACCTCTACAACTACACGCCCTACCAGCCCGACAAGACGACGGTCGCCCAGCCGACCGGCCCCGGCGACAAGTGCTCCGCGTTCGGCAACCTCAACTTCTCGCGGCTCTACAACACCTGGTTCGGCGATCCGCGCAGTGTGCGGTACCCCGGGCTCCAGCTCCCCTGCCTGATCTACGCGGGAGGCTGGGGCTGCACGCCGCTCCGGCCGTTCGGCGAGTGACGAAACGCATGCCCCCCGGAGCATACGAACGGGACTACCCTCGTTCTGTGAGTCAGACAGCACCCGACGACGGGCACGAGGCGGAGGACGAGGTCCTCCCGCGCCCTGGACTGACCTACTTCATCGGTCGCCGCGTGGTCGCGCCGCTGCTGCGCCTCATCTACCGGCCGCACATCATCGGCGCCCGCAACGTGCCGCGCCACGGCAAGATCATCCTGGCCAGCAACCACTTGTCGTTCATCGACTCGCTGGTCATCCCGATGATCTCGCCACGCCGGGTGCAGTTCCTCGCCAAGTCGCACTACTTCGAGGGAACCGGCTTCAAGGGCGCGGTCTCGCGGTCGTTCTTCACCGCGATCGGCGCGGTCGGCGTCAAGCGCGGCGCAGGGCAGGCCGCCCAGGAGGCCCTGGAGCAGTCCCGCCGGATCATCGACACCGGCGCCGCGTTCGCGCTCTACCCGGAGGGCACCCGCTCGCTCGACGGCCGCCTCTACAAGGGGCGCACCGGCATCGGCTGGCTGGCGCTGACCACGGGCGCCAAGGTCGTCCCCGTCGGGCTGATCGGCACGAACGAGGTGCAGCCGGTCGGCGCGAAGTTCCCGCGCGTGCGCCGCATCACCATCGCCTTCGGCGAGCCGATCGACGTCGCTCATTACGGCCCGGCGGAGTCCGGCCGCGCGCGGCGGCAGGCAACCGACGAGATCATGGCGGCCATCCACGGCCTCACCGGCCAGGAGCTCGCCGGCACCTACAACGAGTCGCCACCCGCGAACACCGTCGAGCGCGTGAAACGCGCCCTCCGCCCCGAGCGCCTCTAGCGCCCTCCCCCGCCGCGATTCGTGCCGAATGTGCGCTTTGCGGCGCGCATTCGCGCGATTCGGCACGAATGCGGTGATGTGGTGATGTCGACATTCGTGCGGAATGTGGTGAAAGGGGCGCGCTTTCGCGACATTCGGCACGAATGTCGTGGCGGGGCGGTGTCGCGATTCGTGGCGAATGTCGCGCGCGTCAGGCGAGGGTCAGGGTCTCGGGGTCGTGGCCCACGGGGAAGTTGACGCTTGCGGCGATGAAGCACTTCTCCGCCGCGGGGGCGTGCAGGGAGGCCGCCAGCTCGGCCTGCGCGGGGTCGGCGATCGTCACCTTCGGGCGCAGCATCGCGCTCGTGAAGTGGCCTCCGCCGTTGTTCGTCTGCTCCATGACGCCCATCGCGGCGTCCGTGTAGCCGACGACGACGAGGCCAGCCCGCGCGGCCTCCGCCAGGTAGCTGAGCATGTGGCACTGGCTGAGCGCGGCGAGCAGCAGCTCCTCCGGGTTCCACCTGTCGCGGTCGCCGAAGAAGGCGCGGTCCGCCGATCCCTCGATGGGGTGCTTTCCCTCCGTGCTCACCGTGTGGTCGCGCCCGTAGGCCTTGTAGTCGCTGGTCCCCTCCCCGCGGTTGCCGGTCCACTGCAGGTCGATCGCATAGCGGTGCTCGAGCTTCATGGTTCGATTCTCGCACCCCGGCTAAACTGGCCATCATCATGACTGACACCCTGAGCACGCCCACGTTCACCGTGGAGCAAGAACGCCGCATCGTCACCGCCATCCCCGGCCCGAAGTCTCAGGAGCTGCATCAGCGCCGCCTCGCCGTGGTGCCGACCGGCGTGTCGTCGGCCCTGCCCGTGTACATCGCCCGTGCGAACGGCGCCATCCTGGTCGACGTCGACGGCAACCAGTTCGTCGATTTCGGCGCCGGCATCGGCGTGACCACGATCGGCCACACCGAGACTGCGGTCGTCGCGGCCGCCGCGGAGCAGCTTCAGGACGTCATCCACACGCTCTTCACCATCACCCCGTACGAGGAGTACGTGCGCGTCGCGGAGCTGCTCGCCGCGCACACGCCCGGCGACCACGCCAAGAAGACCGTGCTGGTCAACTCCGGCGCGGAGGCCGTCGAGAACGGCGTCAAGATCGCCCGCAAGCACACCGGCCGCCGCGCCGTCGCCGTGCTGGACCACGCCTACCACGGCCGCACCAACCTCACGATGGCCATGAACTACAAGGCGATGCCGTACGCGACCGGGTTCGGCCCGTTCGCCGGCGACGTCTACCACGCGCCCAACTCCTACCCGTACCGCGACGGACTCAGCGGCGCCGAGGCGGCCGCGCGCACCATCGCCTACCTCGAGAAGGTCGTCGGCGCGACCGACCTGGCCTGCCTCGTCGCCGAGCCCATCCAGGGCGAGGGCGGCTTCGTCGTCCCGGCCGAGGGCTACCTCACGGCGCTGCAGGAGTGGTGCACGGCCAACGGCGTCGTCTTCATCGCCGACGAGATCCAGAGCGGCATGGCCCGCACCGGAGCGTTCTTCGCCAGCGAGCACTTCGGCCTCGTGCCCGACCTGGTGCTGAGCGCCAAGGGCATTGCGGGCGGCCTCCCGCTGGCCGCGGTCACCGGTCGCGCCGAGATCATGGACTCCGCCCAGCCCGGCGGGCTCGGCGGCACCTTCGGCGGCAACCCGGTCGCCGCTGCGGCCGCCATCGCGGTGTTCGAGCAGATCGAGAAGGGCGGCCTCCTCGCCCACGGCGCGCGCATCGAGAAGGCCCTCAAGCCGGCGCTGGAGACGCTGCAGCAGAAGTACAACATCATCGGCGACGTGCGCGGCATCGGAGCGATGGTCGCGATCGAGCTCGTCCAGCCCGGCACCGGCGAGACCACCAAGGTCCCGAACCCGGAGGCCGTGAGCGCCATCATCGCCTACGCGGCGCAGCGCGGCATCCTGTTCCTCAACGCCGGCACCTTCGGCAACGTGCTCCGCTTCCTGCCGAGCCTCGCCGTGAGCGACGCGCTCATCGCGGACGCCCTGTCGGTCCTCGACGACGCCTTCGCCGCACTGTGACGGCGGAGGTCTTCGGAACCGCGGAAGCGGTGGAGTTGGCGGTCGTCGAGCGCAGCGGGTTCGTCGAGTCCCGGCACGCTGGCTCGGCCGTCGTACTCGGCCCGGACGGCGACGTCGTCCTGTCCCTCGGCGCGCCGGAGAAGCCGGTGTTCCCGCGCTCCTCGCTGAAGCCGTTCCAGGCCGTCGCGGTCATGGGCGCGGGCGTGACGCTGGAGGGCGCCGGCGCCGTGCTGGCGACCGCGAGCCACGCGGGCACGCCCGCGCACATCTCGGTGGTCCGCGGGCTGCTCGCTCAGGCCCAGCTCACCGAGGATGCGCTGCACTGCCCCGCCGACTGGCCGCTCGACAGCGCTTCGCGCGAGAACGCGATCCGCGACGGCGCCCAGCGCAGCCCGGTGTTCATGAACTGCTCGGGCAAGCACGCCGCGATGCTGCTGGCCTGCCGGGTGAACCACTGGCCGCTGGAGAGCTACCTCAGCCAGCAGCACCCGCTGCAGCAGCACATCCGCGACACGACGGAGCGGCTGACCGGCGAGAAGGTCGTCGCGACTGGGATCGACGGCTGCGGCGCGCCCGTGCACGCCATGTCGCTCCTGGCGCTCGCCCGCGGCATCCAGCGGATCGGCACGGCGTCGGAGGGCTCCCCCTTCGCGCTCTTCCGCAACGCCGCAGTGCTGCGCACCGCGGTGCTCGCCAACGGCTGGGCCATCGACGGCCCCGGCCGCGCCAACAGCGTCGTGATCGACGAGCTCGGCGTCTTCGCCAAGCTCGGCGCCGAGGGCGTCATGGTGATGGCGGCGCCGGACGGCACGACCGTCAGCCTCAAGGTGCTGGACGGCAGCCTCCGGGCGGCCTCCATCGTGGCCTTGTCGCTGCTGGCCGACACCGGCGCCATCGAGCGCGCCGCGGTGGACGCCGTCGCCCCGAAGCTGGACCTCGCGGTCCTCGGCAACGGCGTCCCCGTCGGCGAGATCCGCGCCTCCTACACCCGCTGACCCCCGGTGCCGAAGGGCACGTTGTTGTCACTTCCGGGCTCGAAAAGTGACAACTACGTGCCCTTCGGCAGGGTGGGTGAGGGTTACTGGGTGCGGGCGAGGCGCTTGGCGCGGGCGGCGGCGGTGAGCTGCGAGATCAGCACGACCAGGATGGTCAGGATGAAGACCGCCGACGCGATCACGTTCGCCTGGGCCGGGATGCCGCGCGACGCCGCGATGTAGATGTACATCGGGAACGTCGTCACCGCGCCGGCGTTGAAGTTCGTGATGATGAAGTCGTCGAAGCTCAGCGAGAACGACAGCAGCGCGGCCGACAGGATGCCCGGCAGCAGCAGCGGGAACGTGATCCGCCAGAACACCGCGTTCGGCGAGCCGTACAAGTCGCGGCCGGCCTCCTCCAGCGCCGGGTCGAGCGACGCGACGCGTGCCTTCACCGTCACCACCACGAAGCTGATGCAGAACATGACGTGGGCGATGATGATCGTCCCGAAGCCCTTGTTGACGCTGAGGCTCAGGAACTGCGCCGCCAGGCCTGCGCCGAGCACGACCTCCGGGCTCGCCATCGGCAGGAACAGCAGCAGGCTGGTCTGCGACCGGAACCGGAAGCGGTAGCGCATCAGCGCGATCGCGATCATGGTGCCGAGCACCGTCGCGATCACCGTCGAGACGATGCCGATGATGATCGACGCAGTGAACGCGTCGCAGATGCCGGCGGCGTCGCAGACGTTCGTCCAGTTGCGAAGGGTGAAACCGCGCCAGGCGATGTTGTTCTTGATCGCGTCGTTGAACGAGAACACGAACGTGTAGACGATCGGGATGAGCAGGAACGCCAGCGCCAGGAAGGCGTAGACGCCGAGCCCGAGGCCCTGGAACCGGAACCGCCTCCGCGGAGCGGCCGGGGTGGCGGTCCGAGCGGTCGTCGTCGTGGTCGTCACAGCAGGTCCTCCGTCCCGCTCCGCCGCACGTAGAACCCGACGATCACCAGGATGACGGCCATCAGGATGACCGACATCGCGGCCGCCGCCGGATAGTTCTGCAGCACCAGGAAGTTGCTCTCGATGACGTTGCCCATCATCGAGGTGTCGGCGGCGCCGAGGAAGTCCTGCGACGCGTTGATGTAGTCGCCGGCGGCCGGGATGAAGGTCAGCAGCGTCCCGGAGACGATTCCGGGCATCGACAGCGGGATGGTGACCTTGCGGAACGTCATCCAGTTGCTCGCGTAGAGGTCGCGGCCCGCCTCCAGCAGCCGGGTGTCCAGCCGCTCCAGTGTCGAGTACAGCGGCAGCGTCATGAACGGGATGAAGTTGTACGTCAGACCGAAGATGACCGAGAACGGCGTGCCCGTGATGTGGGCGTCCGGCGGGAGGATGCTGATCGCCTTGAGCGAGCTCGCCACGAAGCCGTCGTCGCTGAGGATCGACTTCCAGGCCAGCGTCCGCAGCAGGAAGCTGATGAAGAACGGTGCGATGACCAGCGTCATCAGCAGGTTCTGCAGCACAGGCATGGAACGCATCTTCACGCCGATGAAGTACGCCAGCGGATAGCTGATCACGAGCGCCGCGGCCGTGGCGATGAGCGCGTAGCCGAACGAGCGCAGGATCTGCGGCCAGTACTCCGAGATCGCGTCGGTGTAGTTCTGCCACTGGAACGCCGCGACGTACTGCCCGATGTCGCCCTCCGGCGCCGGAGCCTGGAACGAGGTGATGATCAGCGAGACCAGCGGGGTCAGGAAGAACAGCACCAGGTACAGCACGCCGGGCAGCAGCAGGACCAGTGCGATCCCGGACTTCCGCCGCGCCGCGGGCTCCTGGTCCTGGGTGGCGGGAGGCCCGGTGAAGGCGGCGATGGCCATCTACGCCTCCTCCAGCTCGGAGAGCAGCCGCTCCTTCGCCTGCGCCGCCACCGCCTGCGTGTCGGTGTCGTCGGCGAACTTCCCGTCGGCCGGCGGCTCGTCGGCCAGCACGAACGTGTGGGAGGCCTCCCACGACACGCAGACCTGGTCGCCGAAGCCGGCGGCCGGGCCGCTCGCGAGGTTCTGCGCGAAGACGATCACGGTGCCGATCCCCGGCACGTCCACGAGGTACTGCGTGCTCACGCCGCTGAACGAGACGTCGATGACCCGGCCGGGGCCGAGCCGGTTCGCGCCGGACGGGATGGTGTGCTCCCCCGCGTGCAGCGTCAGCTTCTCCGGGCGGACGCCCACGGTGACCGTGCCGGAGCTGCGCTGGGCGCGCGACCGCGGCACCTGGATGCGGTGGCCGGCGACCTCCACGCCGAGCGTGTCGCCCGCGCTGTCGAGCACGGGACCCGCGAAGAGGTTCGACTGGCCGAGGAAGTTCGCCACGAACACCGTCGACGGCAGCTCGTAGAGCAGCTCCGGCGCGCCCATCTGCTCGATGCGGCCCTTGTTCATCACCGCGACCGTGTCGGCCATCGTCATGGCCTCCTCCTGGTCGTGCGTGACGTGCACGAAGGTGAGGCCGACCTCGGTCTGGATGGACTTGAGCTCCAGCTGCATCTGGCGGCGGAGCTTGAGGTCCAGCGCGCCGAGCGGCTCGTCGAGCAGCAGCAGGGCCGGCCGGTTCACGACCGCGCGGGCGAGCGCGACGCGCTGCTGCTGACCGCCGGAGAGCTGGGACGGTCGCCGCGCCGCGAGGTGGTCGAGCTCGACCAGCCGGAGCGCCTCGTGCGCCTTGGCGACCGGGTCGCCGATGCGGCGGCGGCGGAGGCCGAAGGCGACGTTCTCCAGGATGGTCATGTGCGGGAAGAGCGCGTAGCTCTGGAAGACCGTGTTCACCGGCCGCTGGAACGGCTTGGTGCTGGTGACGTCCTTCCCGCCGATGAGGATGCGGCCCTCCGTCGGCTCCTCCAGCCCGGCGACCAGCCGCAGCGTCGTCGTCTTGCCGCAGCCGCTCGGGCCGAGCAGGGCGAAGAACGACCCGGCGGGGATGGTCAGATCGAGGCTCTCGATGGCGGTGAAGCCGGGGAACCGTTTGGTGATGCCGACGAGCTGCAGGTCGGCGCCGGACTCGGCGAAGACTCCCTTCGGCATCAGGCCCCCAGGATCACTTTCTGGAACGCCGTCTGGTACTTCTGCTCCTCCGCGGGCGTGAGGGTGCGGAAGATCTTGACCTTCGACAGGGTGTCGCTGTCCGGGAAGATGAGCTGGTTCTCCGCCAGCGTCGGGTCGATCTTCACCGCGGCCTCCTTGGCGCCCTGCACCGGCGTGATGTAGTTCACCCACGCGGCGACCTCGGCGGCGACCTCCGGCTCGTAGTAGTAGTCGATCAGCTTCTGGGCGTTGGCCTTGCGGGGCGAGCCGATCGGGATGACGAAGTTGTCGCTCCACAGGGTGCCACCGGCCTCCGGGATGGCGAACTGCCAGTTGTCGCCGGCCTCGGCGTTGAGCTGGGTGATGTCGCCGGACCAGCAGATCGCGGCGAGGGTGTCGCCGGACTTCAGGTCGTTGAGGTACGAGTTGCCCTTGATGTTGCGGATCTGGCCGTCGTTGACCTCCTTGGTCAGCGTGTCGATGGCCTTGTTGTAGTCGTCGTCGCTGAAGTGCTTGGAGATGTCCACGCCCTGCTGCAGCAGGAGCAGGCCCATCGTGTCGCGCATCTCGCTGAGCACGCCGACCTTGCCCTTGAGGTCGGGCTTCCAGAGGTCGTCGATGGACTTCAGGCCGTTCGGGAGCTTCGACTTGTTCCAGCAGATGCCGGCGAAGCCGCTCTGCCACGGCAGCGACTTGGTGCGGCCGGGGTCGAAGTCCACGTTCACCAGGTTCGGGGTGAGGTTCTTCTTGTTCGGGATGGCCGAAGCGTCGAAGCTCTGGACGTAGCCGAGCCGGATCCAGCGCGCGATCATCCAGTCCGTGAGACACACCGTGTCGGCGCCGATGTCCTTGCCGAGGGCGAGCTGGTCCTTCACCTTGGCGTAGTACGTGTTGTTGTCGTCGACGGCGACGTCGTACTTGACCGACATCCCGGTCTGCTTCTGGAAAGCCTCCAGCGTGGGGTACTTCCCGTTCGCGTCCTGGTCGAGGTACGCCTGCCAGTTGGCCCAGGTGAGCGTCTTGTCGGTGGACGACTGGTCCTTCGCCGGTGTCGGCTTGCCCGACGCGCCGCCGGTCGAGCAGGCGGCCAGTGCGAGCGCGGCGGCGCCGGCGGTCGCACCGGCCAGCAGACCGCGGCGGGTGAGCTGGGACGCGCGGGCGGACTGCACCAGCTGGCGGATCATCGGGTCATTCGGGAGTGGCCTGGATTTCACTGCGGAGCTCCTTCTGGTGAATCTGGTGGTTCCGGGAGGATCGATCCGCCGGAGCACGTCTCTGTGCCGCCGCGGTGGGTCGATCCTGGCATACGACCGGTGCGATTCGCACCCTTGAGCGCGCGAATCATCCATTTGGAAACATGATCGTCACGAAATCCGTTCCGATTCGTCCGAAAGACGAGGGAAATCGCACACAGCGTGCAGCGCGCGGATGAGCACCGAGACGAACTGACGAAATCGGCCCCGATCGGAGGCCGAATTTACGGAATCAGCACGATGGTGAACGAATTGCTATCGAAATCCTCCGTGAAGAAAGCTAAGGTGAAGTCGAACCCATCACGTCGAAGTGTGAGGAGCTGAGGAGCCCCATGAAGGTCGCGATCCCCCGCGAGATCAAGAACAACGAATTCCGCGTGGCGATTACGCCCGCAGGTGTGCACGACCTGGTCGGAGCCGGCCACGACGTGTACGTCGAGACCGGAGCCGGAGTCGGGTCGTCCATCCCCGACGAGCTCTACATCGGTGCGGGGGCGACGATCCTCCCCGACGCGGCCACGACCTGGGCGGCGGGTGACCTCATCCTCAAGGTGAAGGAGCCGATCGCCTCCGAGTACGGCTACTTCCGCGAGGGCCTGGTGCTGTTCACGTACCTGCACCTCGCGGCCGACGAGGCGCTCACCCGCGCGCTCGTCGACGCCCGCGTCACGGCCATCGCGTACGAGACGGTCCAGCTCCCGAACCGGGCGCTGCCGCTGCTCGCCCCGATGAGCGAGGTCGCCGGCCGGCTCGCGCCCATCGTCGGCGCGAACACCATGCTCAAGCCGAACGGCGGCCCCGGCCTGCTGATCCCCGGCGTCCCCGGCACCCACCCGGCCGTCGTCACGGTGCTCGGCGGCGGCGTCGCCGGCACCAACGCGACCTCGGTCGCGGTCGGCCTCGGCGCGGAGGTGACGGTACTCGACACGAACATCGCGCGCCTGCGCGAGCTCGACGCCCTGTACGCGGGCCGGATCAAGACGATCGCCTCGAACAGCTTCGAGATCGACAAGGCCGTCACGGAGTCCGACCTCGTGATCGGCTCGGTGCTCGTCCCTGGCGCCAAGGCGCCCAAGCTCGTCAGCAACGAGCTCGTCTCGCGGATGAAGCCGGGCAGCGTGCTCGTGGACATCGCCGTCGACCAGGGCGGCTGCTTCGCCGACTCGCACCCGACCACGCACGCCGACCCCACCTTCACGGTGCACCAGTCGCTGTTCTACTGCGTGGCGAACATGCCGGGCGCGGTGCCGCACACCTCCACTTACGCGCTCACCAACGCCACGCTGCCGTACGCGCGGGCCATCGCCAACAACGGCTGGCAGGCCGCCCTGCGCGCCGACGCGTCGCTGGCGCTCGGCCTGAACGTGCACGACGGCCGCGTCACCAACGCCGGTGTCGCCGAGGCGCACGGGATCGTGGACGCTCCGCTCGCGGACGCGCTGGTCTGATCCTCACGACGTGGGCTGAGCGGGAGACCGCTCAGCTCACGTCGAACCTCAGCTGACGTCGAAGCTCAGCTGACGTCGAAGCTCAGCTGACGTCGAACCATTGGTCGCCGATGTCGACGCGGGTGCCACGCTCGACGCGGTAGCGCCGGCCGGCCTCGCACTGCCGCGCGATCCCGCCGAGCATCCGGGCCACGGTGCCATTGCCGGAGTACCGGTCGCAGATCCAGAGGTCCTCGCCCTCCAGGCCGAACTCCAGGTGGGTCTTGGAGACGCTCCTGGCCGGGTCGGAGATCGCGACGAGCTGGTCGACGTGCTCCCCCGGCTGGGTGATCGGGCGGCGGCCGACGAGGCCGCTGCCGCGCACCTCCACCGACTCCCCCGTCGAGAAGCTCAGCCGGTAGATGCGCACGCGCGCGGCCGGAGGCGCGGGAGGCGCGCTGTCGAGCGACACGATGTCGATCGCCTCGGTCGGCGGCAGGCCGTCCTCGTCCAGCTCGACGTCGCCGGGGAACCGCCCCGCGACCGCGGGCTTCGAGCGCCCGGCAGGCGGCTTGGCGAGCGGCGGGACGATGGAGGTGTCGGAGGGCCGGGAGTCGGCCATCTCGGGAGGCCGCACGCGCGTGGCCGTCACCGAGCTTCCGCAGTTGCCGCAGAACAGCGTCCCGTCCTTCAGCTCGGCCCCGCACACCCGACACGTCATCGCCTGCTCGTCCTCTCGCCCGTCCCCCCACGGTATCCGAGGGAGCGCAGCGAGACCGCCGCGAGCCACCGCTTCCACCGCGTGTCGCGCCGATCGAGCTGGCTGCGGAGATCGTCGACCGCCTTCCAGACCGTGTCGGCCTCCTCGCGGCTGGGCGCCAGCGGGCTGAACACCGCGCGGTCGGCGACCTGCGCGAGCGCCGCCGCCCTGGTGCCGCCGATGGTGGTGGCGAACTCGAGGCGCGTCGCGGCAGGCGGCCGGTGGTAGCCGTGGTCGACGGCGGCGTCGGCGAACTCGCGCCAGCCGCCGACGATCCGCTCGGCCGATGTCGGCGCCGACCTCCGGAGCGACCGTCTGCGCCACTTGGCCGCGATGACGGCGAGGAACGGCGCTGCGATCAGCGCGACGACGAGCAGCGTCCAGCCGACGACGCTCAGGATCGCCAGCAGCGCCTCCAGCACCGGGTTGGGCGCAGGCGGGTTGGTGCTGTCGACCTGCGCGTTCGGCGGCTCCTCGTTCTGCTGGGGCGTGTCGTCGATCGGCGGCTGCACGTTCGTCTGCGGACGGGAGATCTCCGTCGGCTGCTGCGGCTGCTTCGGCGGGACGGTGCGCACCGGCGGCGTCGGGTCGACCGTGACCCAGCCCGTCGTGGTCTGGACCTCGATCCACGCCGACGCGTCCGAGCCGAGGAAGGTGACAGGCCCCCGCGCGTCGGCGGGCGCGACGAACCCCATCACCACGCGGGCGGGGAAGCCGAGCTGACGGGCCATCAGCGCGGCCGTGACCGCGTACTGCTCCTGGTCCCCCAGCATCGGCACATCGGTCAGCAGCTCGGTGATCCGGTCGGCGCCGTGACCGGAGCGGCTCGCCGGTTCGCTCGTGCCGACGCCGTGGGAGAGGTAGCCGTCGGTCTGCAGCCCTTTCAGCGCGGCGGCGAGCTTGGGACCTGCGCCGGTGACGCCCGCGGTGTACTTCTGCAGGGTCGACTGCAGCTCGTCCGGGATGACCGTGGGGCGCGGCACCGAGTCCGACCCGGGCTCCACCTTGGCGAGCTGTTCCGCGCTCAGCTTCGGCGGCGTGACCGAGTCGGCGACGTAGGTGTCGCCGTCGTGCAGGGAGGCCATCACGGCGCCGGTGCCCGTCACGTCGTTGTAGAAGTACGCGCCGGACAGGTTCGTGCCGTGCGGGCCGTAGAACTGGATCTGCTCGAGCTGGCCGGTTCCGGGCACCCACGGACCGCGGTAGCCGCGCACGGTCACCGTGAGCTGGGTGGACTCCCCCTTCGTGCCGCTCTGGTCGAGCCGGTACGGCAGCCGCACGAACGACCCGGAGGCGCTGGAGACCGCGTCGGTGCCGACCGAGTAGGTGACGCCGTCGTAGGTGTCGAGCGTCGCGATCCGCACCCGACCGTCCGCGGGCAGGCCGGACACGCTCAGCATGGGCTCGGAGGCCGCTGCGGGCTCGAAGTACGACCGGAACCCGGTCAACGGGCTCGGGTAGGCGCGCGGGTCGAAGGGCTGCTCGACCGCGGTCCGCACCACCTGGCGGTCGTTGGCCGGCGGCACGAGCGCCGTCGCGCCCAGGCCGGCCGCCGCCGCGACCGCGAGCATCACGGTCGCGCCCACCGCCGTCAGGACCGCCGTCGAGCCGCGCTCGCGCCGCGTCTCGACGGTGAGGCCGCTCTGCTCGCGCAGCGAGCGCACCGCGGCCGTCCTCCTGCGCAGCCGCAGCCGGATGTTCCACACCAGCAGGAGCGCGAACAGGGTGAGCACCTGCCAGAGCGGCGCCGCCGTGACCGCCGAGCCGAACGCGATCCCGGCGATCAGCACCACGACCGGCGGGATGCCGGCGAGCTCGGGGAACCGCGACCGCAGGGCGGCGCTCGTCGTGATCACCGACGCCAGCAGCACGAGGATGAACGCGGGCACGAGCAGCGCCTCGTACGACCCGACGGGCACCGAGATCGTGACGAGCTGCTTCCAGGACAGCCAGGTCCCCTGCACCAGGTCGAGGAAGCCGCCCCCGGTCGGGAGCAGGCCCCCTGCGGCCGCCAGGCTCGGCACGGCGAGCTGGACCCCTGTCGCCAGGTAGACCAGCACGAAGACCCCGGCCACGACGATGCTGGGCCAGCGGAAGGTCGCGCCGAGCACGCCGATCGCGCCGCCGAGCACCAGCGTGGCCACCAGCATCGTGATGAAGGCGCCGGACTGGTAGACCGGCCAGAACGACCACGCCGCGAGCGCCACCGCCGCCAGCGCGAACGCGGTGTCGAGCGCGGCGGAACGCCAGGGCAGCCGGCCGATCACGTCGCGAGCCGTTTCGCGAGGCTGCGCTGGAGGTCCTCCAGGTAGCCGATGGTCAGCACGCTGAGGTCGGCGACCCGGCGCAGGCTCGGCACCGCGCCCTCGTCGCACACGATCGCGACCACGTCGACGCCGAGCGGGAAATGCGCTGCCGCCGAGCGGAGCTGCGTCGCCGTCACGGTCGAGCCGCAGAGCAGGAAGGCGATGGAGATGCCCGCGGCGTCCTCGCTGGCCACCTGGGCGAGCTCGGGCAGCCGCAGCGCGGACTCCGCCGTCTCCACCCCGGCCAGGTCGTCGAGCAGCCGGCCGCGGCCGACCGTGCTGAGCCGCCTGGCGCTGAACACCACGCGCTTGGCGAAGTCGGGTGTCTCGGCGCTCGCCACCACCGAGACCGTGCGGGAGTCGAGGATCGCGCGCACGCCGAGCGAGCCGGCCGCGCTGACGGCCAGCTCGAACTCCTCGTCGGTGGCGTAGTCGGCCTCCGACAGGCTGAGCGCGACCAGGAGGTGGCTGCGGCGGGTCTCCTCGAACTGCCGCACCATGTAGCTGCCGGTCTTGGCCGTGCTCTTCCAGTGGATGTTGCGCCGCTCGTCGCCGGGCATGTACTCGCGCAAGGCGTGGAAGGCGACGTCGGACTGGGTCAGGTCGCGGGTCGGGGCGCCCTCGAGGTCGCGGACGAAGCCCGTGCTCATGCTGGGGATGGCGATGGTACGCGGGTGCACGAACAGGTCGAGCGACTCCGCCCACACCATCTCGCGGCGGAGCAGCCCGATCGGGTCGGCGCGCACGGTCCTGACCGGGCCGATCGGCACGATCCCGCGCCGGCTGGTCGGCACCACGAAGACGTCGGAATGCTCCTCGCCGCTCGCGAGGGCGGGAGCGGCGAACTCGGCGAGGCCCGCCCCGACCGGGACCTCCACCCGCACGCCGGGGAGCCGCCGCCGCACCGGGTTGCGGACCGTGACCTCCCCCGGCGCCCGGTCGCCGACGACCACGCGGTTGGTCGGGAGGGTCAGCCCGACGTCGTACGCGATCCGGCCCACGAGGTAGATCGACGCGATCAGCAGCAGGGCGACGGCCATCCAGCCCGCGACGACGGCCTCCGTCCAGCCCAGGACGTAGCCGGCCACCAGCGCGAGCACCGTCACGACGAACATCGACCAGCCGAGCGGGGTGATCACCGCGCCGAGCGCGCGCGCGGCCGACGCAACGGCCCGGCCTGCGACGGAGGCGGTGCGGACCACCCACACGATGGCGTCCGCGAGCGCGCCGTCGCGCTCGCCGACGATCCGGGCCCGCGCGTTGGTGAGCTCGACCTGGGTGCGGGTGATGGTGCTGGTCACACGGCGGCCCGATCGCTGGGCGGCGGCACCTCGATGAGGAGCTGGCCGACGACGCTGGAGGCCGTGACGCCCTCGAACTCGGCCTCCGGGTCGAGCACCAGGCGGTGCGCGAGCACGGGCTCGGCCAGGGCCTTCACGTCGTCCGGGGTCACGTAGTAGCGGCCGGACGCCGCCGCGAGCGTCTTGCTCGCCCGGACGAGCGCGAGCGCGCCGCGCACGCTGACGCCGAGCCGGATCTCGTCGGCCGAGCGGCTGGCGTCGACCAGCCGGGAGACGTAGTCGTTGATGGTCGGGTCCACGTGCACGCTGCGCGCCAGGTCCGCCATCTCGGTGACGGTCTCGGCCGAGATGACCTCGGGTACGACGATCTCGTGCGCCCGCCGCTCGGCGCCCTCCAGGATGCGGAGGGTGGCCTCGTGGTCCGGGTAGCCGATCGACGCCTTCATGAGGAAGCGGTCGAGCTGGGCCTCCGGCAGCCGGTAGGTGCCCGCCTGCTCGATCGGGTTCTGCGTCGCGATGACCATGAACGGCTCGCCGACCGGATGGCGCACGCCGTCGACGGTGACCTGCTGCTCCTCCATGACCTCCAGCAGCGCCGACTGGGTCTTGGGCGACGCACGGTTGATCTCGTCGGCCAGCACGATGTTGGCGAACACCGGCCCGCGGTGGAACTCGAACGCGCCGGTGCGCTGGTCGTAGATGTTCACGCCCGTGATGTCGCCGGGCAGCAGGTCGGGGGTGAACTGGACGCGGTTGGTCGTGCCGCGCACGCTCTCGGCCATCGCGCGGGCGAGGGAGGTCTTGCCGGTGCCGGGGAAGTCCTCCAGCAGCAGGTGGCCCTCGCTCAGCAGCGCGACCAGGGCGAGGCGGATGACGTGCGACTTGCCGAGGAGCACGCGGTCGATGTTCTGCACGAGGCGGTCGAACACGCCCGAGAACCAGCCGGCCTGCTCGGGGGTCATCGTCATGCTGTCGCCTCTCGTGGGGGTAAGCAGCGCCGCGCCTGCGCGCGGGCCGTCCTCAGTATGCCTGTCGTCGCTCATGGCATGCCTGAGGCTGGATACGGGGTGGAGTACGTGTCGCCGTTGGCGTACACCTTCACGGTGAGCGTCGGGTTCGCCGTTCCGACGGGCGCGACGCAGACCGCGGTCTGGCCGACCGGCGGCATGTCGACCTCGACATCGCCGCAGCTGTAGGTGACGCGGGTGTAACCGGCGCCGGTGGGCCAGCTCGTCCAGGAGAACGTGCCGGTCGTCGGGTCGAACCGCGCGCCGCCGATCGCGGTGCTGACGGCGACGCCCAGCGGCTTGGTGAAGTTCTGCTGGGTGCAGAGCTGGCTGCCGTCGGGGTAGGTCTCGCAGATCTGGGTGATGCTCAGCGTGAGCGGCATCCCGTAGTGCGGGCCGGACGCGCCGGCGACGGTGCCGCTCGTGCCGGTGAGCTGCCCGCTGTCGACCACCGCGCCGCCGCTGAGGAGCTGGTAGCCGATGACCGGGCTGGAGCCGCTGCCGGTCTGGTAGTCGACCGACGCCTGGTAGTCCCACGTGGTCGTGCTGCTCGGCGTCGGGCCGCTCACCGTGACGTCCCGCACCGACCCGGGCTGCAGGCGCTGCGTCGCCGAGACGACCGCGCTCGCGGTGCAGCCCTGGCCGTTGTAGGCGTAGACGACGAAGTTGTAGCTCTGGTTGGCCTGGAGCCCGGTGAAGGTGGCGCTCCCGCCCTGCGTGTGGATGAACGACGCCGACGTGGGGTCGACATGCAGCACCGGGGCGCCGGTGTCCACGCCCGTGACGCTGCAGCCGGGCGCCGCTGTGCCCTGGAAGACTCCGGCGTAGTAGTCGGTGATCGCCTTGCCGTTGGCGCCGAAGACGCTCGGCCACGACAGCGTGGCGCTCGATCCGTCCGCGTTGTTCGGCGCCGCGGTCGGGGCCGTCCCGGTCAGGACCGGCGCGCCGGCGGGCACACCGCTGCCGGAGGTCTGGTTCCAGGTCGTCCTGCCCTGGTAGAAGGCGTTACGGCTCGACACCGAGAAGGCGATCGCCGCGCCGTTCGCGATCCCCGGATCCGTGACGTTCAGGGCGTAGCTGCCGCTGTCGGCCGGCCCGACCTGGACGGCGTTGGTGATGCCGCCGACGGTGACGACGTAGGAGGTGATCGGGCTGGCGCCCGGAGCGTCGGCCGGGCGGTTCCAGGTGATCCGGAGGCCGTTGTTCAGCGGGGTCGAGCTCACGTTGGCCGGGGCGTTCGGGATGACGTCCGACCAGACCGGCTCGACGTAGTTCGTCGGGTCGGACAGGCCGAGCGCGTTGCGGGCCTGCACGGCGAGCACGACGGCGTTCTGGGGTCCGTTACCGGGGGTGGTGATCGCGCACACGGTCGTCGTGCACTGCGTGGTGCCGAGGACCGCTCCGGTCGCCGCGTTCGACATGGTGACCTGGAAGCCGGTGATCGGCGAGTTGTTGAACGCGCCGGGCGTCCAGCTCAGCGTGAGGCTGCGGTCGCCGATGGCCCCGATCTGCACGTTGGAGACCGGCGCCGGGCGGTCCTGGACCGAGACGGTCACCGTCCCCCACGTGTAGCGGTCCGGGTCGTTCGTCGCGTCGGCGACCTCGTACTGCAGCGTGGTGTCCTGCGGCGCGGCCGTGCTCGACACGGTGACCTGCAGCACCGAGTTGTCCGGGCTCGGGGTGATGGAGACGCCGTCCGGGAGCGCCCCGCCCAGCCCGCGCACCGCGAGCACGCGCAGCGGCTTGCCGGGGAACGGGTTCGTCGCCTGGTCGTTCGCCAGCACGTCCACCGTCGTCGTCTGCCCGCGTGGGGCGATCACGCGGTCCGGCTGCGGACTGGCCAGCGGGCGCGTCGACGGCACGATGTTCAGGTCGATCCGGCCGGCCTGACCGGCGTTGACGGCGTCCTTGACCCCGATCGAGATCGACGGAGTGCTGCCCTTCTGGACGTCGGCGCCCACCGAGATGGTCAGTTTCTGGCCCGACAACGACAGCGAGACGCCGTCCGGCCGCGGGTTCTGGATCGAGTACTGGAGCTCGTTCTGGTCCTTCGCGTACGGGTAGCTGGTCAGCTTGGTCAGGTCGACCGTCTTGGACTGGCCCGGCTCGAAGTCGATCAGCGCCCCCGTGAACACCGGAGGCTGGTTCTCGCGCGGCGTCACGTCGATCGGCAGCACGATGGTCGCCACGTTGCCGTTCGGGTCCGTCGCGCTGCTGCCGTCCGTGACCTGGAACGAGATGCTCGCCGGGCCGAAATAGCGGCTCGTCGAGGTGTATTGGAGGGTGTCGGAGTTGACCACCAGGTCATCGCCGTTGGCGTGCGTCGCCCGCACGGTCGCCGCGTCGGTCAGCTTCACCTTCCTGCCGCCGATCGCCACGATGTAGTCGTTCAGGTGGATGGTGAGCGTCTTCTCGCTGACCACCGAGAGCTTCGGCGCCCCGCGCTTGAGCTGCGGCAGGGCGTCGTCGTACCCGGGGACGCGCACGAAGCCGTAGCCGGCGACGGACTCGTCCTCCGGGTTCGCCACCTTGAACGGGATGATCTGGCTCTTGGCCGCGATCGTCACGTGCAGGCGCTTGCCCGCCGTGACCGTCGCCGTGCCTCCGTAGCCGGGCACGACGGAGAGCTTCAGCGTCGAGACCGGCCCGTCGGCGAAGAACACGTTCGAGAGCACGTTCACGTCCACCGTGTCCCGGCCGAGGATGTCGGAGAGCCCGAGCACGGTGTCGCTCACCACCGGCCGCGCCGGCGGCGCGTTCTTGTCGACGGTGACCCGCAGGAACGCCTGGCTGGTGCCGCCCTGCTCGTTCTGGATCGTGTAGAGGAACCCGTAGGCGCCCTCCTGCTGCGGCGCGGTCACCACCACGATGTCGCCCTGGACCTTCGCCTTGGCCTTGCCGTCGAGCGAGGTGACGCCCACCACGCTCAGCGGGCTGCCGTCCGGGTCGGAGTCGTTGGCCAGCACCTGGACGTTGAGCGTCTTGCCCGGCCGGGTGGTGACATCGTCCTCGACCGCTACCGGGTTGTGCGCGCCCCCGACGCGGGGCGCGATGCCGACCCGCACGGTCCCGGTCGCGCGAGCGCCGAGCGCGTCGACGACCGCGTACGTGAACGTGTCGGTGCCTGCGGCGTAGGCGCCGGCCTGGAAGTCCATCCAGTCGGGCCCGGAGGCGACGACGGCGCCCTTCTGCGGGTTGGTCTCCTGCCCGATGAACTGCACGGAGTCGCCGTCGGGGTCGATCCCGGAGAGCGGGATGGTGATGCGCACGGTGTCGCCGGACAGGACCCGGGCGGTCACGGTCTTCGGCACCGGCGGGTTGTTGGTGGCGAGGTCGCGCTCGCGCACGGCGATGTTGACCTCCGCCGTTGCCCATTGGCCGTCCGCGCCGTACACGCGGTAGGCGGCGACGTAGTTGCCCGGCTTGGACGGCGCGAGGTACCGCAGATGGTCCCCGCTCGCGAAGAGCAGGCCGGCGCCGGCCGGCAGCGGCGTCGCGAGGGTCGGGTCGAGCGTCAGCTTGTCGCCGTCCGGCTGCACGTCGTTGGCGAGCACCGGGATGTCCACGGTGTCGTTCACCCGCACCGCCACCGAGTCGGGGACGGCGATCGGCGGCTGGTGCACGGTCAGCGCAGGGAGCTGGACGACCGTGACCGTCCCCTCCGTGTCTGCCAGGCCGTTGCTCAGCCGGTAGTGGAAGTCGACGGGCGCGGCGAGCGGGCGGGTCAGCGAGACGCGGAGGGTGCGCTGCTGCAGGATCTGGACCTTGACGCCGGTCGACGGCGCGGGGTCGGTCACCCCGGTGACCAGCAGGACGCCGCCGGAGGGGTCGATGTCGGTGGACAGCACGTCGACGTCCTGCGTCGACTGCTCGCGGATGAAGGCGGTGTGCGGCACGGCGATCGGCGTCGTGTTCGCGCCGGGCGGCGCCTTCACCTCGATGCGCACCACGCCGGTGGCCGTGATCACGCCGTCCGTGACCGAGTACTCGATGTTGTGGGTGCCGGCCTGGTCCGACGAGAACCGGAAGGTGCCGCCCTGGTAGTCCGGCGTGATCGTGGCGTCCGCCTTGGAGGGCACCGTGCTCAGCCGGACGACGCCGTTGCCGCCGCGGACGTGGTCGAGCGGGCGGACGGTCGTCTCCTGGCTCTGGTAGGCCACGACGGCGAACGGGTCGGCGATGATCGGCACCTGCCCCGGCGGCTGCACGGTGACGGCGAGCTGGCCCGTCCCCTCCGCGCGGCCGTCGGAGAGCGTGAGCGCGACGTCCTTGAGCCCGCCGCCCTGACCGTGGTCGGAGTAGGCGACCTGGCCCTGCGGCGTGAAGGTCACGGTGTCGGGCGCGGGCACCGACGCGGCGGCGAGGAAGAACGGGTCGCCGTCGGGGTCGTAGCACTCGCTGAGCGTCGACGTCGTGACCCGGCCGCCCGCCTGCACGACCGCCTTGGCCGGCCGGACGCAGACCGGGGGCGAATTCTCCTCCGGGGTGCGGACGGTCACCGTGACGTGCGCGGTCGCCGTCCCGCCGCGGCCGTCCGAGATCGTGTAGTCGAAGCCGATCGACCCGCTCGCCGTCGCTGGCAGGGTGATCTGCAGGAGCTGGTCGGAGTTGGTCAGCTCGATCGTGCCCTGGCTCGCCGGGATCGCGGTGAACGAGTCGATCGTGAGCACGTCGCCGTTCGGGTCGTAGTCGTTGAGCAGCACCGGCAAAGGGGTCACCCGGCCGGGGCGCGCGCCGAACTGGTCGTCCACCGCGACCGGCGGCTGCTCCTGCTTGGCGTACTGCGGCGTGGTGTCCTGCTTGGACTGGTCCACCAGCTCCTGCGTCGTCTTCTTCGCGACCAGGTCGTCCCAGTTGTCGATGCGCGTGTTCCCGCTCTGCACGGCCCACGAGACGCCGGACCTGGCGTCGTTGAGGACCACCCGGTCGCGGTTCACCCGGAACGCCAGCACGGCGCCGGAGGGCACCTGGCTCAGCGTGCTGCGCGTGCCGGCGGACGGCGTCGAGCAGGTGCGCCAGGCCGCGCCCGAGTTCCAGGCCGTGTACACGCAGCCGCCGACGACCACGGGCGCTGCCGGGGCTCCCGACACCGTGCCGAGCACCCGCTGGGGCGCCGTCCCGTCGAGCGGGACGCGGATCAGGCCGCTGCCGGTCGCGATCCAGACCGCGGTGCCGTCGGACGACGGCGCCTGGAGGATCGGGTCGGAGTCCTGGCCGAGCGCCGCCGCGAGGTCGATCGCGCGGCCGGACACCCAGAGCGTCTTCTCGTCGGGGTCGAAGAGCGCCCACTGGCCGCCGGCCGAGGTGAGCTGGACGTGCGCGCCCGTCCCCCGCGACGGCACCTTCTCCGAGGAGGTCGCGGGCTGCTGCCCGCCGAGGTCCACGCGCACCATGTTGCGCGTGCCCGGCTGGTAGGCGAACAGCACACCGGAGGGGTCCATCGCGCCGACCGCGCGGCCGCCCAGGTCCATCGTCGGCGCCGAGCCGGAGTTGAACTGCTCGAGCTGCGACACCGAGGTCAGCCAGAGCTGGCCCGTGGTCTGCGAGAGCATCGCGACGCTGTCGCCCGCGACGGCGACCTGCGGCGACCGCGGCGGCAGCGCCACCGACTTGCCCGCCTGCGCGGTCGCCGGGTCGACGACGGCCGCGGTGTTGGCCTCCTTGTCGAGCAGCAACACGTTCTGGCCGTCCTGGACCACGTCGAGCGCCTCGCCGGTGCCCGGCACGATCGAGTTGAGCGAGTCGATCTGCGTGTTCGCCCGGCCGAGGGCCTTCTTGGCGTCGCTGGCCACCCACACCGCCGCGTCGTTGAGCTGCAGGTGCTGGGCGCTGTAGCCTCCCGACACCACTGCGAGCGTCGCGACGACAGCCGCGACCACGGTCCCGCTCAGGGCGGTGGCCGCGATCGACTTGTGGGCCAGGAGCCAGGCGCGGATCATGGCGAGCCGGTCCTCTGGACGCACTTCTGGCCGCTCGGCGACCCGGTCTTGCCGTCGCGGTTCACCGTGACGGTGACGCACACCGTCTGGCCTGCCTTCGCGTCGACCCGGAACTCGGTCGCGCGCTGACTGCTCGGCGGCTGGTCGTCGACCGTCACCTGGTAGCTGTCACTGCTCTCCAGCCCCGGATCGCTCCAGGTGAAGACGATGGTGCCCTGGCTGACCCGGCCGCTCAGGTCGCGCACGGTCGGGATGTCGCCGGAGGCGTTCGCCCGCACCAGCACGAACGTCGCCGTGATGGCGAGCACCACGACGAGGACCGCGCACGCGACCAGGGCGCCGATGAGCGCGCGCGAGAGCCGGGCGGGCGGCGCGGGCGGGATCGTCGGCGAGCTGCCCGCGCTCTCCCTGACATCCGTGCGGGTGGGCGCCCTGGTCGCCCCGGCCGGCACGGGCGCGGCACGGCGACGGCGACGCCTGGCGGCGCCTGGGTCGACGGCGAGGACGCCCTTGACGCGCGTGCGCTCCTCCGGGTCGTCGGCCGTGGCCAGCGCCCAGTCGTCCATCGCGACCTCGATCGGCGTCTGCGGCAGCCCGAGCTCGGCCTCCACCGACTGCAGCTCGCGGATCAGCTCCAGGGCGCTGCGCTGCCGCGCCGACGGCTTGCGCGACATCGAGCGCATCAGGATCTGCTCGAGCCGCGGCGGCACGTCGGGGCGGCCGATCGGCTGCGGGCGGCCCTTGGTGATGCGCTGGATCAGCTCGGCGGAGGTGTTCTCCTTGCCCGGCTGCTCGAACGGCGAGCGCCCGGCCAGCAGCGAGTAGATCGTCGCGCCGAGGGACCACACCTCGCTGGCGACGGCGCCGCTGGTCTCGTCGAGGAGCACCTCAGGGGCCGACCACGGGATGGAGAGGCCGATCGCCTCCGTCACGTCCGCCTCGCTGAGCGTCGCCGCGATGCCGAAGTCGCTGAGCACCGGGTGGCCGTAGGCGGTGGTGAGGATGTTGGAGGGCTTGATGTCGCGGTGCAGCACCCCTGCGCGGTGCGCCGTCTCGACCGCGCTCGCGATCCGGACGCCGATGCTCAGCACCTCGGGCACCGGCAGCGGGTCGGAGCGGTAGCGCTGGCCGATGGCGGAGGAGCACAGCTCCATCACCAGGTAGGGCCGGCCGTCCGCGGAGACGCTCGCCTGGTACACCGTGAGGATCGAGGGGTGCGTGCTGAGCTGGGCCATCAGGTTGGCCTCGGCCTGGAACATCTGCTTGACCTGGCTGGTGACCACCTCGGCGAGCATGACCTTGACCGCGACCTGCCGGCGCGGCATGTTCTGCTCGTAGAGGAACACGTCGGCGAAGCCGCCCGAACCGAGCACCCTGACGTAGGAGAAGCCAGGGAGGTTCGGCGGCTGTGAAGGCAAGCGCCGAGCCAAGCAGCTCCTCCCGTCATCGGCCGTGCGCGTTCGCGAGGGCGAAGGCGTTTGTCAATTGTAGGCAGCCGCCACAGTGCCCCAGGGGGCCGGGACCCCCACTGGGGCCATCTCCGTTACCCCCAACTCGGGGGCCAAATCGCCTCTCGGCGACCCCCGTGGAGGGGCCGGCCGTCAGTGCCGGCGGGCCGCCCTGCGCGGGGATCCCTCGCGGTGCGAACCGCTCTCGGGGGTGGCCAGCACGTCGACCACGACCACGGTCACGTTGTCGCGCCCGCCGTTGCCGAGCGCGGCGTCCATGAGCTGCTGCGCGGCGTCTAGCGGGGAGGCGCCCTCACCGAGGTAGTACCGGATGCCGTGCTCGGTGAGCTCCTTGGTGAGCCCGTCCGAGCAGACCAGCAGTCGGGAGCCGGCGACGATCGGGAACAGGAAGTAGTCGGGAACCGGGTCCTCGTTGAACCCGACCGCGCGCGTGATCACGTTGCTGTGCGGGTGCACCTCCGCCTCCGCCGGCGTGATCGCCCCGGCGTCGAGCAGCTCCTGGACGATCGAGTGGTCGACGGTGAGCTGCTCCAGCGTGCCGTCGCGGAAGCTGTACACGCGCGAGTCGCCGATGTTGAAGACGAGCCAGTACGGCGACCCGTCCGACAACGTGAGCGCGATGCCCGTGACGGTGGTGCCCGTGCCGAGGTCGGTCTGCCCGACGCCGCGGCCCATGTCGTCCACCGCGTCGCGCAGCGCCTCGGTCAGCGAGGTCTCCGTGACGAAGTCGACCCTGACCTTCTCGGCCAGCCGGGTCACGACCGCGGTGCTGGCGAAGTCGCCCGCGGTGTGGCCGCCCATGCCGTCGGCGACCGCGAAGATCGGCGAGCGCGCCAGGAGGCTGTCCTCGTTGACGCTGCGCCGGTAGCCGGTGTCGGACAGCGCCGCCCAGGACAGGCTGATGCGTGCGTCTGCGCCGCCCGGCACGACCACGGTGTGGCGCCGGTTGGTGCGACCGATCTGGGTCACTCGCGTCCTTCTTCTCGACGGTCCGCTTCCGGCAGCGGCCGCGGGGCCCCCGTGGTGCCGCCTGCCGGGAGGGCGGTAATCTCGATGATATTACCGTCGCCGATCTCCACAACCGTTCCGGGAAGAACGACCGTGGACTCCCCCTGACGCAGCCGGTCGGCGGTGCCGCCCGGCCGGTGGACGCGAGTGCCGTTCGTCGAGCGCAGGTCGGTGACGACCACGGCGTCCCCCGACTGCTCGATGCGCACGTGCGTGGAGGACACCTCCTGCTCGGGCGACTGAACCGCCACGAGGCGCGGCGCGACGCCCGACTCGACCCGCTGGAGCGCGGGCTTCCGGCCGATCACGATCGGCACGTCAAGCTCCATGATGTCCCCCGGGACGACGCGGACGGCGAAGCGCTGCGGCCGCGGCACGGCCTCCGCGCCGCCGGCCGGCGTCGGGATCGCACCGGGAACCGGCGCCCGGCCGACTCCGGGCGTGTCGCGCAGGTCCGGACGCTCGGTCGCGGCTCCCGGCTCCTCGATGTCGATCGCGCCCGGCAGCTCGTGCGCGACGGGGACGGGCTGCACGATGGGCGCGGCCTCCGGCGACTCGGCGAGCCCGGCGGTGGCCGGGACGTCCGGCTCGTCGGCGTGCGAGAACAGGCTGGAGCTGCGGTTGCGCGAGCGGATGATCGTCTCGTCCAGCTCGGAGTTGGGCTCCCCGGCGCCGGCGTCCTCGGCCGGCTGCGGCCTCCGGTCGGCGGTGCGCTCGACGCGCTCGAGCGGCGTGCTCGACCAGGTGAGCAGTTCGCCGTCCACGACGCCGAGGCCGAGGGGCAGGGAGCCGATCGACACCCGGGCGACCGAGCCGGTGGGGAGGTCGTCGCCGCCGACCGCGAGCCCGGTGACATTGCGGAACTCCGCGAGCACCCACGGCTGTACGCCGCCCGACCCGAACCGCCGTGCACCGCCGACCGAGTAGATGTCGAGCGCGGCCGACCCGCGGACCACGGCCGTGACGGTGATCTCGCCGCCGGCGTTCGGCTCGCCGAGCTCGGCCACCGCGAACGAGCGCACGCTGTCCGGCCCAGCGAGCGGGAATGCGCCGACGACCGACTCGATCGTGGCGAGGTCGGAGTCGGCCAGCCACCACACCGCGTCGACGATGCTGTCCGCGGCCGTGCTCTCCACGCAGGCGACGAACCGGCGGCCGGCGATCAGCAGCCAGCGCGACGGGCCGGCGGTCGGGGCGTAACGGGTGAAGCCGGGAGTCACCGCGGTTCCTCCTGGTCGACGATGGACCGGGGCTGCTCCCCGATGCAGGACGTACTGGTCGTTCCGATGTTAGACCAGGCCCGATGCCAGTCCAGCCCCGATGCCAGACCAGCCCCGACGTCAGACCAGGCGGAACGGGGTGCCGACGCACCGCACTGCGCCCTCCGCTTTCCCGACCACATCGCCGACCAGCACCGCCGGGTCGGTGGAGACCATCGCGCGGCCGGCCTCGTTGACCAGCACGACCGGGCGTCCAGCGGCGAGCATGGCGGGCAGCAGCTCGCGCTCCAGCCGCTTGACGTAGACGTCCACGCCGACGACGCCGATCATCCGGCCGTCCCGCTCCACGGGCGAGGTGACCGTGACGATGTAGTCGCACGCGCACAGGTGGTCGACGTACGGGCCGGTGATGTGGGTGCGGTGCGTGGACTGCGGGATGCTGTACCACTCCAGCGAGCGGAAGTCGCGCAGGTAGTCGGAGTACGACCGGGAGGCCAGGTCGAGCCGGCTCGGCTCGGTCGTGGAGCCGAAGACCGGGTTCTCCTCCAGCGGACCGAGCCACCAGGAGAAGTGCAGGTCGTCGCCGCCGGTGAACGCGGGGGCGGCGATGAACCCGGCTCCGACCAGCAGCGGGTCGTCCTCCTGCAACAGCGGGATGACCAGCGCGCCGACGGTCGCGTCGAGAGCTGCTGGGGCGGTCCCGGTGTCCGCGCTCTCCTCCCCGAGGATGGCGTCGCGCCAGCCGGCCAGCGAGCCCTGGATGCGCGCGAACAGCGCGCTCACCCGCTCGGCCGCGACCGCGACGCCTGCGCTGGTCTCCGTCCCGACGACGTCAGCCATCGATCGTCCCTCCCGTCTCGATCCGCGCCTTCGCGGACAGCAGCCAGCGGGCGACGCCCGCCAGCAGCGCACTGATCTCGGCCCTGGCCACGCCGCCGTCCCCCGCCGCGACCGCGTCCGCGATCACGCGCGCGGAGTCGGCCGTCCCTGCACGCAGTTCCGCGTCGCGCATCCCGAGCCAGAGCAGCGGGCCGAACTCGGCCTGCAACCGGATCTGCTCGCGCACCAGCCGGGTCGACTGGCTGAGCACGGCGAGCTCCAGCAGGAAGCCGCCCGCGTTGCGGCGCGCGGCGGCCGCGCCGGAGAAGTCGGCGGCGTCCAGCCAGGCCGCCAGCCGCGCGTCGTCGGCGGCGGTCGAGCGCTCGGCCGCGCGATCCGCGCAGCCCGCCGCGATGGCCGTCACGTAGACGGCGAGGTCGCCCAGCTCCACCTGCGAAAGTCCGCGCAGCCGGGTAGCGAGCAGCGCCTCGTCGCCGTCTCCCGGGTGGACGACGAAGGAGCCGCCGTCCCGTCCGCGCCGGGTCTCGACGAGTCCGGCCTCGCGCAGCATCCCGAGTCCCTCGCGCGCCGTCACCAGGGCGACGCCGAAGCGGCGGGCGAGCTCGGCCTCGCTGGGCAGCCGCTCCCCCGGGGTCAGCACGCCGAGGACGATCGCGTCGGCGAGGCGCCGGGCGACCTGCTCGGCGCGGCCCGCGTCGGAGAGCTGCGCGAAGACCGCGTCCCGCGCCCCTGGCGCCGGCCGGGTCGTTCCGGCAGCATCACGAGTGGAGGTGGTCACGCCTCCCACGATAACCCGATCCAATCATCCGATATAGGATGAATTACCGACGGCTCGTGTGGGCGACCGTCCGAGCGAAGGAGCGAGCATGGCCGACGGCATCCTCTCCGGCCTGCGCGTCGCCGACTTCTCCCGGGTCCTCGCCGGCCCGTACGCGACGATGACGCTCGCCGACTTCGGCGCCGACGTTGTCAAGATCGAGAGCCCGGCCGGCGACGACACCCGGTCCTGGCGGCCTCCCGTGGACGAGGCGGGCGAGTCCACCTACTTCGGCGCGGTCAACCGCAACAAGCGCTCGGTGGTCTGCGACCTCGCCACGCCGGAGGGCCTCGCCGCCGCGCGCGCCCTCGCCGAGACCGCCGACGTCGTGGTGGAGAACTTCCGCCCGGGGGTGATGGAGCGGTTCGGGCTGGACGAGGACAGCCTCCGCCCCGCCAACCCCGGGCTGATCTACTGCTCGATCACCGGCTTCGGGCGGGCGGAGGGCGCCGGCCTGCCGGGCTACGACCTCCTCGTACAGGCGGTCGGCGGCCTGATGAGCATCACGGGAGCGCCGGACGGCGAGCCCAGCAAGGTCGGCGTCGCGCTCGTGGACGTGCTCACCGGGCAGAACGCGCTCGCCGGGATCCTGCTCGCCCTGCGCGAGCGGGAGCGCACCGGCCTCGGATCGCGGGTCGACGTCGACCTGCTCGGCTCCCTGCTCGCCGCCCTCACCAACCAGGCGTCGAGCACGCTCGCCACCGGCCGCTCCCCCGGCCGGCTCGGCAACGCGCACCCGAGCATCGCGCCGTACGAGCTGTTCCGGGCGGCCGACCGGGAGCTTGTGCTCGCGGTGGGCAACGACAGGCAGTTCGCCGCGTTCGCCGCCGCAATCGGCCTCCCGGAGCTCGCGGCCGACCCCCGCTTCGCGACCAACGAGGAGCGCGTGCACAATCGCGCCGCGCTGCGGGCCGTGCTAGAGCCCGTGCTCGCCGGGCGTACCGCGGCCGACTGGGTGGCCGTGTTCGGCGCGGCGCGCGTCCCGGCCGGGCTCGTCAACAGCGTCGGCGAGGCGTTCGCGTTCGCGGACTCCCTCGGGCTCGACCCAGTGTCGACCACCACCGACCGGGCGACCGGGCGCACCTCACGCCAGCCCGCGACGCCCATCCGCCTGAGCACGTCGCCCGCCGTGCACCGCACCCCGCCGCCGCTGCTCGGCGCGCACGAACCCCAGTGGCTGGACGCCGTCCGCCCGTCCACCGAAAGGACCACCCGATGACCACGCAGACCCGCGCCTCCGCCGCCTCCGCACTCGACGAGGCGTTCAGCATCGACCACCTGTTCACCGACGACGAGCTGCGCTGGCGCGACGCCGCCCGGCGCTTCGCGGTCGAACGGATCGCGCCGGTGATCGAGCAGGACTTCGAGGACAAGCACTTCCGCCGCGAGTTCGTCGCAGAGCTCGGCGCCCTCGGCTTCCTGGGCATGCACCTGAAGGACCCCGGCTGCGCGGGAGCGGGAGCGGTCGCCTACGGGCTGGTCTGCCACGAGCTGGAGGCCGCCGACAGCGGCTGGCGCACCTTCGTCTCGGTGCAGGGCTCGCTCGCCATGAGCGCCATCTCCAAGTTCGGCTCCGACGAGCAGAAGGCCGAGTGGCTGCCGGCGATGGCCCGCGGCGAGCGCATCGGCTGCTTCGCCCTCACCGAGCCGCAGGGCGGCAGCGACCCCGCCGCGATGAGCACCACCGCGCGGCGGGACGGCGACGACTGGGTGATCGACGGCGCCAAGCGCTGGATCGGCCTGGCGGCGCTCGCCGACGTGGCGGTCGTCTGGGCGGCGACCGAGGAGGGCGTGCGCGGCTTCGTGGTGCCGACCTCCACGCCCGGCTTCGCCGCGACCGCGATCGACGGCAAGCTCTCCATGCGGGCGTCGGTGCAGTGCGACATCGTCCTGGACGGCGTGCGCGTCCCCGCTTCGGCGATGCTGCCGGGCGCGCGGGGCCTGTCCGGTCCGTTCTCCTGCCTCAACGAGGCCCGCTTCGGGATCGTCTGGGGTGCGATGGGCGCCGCCCGCTCGTGCCTGGAGGTCTCCATCGAGCGCGCGACGACCCGGGAGGTGTTCGGCCGGCCGATCGGCGCGACCCAGCTCATCCAGCAGAAGCTCGCCGACATGCTGGTCGAGTACGAGAAGGGGATGCTGCTCGCCCTGCACCTCGGCCGGCTGAAGGAGGCGGGCCGGCTCACCCCGACCCAGATCAGCGTCGGCAAGCTCAACAGCGTGCGGGAGGCGCTCGCCATCGCACGCGAGGCCCGCACCATCCTCGGCGGCGACGGCATCACCAGCGAGTTCCCGGTCATGCGGCACATGGCCAACCTGGAGTCGGTACGCACCTACGAGGGCACGGACGAGATCCACACGCTGGTGCTCGGGCGGGCGCTGACCGGGCTGGCGGCGTTCTGATGGGCGACGTCACCGCTGCTGCCGCCGCCGCAGCCCTCCTCCCCACCACCCGCGAGGAACGCGCGGCCTGGCTCGACGCCCTCGCCGCCGCCCTCGAACGCGACCGCGCCGGTCTGGTCGCCCTCGCCGCCGAGGAGACCCACCTCTCCGAGGCGCGCCTCGACGGCGAGGTCACCCGCACCGCCGCGCAGCTCCGCTTCTTCGCGGGCGTGGTGCGGGAGGGCGGCTACCTGGAGGCCACACTCGACTCCCCCGACCCGTCGCTCATCCCGCCGCGCCCCGACCTCCGCCGGATGCTGCGGCCGCTCGGCCCGGTGGCCGTCTACACGTCCTCCAACTTCCCGTTCGCGTTCTCGGTGCTCGGGAACGACACGGCGTCGGCGCTCGCCGCGGGCTGCCCGGTGATCGTGAAGGCGCATCCCGGTCACCCCCGGCTGTCCCGCCGCACCGCGGAGCTTGCCTTGTCGGTGCTGCCCGCGGGCTGGTTCGCGCTGGTGGAGGGGATGGAGGCCGGCGTCGCGCTCGTGCAGCATCCCGCTATCCGTGCGGCCGGGTTCACCGGCTCGGAGCGCGGTGGGCGCGCGCTGTTCGACCTCGCGTCCTCCCGGCCGGACCCGATCCCGTTCTACGGGGAGCTGGGCAGCGTCAACCCTGTGGTCGTGACGCGTGCGGCGGCCCGCGAGCGTGCGGGCGACATCGGCGCGGGCCTCGTCGGCTCCTTCACGCGCGACGCCGGGCAATACTGCACCAAGCCCGGCCTCGTGTTCGTCCCGTCCGGCAAGGGCGTGGACGACGCCGTGAGCGCCGCGCTCGGCTCGGCTCCGACCTCCCGCCAGCTCACCGACGGGATGAGCGCGACGTACGTGTCGGCCGTCGAAGAGTTCGCAGGCGACGACGCCGTGACGGTGCTGCTCGGCCGCGACGAGCCGGGAGCCTCCGTCCCCGCGGTCGCCCTCACGGACGCGGCGGCCTTCCTCGCGGAGCCTGCCGTGTTCCTGGAGGAGCACTTCGGACCGTCGACGGTGCTGGTCTCGTACCGGGACGACGAGCTGCCCGCGCTGGTCGCCGCCCTGCGGCCGTCGCTCACTGCCACCATCCACCGCGGCACGGACGAGGACGTCACCGCGCTCGCCCGTCTGCTCGCCTCCGTCGCGGGCCGCCTCCTGTTCGACGGCTGGCCCACCGGCGTCGCGATCGGCTGGGCTCAGCACCACGGCGGCTCCTGGCCGGCGACCACGGCGAGCGTCCACACCTCGGTCGGCGCGACCGCGATCCGCCGCTGGCTGACGCCGATCGCCTACCAGGACGCCCCGCAGGACGTCCTCCCGCCCGAGCTCCGCGACGGCAACCCGCTGGCCATCCCCCGCCGCGAGTCCTGACCGCGCCACCTATCTGACAGGACATGCCGCGTGGCCAGGCGCGCACGCGGCATGTCCTGTCAGTTCGTTCGCGCGCCCGGCCGGCCAAACGAGATGACAGGACACGCCGCCTGGCCGGGTGGCCAGGCGG
>NZ_JBHTXK010000029.1:0-40871 GCF_042791795.1 Leifsonia sp. NPDC056665
GCACCTGCTGCTCGCCGCGTTCAACGCCTGGCAGCCCGGTGTCTTCGCCATGTCCGGCTGGGACCTGCTCGGCTCGCTCACGGTCCCCCGCGAGCAGGTGGCCGACCTGATCGCGGACGGCGACACCCGCTGGATCGAGCGCGGCGCCCACGACCTGCTCGGGGTCGCCCCCGAGGAGGAGCGCTCGGCGTCCGGCATGCCGCGGTCCCGGTCGCTGTACGGCACCCTCCCCGACCAGCTCTCCCGGCCGGACTCCTTCGCGAGCGGGCTCGCTGACCTCCTGCGCATCCGCTCCCGCTTCGGCATCGCGACGGCCCGCCAGGTCGACGTGCCCGACGTCGCGCACCCCGGGATGCTGGTGCTCGTGCACGAGCTGGAGTCGCTGGACGAGCAGGGCCTCCCGATCGTGCAGCTCACGGTGCTCAACATGAGCGCGGAGGCCGTGGACGGCACGGTGCGGTCGGACGCGCTGCCGCTCGGCGCGACCGTGATCGACGCGGGCGACGACAGCGAGGTGACGACGGTGGACAACCTGAGCAGCTTCCCGCTGAGCATCGGCCCCTACGGCGTCCGCTTCCTGGTGCTCCGCCGCCCCGAAGCCTGAGTTCTCAGCGTCGAAGGGCACGTAAACGCCCCTAAAACGCCCTTTTAGGGGCGTTTGCGTGCCCCTCGATGAGTTAGTATCTGCGTATGGATGCAGATAAGCCGATATGCGGACGTCTACCGGACAGCCAGTACGTCGAGCTTGCGGTCGAGGTGTTCGGGATGCTCGCCGACGCCACCCGGGTGCGCATCATCCTGGCCCTCCGCGACGCCGGCGAGCTGTCGGTGAACCACCTCGCCGACATCCTGGACAAGCAGCCGGCCGCCGTCTCCCAGCACCTGGCGAAGCTGCGGCTCGCCCGGATCGTGGCGACGCGCCAGGACGGCCAGCGGGTCTTCTACCGGCTGGAGAACGAGCACGCGAGCCGGCTGGTCACCGACGCGATCTTCCAGGCGGAGCACTCGCTCGGCGGGACGCCGCGGCATCATCACGTGGAGGCGTCGGCATGAGCGGAGAGACGCACACCCACCACGACCACGACCACGAGCACCGGCACGACCACGAGCATGACCACGGCCACGAGCACGGACACGACCACCACCACCCCACCGGCTTCAAGGGTTTCCTCTACGGCCTCTTCGTCCCGCACTCCCACGACGCTGCCGACTCCATCGACGACGCCCTGGAGGCCAGCACCGAGGGCGTCCGCGCGCTGAAGATCAGCCTGTTCGTCCTGCTCGGCACCACGCTGCTGCAGGCGATCGTCGTGGGGTTCAGCGGGTCCGTCGCGCTGCTCGCCGACACCGTCCACAACTTCTCCGACGCGCTGACAGCCGTTCCGCTCTGGGTCGCGTTCGTGCTCGGCCGCCGGGTGGCCTCCCGGCGCTACACCTACGGCTACGGCCGCGCCGAGGACCTCGCCGGGCTGTTCATCATCGCCGTCGTCGCCCTGTCCGCGATCGTCGCCGCGTGGCAGTCGATCGACCGGTTCTTCCACCCGCACCCGCTGGAGAACCTCGGCTGGGTGGTCGTCGCCGGCCTGATCGGCTTCGCCGGCAACGAGGCGGTCGCGATCTACCGCATCCGCGTCGGCCAGCGGATCGGCTCCGCCGCCCTCGTCGCGGACGGCGTCCACGCCCGCATCGACGGCTTCACCTCGCTCGCCGTGGTGATCGGCGCGATCGGCGTCATGCTCGGCTTCCCGCTCGCCGACCCGATCGTCGGCCTCCTCATCTCGGCCGCGATCATCGTGCTGCTGTGGGGCACGGTCCGCAGCATCGGCCGCCGCCTTCTCGACGGCATCGAGCCCGAGCTCGTCGGCCGCCTGGAGCACGCGCTGGAAGACACCCCGGGCGTGACGGCGGTCCCGCGCGTGCAGCTCCGCTGGGTGGGCCACCGGCTGCTCGGCAGCGCACGGCTGACCGTCGACGCCGCGACCCTCGCCGACGCCCAGCGCATCACCGAGGCCGCCCGCGCGCACGCGACGGCGCACCTCCGCAACCTGGACGAGCTGCACCTGGAGCTCGCACCCGGCCCCGCGCCGACCCCGTGACCGACGCGCAGCTCGACAACGCGACCCGTCGCCGCCTGACCCGCTTCGGCATCGGGCTGGAGGCGGTCACGCTCGGCTGGAACGTCGTCGGCGTGATCGTGCTCGCCGTCCTCGCTTACGCGAGCGCGTCGGTCGCCCTGCTCGGCTTCGGCCTGGACAGCCTGATCGAGATCTTCGCCAGCGTCGTCGTCATCTGGGAGCTGACCGGCGCCGGCGAGCGCCGCCAGCGTCTCGCCCTGCGGCTGATCGGCGTGGCGTTCGTCCTGCTGGCCGCCTACCTCCTCGTCCAGGCCGTCGTGGCGCTGATCGCCGGCCACCGTGCCACCCCGACCCCCGGCGGCGCGGGCTGGACGTCCGTGACCGCGCTCGTGATGTTCGCCCTCGCCTTCGGCAAGACCCGCACCGGCCGCCGGCTCGGCAACCCCGTGCTCATCACGGAAGGCCGGGTGACCCTGGTGGACGGCATCCTCGCGACCGCCGTCCTCGTCGGCATCGTGCTCAACGGGCTGTTCGGGTGGTGGTGGGCGGACCCGCTGGCGGGGCTCGTGATCGTGGGGTACGCGGTGCGGGAGGCGATGGAGATCTTTCGGGCCAGCCCGGAAACCTGAGTGGCTCAACCGCCCGGCCAACGCCGCATCCACTTCACGGAGGAGCCCGACTCCAGCAAACGCAAGTTCAGATGATCGCGGCGGCGCTCGACCGGAACGGCGGGCACGCACTCCGAAATGAGCACACCGCTCCGAACGACCACGCACTCCTGTGGATCAGCGACATGGTCGCCTGGTGCTGCTACAAGGGCGGAGAGTGGCACCGTCGCGTGCTGCCGATGATCGCCGGCATCAGGACCCTCGCGCCTTAAATGCGCGAGCCTGGCTCGTCGAACCGTCCGGATGACTGCCAGGCTTACTTCGACCCGCTACTGCGGCCCGCTCTGAAATACTAAACCATCAATCTGCTGCAGCGCCACCCCAAGCTCTCCACCCCTTGCCGCACCCCACCCGCCGGCGGTCGAATGAGCGCATGAGAGACCACATCGAATCACCCCGCATGGGGATGCACGACGCGCCGCCCGCGGGCCGCATCCTCGTCGTCGCGGTCGTCGCCTGGAGCCTCGCCTGGAAGGGCGCTTCGCTCTGGCGCGCCGCCAGGAACGGCAGCAAGCCGTGGTTCGTCGCGCTGCTGCTGAGCAACACGCTCGGCCTGCTGGACGCCGTCTACCTGTTCGGCGTCGATCGGCGCCGTCGGTGGGCGCGGCTGGAGGAGGACGCCATCCTCGCCGTCACCGGGGAGCCGAAGCAGGAGGGGCACACGGACGAGACCTAGACCGCCACGCGCTTGAGCGCGAGCACCGGGCAGAGCGCCACGGCGTCATCCGCCGCGTCCAGCTCGTCGGTGCGCAGCGGCACCTCCGAGCGGAAGCCCTCCGCGCCGCGGAGCGAGACCGGGTAACCCCAGTCGTCGCGCGTGAGGGCGCGGTCGAGGATCTCGGCGCAGAGCCCCCGGCCGTCGCACTTCGTCCAGTCGATGTGGAGCGCGGGGGTGGTCATCGCGCTCTCCGGACGCAGCGGCCGTGGGCGTGCGAGCGCACGTCGTGGTCGAAGACCGTGAGCGCGCTCCGCACGAGCCGGGCGGTCCCGTCGGGGTGGTGGCAGGAGCCGCGGCCGACGACGAGGCCGGCGAGCCGTTTGAGGTCGGCGGCGTTCTCGGCGACGGCCTGCCCGGAGGCGACGGCCGCGAACCGGTCGGCCATCGTCGGCAGGCCGAACATGCACGGACCGCACTGGCCGACCGACTCCCCGGCGAGGTATTTCACGATCCCGGCGGTGACGTCGAGCGCGCAGCGGTGGTCGCCGAGCACGTGGATGATCCCGGCGCCCGGCGACGCGTCGAACGGGGCGAGGTCGAGCGCGGTCAGCGGGAGGTCGAAGGCCTGCGCCGGCACCCAGGCGCCGTGGTAGCCGCCGATCAGCGCGGCGGTGACCGTCCCGAAGTCGAGCTGCAGCGGGGCCAGGGTCTCGCGCACGGTGGCGTCGGTGCGGATCTCGTAGACGCCCTGCTTCGGCACGTCGCCGGTGACCGTCACCAGCCGGGTGCCCGGGTCGACCGGGTCGCCCACCGACCGGAACCAGCGGGCGCCGTGGCGGGCGATCAGTGCGAGGTGCGCGAGCGTCTCCACGTTCTGCACGACGGTCGGCCGGCCGCGGAGGCCCGCGGTCGTCAGGCGCTTCGTGCGGTCCACCGGCCGCGCGTCGTCGTTCTCGATCAGGTTGACCAGGGCGCTCGCCTCGCCGGAGACGAAGCCTCCCGCGCCCTCCACGACCTCGATCCCGCGTGCGTCCCGCCGCTCCTCGATCGCGCGCTCGACGGCCCGGAGGGCGTCGCCCTCGGCCACGATGAGCACGTTGCGCGCGCCGATCGTGCGTCCGGCGGCGAGCATCCCGTCGATCACGAGGTGGGGAGCGTTGCGCAGCAGGACGGCGTCCTTGGAGCTGAGCGGCTCGCCCTCGGTGCCGTTGGCGATGAGGATCGGCGCCCGGCCGCGGCGGCGTCCGCCCGCGTCGATGGCGGCGGACAGCTTGCGCGAGACCGGGAAGGCCGCGCCTCCGCGCCCGGTGAGCCCGGAGGCTTCGAGCTCGGCGAGCATCGCGTCGGGGTTCCGCTGGGGCAGCTCGCCGTAGGCGCGCAGGTGCGCGTCGAGGGTCGCCCGGTGGCCGGCGGCGAAGAGCCGTCCGGCGTCCACTGCGCGCGTCGGCGCTCCGGAGGTGGTGGGGTCCATCGTCATCGTCATGCGTCGTCCTTCTTTCCAGACGGTGCGAGTCCGGCGGCGAGGCGCCGCGTGTGCGAGTGCTCCACGAACCGGGCCGACAGCCGCCAGATCACGGCCACGACGACGAGGAGGGTGCACCCCGCGGTCACGAGCAGGAACCAGCCGCTGGTGCCGTTCGTCCCGTTGCCGATGCCGTGCAGGACGGCGATCGGCCACATCGCGTAGGTGAACCAGTGCACGAAGCGGAAGGCACGCTGGCCGAGGCGCCGGCGGAGCAGGCCGGTGATGGTGATCGCGACGACCAGGTCGAACGCGACCGTCCCGAGGCCCTGCCAGAACGGCTTGAACGACCCGGCGAACGGCACCACGATGTCGAGCACCGAGAGCTTGGCGTAGGAGTCGAACAGCAGCGTCCCCACGTGGAGCACGAGGAAGACGCACGCGAGCAGCGACACGTTGCGGTGGATCAGCGACACCGAGAACCGCGGCATCCCGGGCAGGGGACGCCCGGAGCGCGTGACGATGCCGAGCACCAGGGTCAGGGTGAACAGCAGCAGCGCGATGAGGCCGGACGCCCGGCCGAAGGCCCAGAGCAGCTCAGTCATCGTCGCCCCCCTCCGTCGGCCTTCGCATCAGGAGCCTGACGACGTGCCGCTGGACGAGCCGCCTTGGCTCGGCTGGACCGGGGCAGGGGCAGGAGCCGGAGCCGGAGCGGGAGCCGGAGCCGGTGCGGCCGGGGCTGGGGCCACACTCGGAGCGGGTGCGGCCTGGGCCGGCGTGGCGGTCGGGGTGGGCGTCGCCGATGGCGTGGCCGCCGGAGTGCTCACCGGTCGCGCGGCCGCCACTGCGTGCTTGGTCGGCGTGGTGTCGAACAGCACCGTGCCCACGGCTGCGGCTGCGCCGACGCTCGTCACGCCGATCACGCCGGTCAGCACACCGACGATCCGCTTTCCTCGTGTCCAGGTCGCCATCCGTCCCTCCTTCTCCAGGTCGTTACCTCCACCATCCCGGCGAATTCTTGACGGATTCTTACGTCACATGGGCAGAACCTGACGATCCGCTATCCGTTCTCTAGGCGGCGACGGCCTCCCGAGCCCGGGTCGACGCGCCCGCGGCCCAGGTGCGGTAGCCGCCGTCGAGGTTCACGACGCCGTACCCGCGTTGGGCGAGGATGCGTGCCGCGGTGTGCCCGCGCTGCCCAACCTGGCAGTGGACGACGACTGGTCCGGCCGGCAGCTCGGCGAGCCGGTCGCGGAGCTCGTCGACGGGGATGTTGACCGCGCCGGGGATCGCACCGGCCGCGTGCTCGCCCGCGCTGCGGACATCCACGAGGGTGGCGCCCGCGGCCAGGGTGGAGTCAAGCTCGTGCCACTGGATGGCGCTGGTGGTGCCGGTGCGGAGGTTGTCGGCGACATAGCCGAGCTGGTTCACCGGGTCCTTCGCCGAGCCGAACTGAGGCGCGTACGCGAGCTCCAGGCGTGCGAGCCCGGAGGCGGTGATGCCGCCCGCCATCGCCACCGCGATGACGTCGATCCGCTTGTCCACGCCGTCCCCGCCGACGATCTGAGCGCCAAGGATCGCGTCGCTCGCCGGGTCGACCAGCAGCTTCATCGACATGGGCTGCGCGCCCGGGTAGTAGGTGGCGTGCGAGGTCGGATGGGTGTGGATGACGCGGTGCTCGCGGCCGGCCGACACGAGCTGCTGCTCGCTCCAGCCGACCTTCGCTGCGACGGAGTCGAACACCTGCACGATGGCGGCGCCCAGCGCCGGCGTGTTGCGCTCGTCGTGGCCGGCGATCACGTCGGCGACCGAGCGGCCGTGCCGGTTGGCCAGCCCGGCCATCGTGACGAGCGCCTCCTCGCCGGAGAGCGCGTCGATCTTCTCGACCCCGTCGCCGACGGCGTAGATGTGCGGGTCGCTGGTGCGGTTGCGCGCGTCGACCGCGATCCCGCCGGTCGGGCCGAGTGCCACACCGGCGGTCCGCGCGAGGTCAACGCTCGGCACCACGCCGGACGCGTCGACGATGAAGGCGGGACGCAGCGCGCTGCCGTCGTCGAGGAGGACGTCCCCGCCCTCCACCGTGTCGATCGTGACGCCGGTGCGCACCTCGACGCCGTGGCTGCGGAGCCGGGCCTCCAGCGGCGCAACCATCTCCGGGTCGAGCGGGCTCAGGAGGTGCGGCCCGCGCTGGACGAGGGTGACGTGGAGGCCGCGGCGTAGCAGGTTCTCCACCGCCTCCAGGCCGATGAACCCGCCGCCGACGACCAGTGCGGACGCGTTGTCGGCCGCGGCGTCCACCAGCCGGCCGATCGCGTCCACGTCTTCCACCGTGAGCAGCGTGTGCGTGCGGATGCCGGGATGTCCCGCGGCCTCCCGGGCGGAGGCGCCGACCGCGAGGATCAGCTCGTCGTAGGCCTCGGTGGACGTCTCGCCGCTCGCGAGGTCGAGCACCGTCACCGTGCGCCGCGCGGCGTCGACGTCGAGCACCTCGTGACCGGTGCGGACGTCCAGCCGGAACCTCGACGCCAGCGACTGCGGCGTCTGAAGCAGCAGCGACGACCGATCGCGGATCACCCCGCCGACGTAGTACGGGAGGCCGCAGTTCGCGTAGGAGACGTACGGGCCGCGCTCGAACACCACGATGTCACGCGACTCGTCCAGCCGGCGCAGCCGGGTCGCGGCCGACATGCCTCCGGCGACGCCGCCGACGATGATCGTTCTCACTGGGGTGGTCCTTCTTCCGTGCCTGGTGTCCGAGGGAGCCGATTGCGGATACCCCCACCGGTATCGTACTATACCTCCGGGGGTATCCCGAATCCCCGAGAGAGGACCCTGTTCATGTGTTATCCCGTGACCTGCTCCACCTGCTCCAAGACGACGTGGGACGGCTGCGGCCAGCACGTCGCCGATGTGCGCCGGAACGTCCCGGCCGCGCAGTGGTGCGACGGCCATGCCGAGCAGTCCACGATCTCACCCGGCCCCGGCTTCCTCGGCCGCCTGTTCGGACGGAGCTGACCGTGGACCGCACCGCCACCGACGTCAAGCCCGTGCTGAACCGGCTGCGCCGCGCGCAGGGTCAGCTGAACGCGGTGATCGCGGCCGTCGAGAACGGCGGAAAGTGTCGCGACGTCGTGATCCAGCTCGCCGCGGTCTCCAGCGCGCTCGACAAGGCCGGCTTCCAGATCATCGCCACCGCGATGGAGAAGTGCCTGAACGACCCGGACGACACCACCGACCCGATGACCGTCGAGGAGCTCGAGAAGCTCTTCATGACGCTGGCGTAGCCCCGACGGCTCCTCCGGCCCGACGCGCGACCGCTGCCACCGAGACGGCCGATGTGGCCAGGCTGATCAGCGCGCCGAGCAGGATCGCCCCGCCCTCCCCCGGAGCGAGCGTGTGGGTCTGGAGGCCGAGTGTCACGGCGGCGACCGGCACGCCGAGCTGCCCCGCTGAGGCGACGGCCTGCGCCCACGGGAGCCCGGCGAGCCGTGAGGCCAGGTGCGCCAGCACCGCCCCGACGCCGAGCGCGACGCCGAGCAGGATCATCGCCGGGTGCGCGACGAGCGCCCGCAGATCGAGCGAGGCGCCGAGCCACACGAAGAAGAGCGGACCGAAGAAGCCCTCCGTCATCCCGAAGAGCTGCCGCGCCAGCCGGTGCGGCTCGCCGACGGCCGACAGCACGAGCCCGAGCGCGAAGCCCGCGATCATGATCGAGAGCTGCGCGAACTGGGCGATCGCCGCGAAGGCGAACAGCACCAGCAGGCTGAGCCGCAGCTCCAGCGCGAACCGTCGGCGCTCCGAGTAGGCGTGCAGCACGCGACGGTGGTCGGAGCGGACCCAGCGGGTCAGCGCGACCCACAGCCCCACGGCGAGCGCGGCGATGACCAGCACCCCGATCCCGGCGGTCAGCGCCCTCCCCGGCACAACTATCAATGGGAGGAGCACGACGCACACGACGTCCGCGACGGCGATCTGCGCGACGAGCTGGGCGGCCGAGCGCTTGTCCACGTTCACGGACTGCAGCATCGGCAGCACGAGCGCCGCGGACGACGAGGCCAGCAGCACCCCGTAGAGGAGGCCGTTGCCGGAGTGCGCGACGGCGGCCAGCAGCGCGGCGAGCACGGCGGAGACCGCGCCGACCAGCCCCGCCCCGAGGGCGCCACGCGCGAGGGCCGCACGCACGACGGGGTCGCGCACGGGCACGTGCGAGCCGACGACCACCATCGTCAGCCCGAACCCGATGGAGGCGAGCAGCGTGAAGTCGTCGTTCGCCGGGTCGACCAGCCGGAATCCGGAGACGCCGATCAGGAGGCCGCCGAGCAGCTCCCCCGCCACCACGGGCACGCGCCAGATCGAGCGCGCGGCCGCCAGCGGGCCGAGCAGGCCGACGGCCACCACCAGCGCCAGGAGGGCGAAGCTCATGCGGAAACCGTAGCCGCACCCGGCAGGCGACCGGCGGCGGCCCCGCCGTCACGGCGCGGCGCCGCACTCCATAGCCGAGCCACCCACCTCCATAGCCGATCCTTAGGCCGTTCTCAGCCAACGTAAGAATCCACAAAGATTCGACCAGCATCGTTGGAGGCATGACAGAGACCTGGGCCGCGACGACGGCACCCGCGCGGCGCCCCCGTGCGCGCCGCGGCGCCGCGACCCGGCACCGGCGCGGCGCGCTCACCGTGCGCATCCTGCTCGGCGCCAGCGTCATCGCCGTGCTCGGGATGTGGTGGTTCAGCGTCCCCGCGAACTTCGCCTCGACCCCCGCCAACGCGATCACTTCGCTCGGCGAGCTGAGCGGCCTGGTCGGCGCGCTGCTGGTCTGCTACCAAGTGCTGCTGATCGCCCGGGTGCCGTGGTTCGAGAACGCGGTCGGGCTCGACAAGCTGGTCTCCTGGCACCGGTCGCTCGGCGCCTCGGTCATCTTCCTCATCGTCGCGCACGTCGTCTTCATCGTGCTGGGCAGCGAGGTCATCGACAAGAGCACGCCCTGGGACGAGTTCTGGACCGTCTACTACTCGTATCCGGACATGTTCTGGGCGCTCGTCGGGACCATCGCGTTCCTCGCGGTCGGACTCTCCAGCGCACGCCTGATTCGGACGAAGCTGTCCTACGAGGTCTGGTACTGGCTGCACCTCACGACCTACGTCGCGATCTTCCTCACCTTCCTCCACCAGCTCAGCGCCGGCGTGCACTTCATCGGCAACCCGGTCAACCGCATCCTCTGGATCGGCCTCTACCTCGGCACCGCCTCCGCCGTACTGACCTGGCGCTTCATCCTGCCGACGATGGACGCGTGGAAGAGCCGGATGCGCGTCATCGCGGTCGTCCCGGAGGGCCACGGCCTCAACAGCGTCTGGCTCGAGGGACCGCACGTCGACCGGCTCGGCGTCCGCGCGGGCAACTTCCTGCTGTTCCGCTTCTTCGCCTGGGGCCACCTCGGCACGGCGCACCCGTACTCGGTGTCGGCGGTGCCGGCGAACGGCCGGCTGCGCATCACCGTCGGCACCCTCGGCGACCACTCCAGCCGCCTGACCGCACTGAAGCCGGGGACGCTCGTCTTCGCCGAAGGACCCTTCGGGCACTTCACGGCGGACCGCGCCAGCCGTGGCAAGCTGCTCCTCATCGCCGGCGGGGCGGGCATCGGCCCGATCCGGGCGCTCGCGGAGGAGCTGGTCTACCGCGGCGGCCGCCCGGTCGTCCTGTACCGGGTCAGCGCGCCCGAGCAGCTCGCGCTCCTCGGCGAGCTGCAGGCGATGGAGGGGGTCACGGTGATCCCGCTCGTCGGCCGCCGCGCCCAGCTCGGCTACGACCCGCTGGGCCCCGGCCACCTCGTGCGGATCATCCCCGACCTCCACAATTGGGAGGCGTTCATCTGCGGGCCGGAGGGCATGGCCGAGCAGGTGGAGTCCTCGCTGCGCGAGCTGCGGGTGCCCAAGCGTTTCATCCACCGAGAAGAACTGAGCATGTCATGAACAACAAGTCGTGGCGCGGGACCGTCCTGTTCACCATCATCCTGGTGGTGATGGGCGCCACCGTCGGCCTCAAGCTGTACGGGGTCGGCGAGCAGACCAGCGCGCTGTCGTCGGCGCACGCGACCACGACCACGCCGTCGTCGACTCCCTCCAGCGCGCCGAGCGCGACGGCGACCGCGACGCCCTCCGCGTCGGCGTCGGCCCCCGCGGCCGCGGCGCCGGCGACCAAGACCGTGACCGGAACCGCCGTGGACACCCGCTACGGCCCGGTCCAGGTGAAGGTCACCTTCGAGGGCACCAAGATCACCGCCGTCGACGCCATCCAGTACCCGACCGAGAGCGGCAGGGACCAGGAGATCAACTCGCAGGCCATCCCGATGCTGCAGCAGGAGGCGATGGCCTCCCAGTCGGCGAAGATCGACACCATCTCGGGCGCCACCTACACCTCGGAGGGCTACATCCAGTCGCTGCAGTCGGCCATCGACCACCGATGAGGTTCGTCGAGACCGTCATGTGCATCCCGATGTCGCTCGACATCCGGGAGGCCGACGAGCTCGTTGCGGCGGCGGCCGCCCAGCGCGCGTTCCGGGTGCTGCGGGAGGCCGACGCGCGCTTCTCCGCGTATCGCCCCGACAGCGAGCTCAGCCGGGTGAACGCCCGCGGCGGCGACGCGTCAGGGGCGAGCGACGACTTCGCGGAGGTCGTCGGGCTCGGCTCGGCGATGGCGGACGCCTCCGGCGGCGCGTTCCGCATCCGGCGCCCGGACGGCACCTGGGACCTCGACGGCGTCGTGAAGGGCTGGGCGGCCGACCGCGCGGCGCGCACGCTCGCCGTGGGCGGCCTCCGGGACTTCTGCCTCAACGCGGGCGGCGACGTCGCGGTCTCCGGCAGCCCGGGCGAGGGCCGGCCGTGGAACGTGGGGGTGCGCTCCCCGGAGAGCGCGGCAGATGTGCTCGCCGTGCTGGAGGTCCGCGACGGCGGCGTGGCGACCTCGGGCGCTTACGAGCGCGGTGCGCACATCGTCGACGGACGCACGGACGGGGCGGCGACGGGGCTGCGCAGCGCGACCGTCGTGGCCGCCGACCTCACGACGGCCGACCTGCTCGCGACGGCCGTGTTCGCGCTCGGCGAGGACGGGATCCGCTGGGCCATCGGCAACGGCGCGCGCGGCGTACTCGCCGTCGACGCGGCCGGCCGGCTGCTCGGGCTCGGCGAGCTGGCCTTCGCGGGAGCGGGGGAGCAGCGGTGAGCGGCGACGGGCTCGCGGGCGACTCCTCCTATACTGCGGGCATGAGTGAGCGCCGCCGGGTCCTGGTCGCCGAGGACGACAGTCGTCTCGCCGGGATGCTGGAGACGCTGCTGGTCTCCGACGGCTACGACGTCGAACTGGCTCGCGACGGACAGCGCGCCCTGCACCGCGGCCTCACCGAGAGCTTCGACGCCGTCGTGCTCGACCGCGGCCTCCCCGCGGTGGACGGGCTCGGCGTGCTGCGCGGCCTCCGCAGCAACGGCGTGACGACGCCCATCCTCATCCTCTCGGCGCTCGGCACCGCCCCCGACCGGGTGGACGGCCTGAACGCGGGCGCGGAGGACTACCTGGCCAAGCCGTTCGACATCGACGAGCTGCTCGCCCGGGTGCGCGCGCTCGTCCGCCGGGCGTCGTCGGACGTCCCGACCGTGCGCTTCCCGGGAGGGCAGCTGGACGTCGGCAGCCGCACGGTCACGCTCGGCACCGGCGAGCGCGTGGTGCTCTCCGACCGCGAGGCCGGCCTCCTCGAACTGCTGGCGCGCCGGCCCGAGCAGGTCTTCTCGCGGGCCGTGCTGCTGGACGAGGTCTTCGCCGACGCGGACGACCCCGGCGTGGTCGACACGTACGTGCACCATCTCCGCAAGAAGTTCGGCCGCACCCTCATCGAGACGGTGCGCGGCGTCGGCTACCGGCTGGGCGGGGTCGGATGAAGGCCGACCTCCGCGAGCTGCGCACGGCGTCGGCGCGGCTGGCCCTGCAGTTCGCCGGCATCATCCTGGCGCTGTTCGTCGTGCTCGGCGGGGTCGTCTACATCGTGGTGTCCACCGGCCAGACGGAGGCCGCCAAGCGGGCGCTGGCGGACGCGTCGCAGGTGGACTCCGTGCACGACGCGCCGCACGACCTCCTGATCACGGTCATCCTCCCGCAGGGCAGGGACGTCTCGCCCAACCTGCCGAAGGGACTCCCGGACGAGCGCGCCCTGCAGGACGTCGCCCAGAACGGCGGGTCGATCACCGAGACCGTCGTGGCGGCGGACGGGAAGAGCTACCTCACCCAGACCGACGTGCGGCGCGGCAAGGTGGTGCAGATCTCCTACGGCGTGGCCGAGCAGCAGGAGGAGATGGGCCGTCTGCTGACCGCGCTCATCATCTCCGGCGTCATCGCGACGGTGGCCGCCGCGCTGGTCGGGCTGCTGCTGGCGCGCCGGTCGATGCGCCCGATGTCGGAGGCCCTCGCGCTGCAGCGGCGGTTCGTCGCGGACGCTGGGCACGAGCTCCGGACACCGCTGACGCTGCTGAGCACCCGCGCCCAGCTCCTGCGCCGGAGGGTCTCCCGCGGCGCGGACGCTGCCGCGGACGACGACGTGCGGTCGGGGCTGGACGAGATCGTGGACGACAGCCGGGCCCTGACCGAGATCGTGGAGGACCTCCTCACGGCGGCGGACCCCCGCCAGAACGCGGAGCCGGAGCGGGTCGACATCGGCGAACTCGCGGGGGTGGTCGCCCGCTCGGCCGAAGGGCGCGCGCACGAGCGCGGCATCGCGTTGACCACGACGGCGGCGCCCGCTGCGGTGGTCACCGGCGCACCCGTCTCGCTGCGCCGGATGATCGTCGCACTGGTCGACAACGCCCTCGACCACGCCGCGTCGCAGGTCGCGGTCGACGTGTCGACGGACCGCGGCGACGTCGTGCTCACGGTCTCGGACGACGGCCCGGGGTTCGGGGACGACCTCCGGGGCAGCGCCTTCGACCGCTTCGCCTCGGCGCGCGCGGAGGGCGGCACGGCGGGACGGGAGCGGCACTACGGTCTCGGCCTTGCGCTGGTCGCGGAGGTGGTGGACCGGCACGGCGGCCGCGTCACCGCCGCCGACCGCCCCACCGGCGGCGCCGAGGTCACCGTCACACTCCCCCACTCCCCGTCGAAGGGCACGTAAACGCCCCTAAAACCGCGTTTTAGGGGCGTTTACGTGCCCTTCGGCGGGGGGGTGGTTGGGGTTAGGCGTCGGTTAGTTAGGTGGGTTCCACTATGGCGTCGACGAGGGCGCCGTTGCGCCAGACCGTCAGCTCCAGGCGGCGACCGATCGTGCTCGCGATCATGAGGCGCTGGAGGTCGGCGACCGCGTGGATGCGCATGCGGTCGAGTGAGATGAGCACGTCACCCGTGCGGATCCCCGCGAGGTCGGCGGGGCTGTCCGGGACCACCGACATCACCTGGATGCCGGTGCGCGCGCCGGCCTTGCGGGCGATCTCCGGGCTGAGCGTGATCTCCGCGCCCGCGATGCCGAGCCAGCCGCGGCGGACGCGGCCCTCGCGCATCAGGGTGTCCATGATCTGGCGGCTCGTGGCGTTGATCGGGACGGCCAGGCCGAGGCCGGTCCCGGCGACGGCGGTGTTCACGCCGATCATGCGGGCGTTGCTGTCCGCGAGCGCTCCGCCGCTGTTGCCCGGGTTGAGCGCGGCGTCGGTCTGGATCACCTCGTCCACCACGCGGCCCGACCGGGTCGGCAGCGACCTCCCGAGCGCGGAGACGATACCGGCCGTCACGCTCCCCGCGAGGCCCAGCGGGTTGCCGACGGCGACGACGAGCTGTCCCACCTGGAGTTTCGCGGCGTCGCCGAGTTCGACCGGCGCGGGGACGGGCGCGTCGGCCAGCAGCATCGCGAGGTCGGAGAGCGGGTCGCGGCCGATGACGCGCGCCCGCACGCGGGTGCCGTCCTCGAACGCGAGGTCCACGCTCCCTGCGCCCTCCACGACGTGCGCGCTGGTCAGGACGTGGCCCTCCGCGGAGATGACGGTGGCGCTGCCGAGGCCGACGCCGCGGGAGGTGCGCGCGGTGACGGCGGCGACCGCCGGGCCGACGACGCGCGCGACGCGCACCACCGCCGTCGAGTAGGCGTCCAGCGCGTCCGCATCCGTCATGAGACGAGTGTGCGCCTCCCGGAGTCCGCAGGGGCCTCCCGTTCGCCGACGGCGGAGGGCTGACCTTTCGGACCGAAAGTCGGCGTGAAACGGCGGAAATCGGCACTCCAAGCGATATTTCCCTGCGGATACCGTAGTCGCGTCAACATCTGATCGCATATGATTGCGACGCCCACCGTCGAAGGAGACTGGATGTGAGCGAGCAGCCCGCCATCAGGCTGACCGGACTGACCAAACGATTCGGGACGGTCGCGGCCGTCGACGACCTCGACCTGGAGATCGCCGCCGGCGAGTTCTTCTCGATGCTCGGCCCGTCCGGCTCCGGCAAGACCACCGTGTTGCGCTGCATCGCCGGCTTCGAGCAGCCGACCTCCGGAACGATCGAGCTGTTCGGCCAGGACGTGACCGCCAAGCCCGCCGCCGCGCGCGACGTCAACACGGTCTTCCAGGACTACGCGCTGTTCCCGCACATGAACGTGCTGGACAACGTCGCCTACGGCCTCCGGGTGCGCGGCGTCGGTCGGACGGAACGGCGCAGGCGCGCGATGGACGCTCTCGAGGCGGTCCAGTTGCCGGGCTTCGCCGACCGCAAGCCCGCCCAGCTCTCCGGCGGCCAGCGGCAGCGCGTCGCCCTGGCCCGCGCGACGGTGGTGCAGCCGAAGGCGCTGCTGCTGGACGAGCCGCTCGGCGCCCTCGACCTCAAGCTGCGCCAGCAGATGCAGGTCGAGCTCAAGCAGCTCCAGCACGAGCTGGGGATCGCGTTCGTGTTCGTCACCCACGACCAGGACGAGGCGCTCACGCTGTCCGACCGGATCGCGGTCTTCAACAACGGCCGGATCGAGCAGCTCGGCACGCCGCGCGAGCTCTACGAGCACCCGAACTCCCGGTTCGTCGCGGACTTCGTCGGCACCTCGAACCTGTTCGACCGCGAGCGCGCCCGCAGCATCCTGGGCCTCGACGGCGAGTACTCCATCCGCCCGGAGAAGCTGGAGCTGCACACGCTGCCGAACACCTCGGGCGCGCCGTCCGCGGCCGGGACGCTGGTCGAGTCGGTGTACGCGGGCAACAGCATCCGCCGCGTGGTGGACCTCGACGCGGGCCTCCGGATCTCGGTGCTGGAGAGCAACGACCGCACGCACCGTGCCGAGCTGGAACGCGGCTCGCGCGTGAACGTGACGTGGAACGACGACGACCTCCGGAGGCTCGGCGGCGACGCGCCGGACGACCTCCAGGACGCAGATGTACCTCGCAGCAGAGGTGTAGAAGAGAGGCAGGACTCATGATCCGTGCAACGAAGCGCGTGGCGCGCTCGGCGGCCGTAGCCGCGGCCGCCTCCGCGGCCCTCCTGGTGCTGGCCGCCTGTTCCGGCGGCGGCCCCACCGGCGGCTCGGCCGGCTCGGTGCCGAACGTCCCGATGGCGAAGAAGCTCGGGGCCAACGAGAACCAGCTCAACCTCATCGTCTGGGCGGGCTACGCCGAGGACGGCTCGAACGACCCGAAGGTGAACTGGGTGACCCCGTTCGAGCAGAACACGGGCTGCCAGGTCAACGCCAAGGTCGCCGGCACCTCGGATGAGATGGTGCAGCTCATGCGCACCGGCGACTACGACGGCGTCTCGGCCTCCGGCGACGCCACGCTCCGCCTGGTCTACGGCGGCCAGGTCGCGCCGGTCAACACCAAGCTGGTGCCGAACTACACGACCATCTCCAGCTTCCTCAAGGACAAGGCCTGGAACTCCGTCGACGGCCAGATGTACGGCATCCCGCACGGCTGGGGCGCCAACGTGCTGATGTACAACAAGGCCAGCGTGACCCCGGCGCCCGACTCCTGGTCGGCCGTCTTCGACGACGCGTCCAAGTACGCCGGAAAGGTCACCGCCTACGACTCCCCGATCTACATCGCGGACGCCGCGCTGTACCTGAAGGCGCACGACCCGTCGCTCGGCATCAAGGACCCGTACTCGCTCACCGAGAAGCAGCTCGACGCCGCGGTCTCGCTGCTGAAGAAGCAGAAGAACTCCATCGGCGAGTACTGGTCGGACTACACCAAGTCCGTGCAGTCGTTCGAGTCCGGCAGCAGCGTCGTCGGGACCTCCTGGCAGGTCATCGCGAACCTCATCCAGAGCGACGGCAAGGTGCAGGTCGGCACGACCGTCCCGAAGGAGGGCTCGACCGGCTGGTCGGACACCTGGATGATCTCGTCCAAGGCGAAGCACCCGAACTGCATGTACCAGTGGATGAACTGGATCACCTCGCCGGCGGTCAACGCCCAGGTCGCGGAGTGGTTCGGTGAGGCCCCCGCCCAGACGAAGGCGTGCGAGAAGACCCAGGACCCGACGTTCTGCGACCAGTACCACGCGCTCGACGCCGGCTACGCGTCCAAGATCCACTACTGGACGACGCCGCAGACCAAGTGCGTCGACGGCAGCGGCAACGACTGCACCGCGTACAGCGAGTGGGTGACCAAGTGGCAGGAGATCAAGGGATGACAGGAGTCCGGGCATGAAGGCCCGCCTGGGCCTCCTGCTCGGGCCTCCCCTGCTCTGGCTCGTCGTCATCTACCTGGGCTCGATCGCCGTCCTCCTGGTCTCCTCCTTCTGGACGGTGAACGGGTTCACGGGCGCGGTCGTCCCGACCTTCACGCTCGAGAACTACGCGACGCTGTTCACCGACCCGCTGTACGGGACGGTGGCGCTGCGGACGCTGCTCGTCGCGCTGGGGGTGACGCTCATCGACGCCGTGGTCGCCTTCCCGATGGCCCTGTACATCGCGAAGGTGGCCCGGCCGAGCCGGCGCGCGATCTACCTCGTCGCCGTGACGACGCCGCTCTGGGCCAGCTACCTGGTGAAGGCGTACGCCTGGCGGATCCTGGTCGAGCCGGGCGGGCCGATCGCGGTCGCGACCGGCGGGTACACGCCCGGGTTCGGCCTCCCGGCAACGATCATGACGCTGGCGTACCTGTGGCTGCCGTACATGATCATCCCGGTCTACGCCGGGTTCGACCGCGTGCCGGACTCGCTGTTCGAGGCCAGCTACGACCTGGGCGCGTCCACCTGGCGCACGATCAGGACGGTCGCGTTCCCGCTGGTCTTCCCCGCGATCGTCGCCGGGTCGATCTTCACCTTCGCGCTGAGCTTCGGCGACTACATCGCGGTGGGGATCGTCGGCGGCAAGACGCAGCTGCTCGCGAACCTGATCTACGGGCAGCTCGTCACGGCGAACAACCAGCCGCTCGCGGCGGCGCTGTCGGTGATCCCGCTCGTCGCGGTCGTGCTCTACCTGCTCGCGGTCCGCCGCACCGGCGCCTTGGAGAACGTGTGAAGCTGCTCTCGACCCCCGCGCGCATCGTCGTCGGCCTCTGCATGCTGGTCGGCCTGGTGATCCTCTACGTGCCGCTGCTGCTGATCGTGCTGAACTCGTTCAACAGCTCCCGGACGTTCTCGTTCCCGCCGCCCGGCTTCACGCTGCAGTGGTGGGTGGACGCGTTCCAGTCCCGCGGCGCGGCGGACGCGCTGGCGACCTCCGTGATCGCCGGGCTCTGCGCCTCCGCGATCGCGCTGGTGCTCGGGACGATGGCCGCGTTCGCGGTGCAGCGGTTCCGGTTCTTCGGCCGGCAGAGCATCAACTTCCTCGTCGTGCTGCCGATCACCCTCCCGGGCATCGTCACCGGCATCGCGCTTGCGTCGACGTTCACGACCGTGCTCGGGCCGCTCGGCGTGACGCTCGGGATGGCGACCGTGATCATCGGCCACGCCACGTTCTGCATCGTCATCGTCTACAACAACGTCCAGGCGCGATTGCGGCGGATGGGAACCTCCCTGGAGGAGGCCTCCGGCGACCTCGGCGCGCGCGGCTGGCAGACGTTCCTGTGGGTGACGCTGCCGCAGGTGCGCGGGGCGCTCGCCGCCGGCGTCCTGCTGGCGTTCGCGCTCAGCTTCGACGAGATCGTCGTCACGACGTTCACGGCGGGACCGGCCGTGCAGACCCTGCCGATCTGGATCTTCCAGAACCTGTTCCGCCCGAACCAGGCGCCCGTCGTCAACGTGGTCGCGGCGGTGCTGACGATCCTCGCCATCATCCCCGTGTGGCTCTCGCAGCGTCTGGCCGGCGACTCGGTCACGAGCCGCGTCTAGGCGCGCACACATTCGTGGGGCGGTTAGTAAGAGGGGGCGGCGCAGGCGGCCAAGGGCACGCAAAGTGGTGGGGGAGACGCCCCGGGGGGGGGGGGGGGCCGCGCCCAGCGTCTGGCGGGCCCCCCGAACACCCCCCGCTTCGACCCGCCAAAAATTGCGTCCCTAAGGCCCCCTCGGCGCGCGCCCGCCCCTACTTCCGCCACGAATCGTGGAGGCTACGCCTCGCGGTGCTGGGGGGAGCGCGTCGCCGTGTGGGACGCGTCGCGCTCGACGGCGCCGCCGAGCACCTCGTCGATGCTGCCGAGCAGCTCGGCCGGGATGGTGACTCCGGAGGCCTTCACGTTCTCGACGACCTGCTCGGGGCGGGAGGCGCCGATGATGGCGGTGGCGACGTTGTCGTTCTGGAGCACCCACGCGACCGCGAGCTGCGCCGGCGTGAGGCCGAGCTCCTGCGCGATCGGGGTGAGCTGCTGCACGCGGGTGAGCACGTCATCGGTCAGCCAGCGCTTGACCGCGCCCGCGCCGCCCTTCTCGTCCGTCGCGCGGCTGCCCTCCGGCAGCGGAGCGCCCGGCAGGTACTTGCCGCTGAGCACGCCCTGCGCCACCGGCGACCAGACGATCTGCGAGATGCCGAGCTCCTTGGAGGTCGGCACGACCTCGGCCTCGATGACCCGCCACAGCGCCGAGTACTCGGGCTGGTTCGAGATGAGCTGGAAACCGAGGTCCTTCGCCAGCGCGTGGCCCGCGCGGAGCTGGTCGGCCGTCCACTCACTCACACCGATGTAGAGCGCCTTGCCCTGACGCACGATGTCGGCGAAGGCCTGCATGGTCTCCTCCAGCGGCGTGAAGAAGTCGAAGCGGTGCGCCTGGTACAGGTCGACGTAGTCGGTCTGCAGGCGCGTCAGCGAGCCGTCGATGGACTCCAGGATGTGCTTGCGCGACAGCCCGACGTCGTTGTGGCCCTTGGGCCCGGTCGCGCCGAACACCTTCGTGAAGATCTCCAGCGACTGCCGGCGCTCGCCCTTCAGCGTCTCGCCGAGCACGGTCTCCGCCGCGGTGTTGGCGTAGACGTCGGCGGTGTCGAAGGTGGTGATCCCGGCGTCGAGGGCGGCCCGGACGCACGCGGCGGCCGTCTCGTTCTCGATCTGCGAGCCGTGGGTCAGCCAGTTTCCGTACGTGATCTCGGAGATCTTGAAGCCGGAGTTGCCGAGATGTCTGAACTGCACTGTCGTTCCTTTCGAGGGGAGGTCGACTCGATCGTAGGCAGATGCGATTCAGTGGCGCCAACAGTGGTTGGTTCTGGGATTCAGTGGCGGAGGTGGTGAATCACGACCTCGGCACCACAGCGCACCGGAGCCGACGAGGGAGTAGACCGCACCCCCTACCGGGACCCCGCACGCGCGGCTACCGTTCGCGGCATGCAGGTCACGCGGATGTCGCTGACGTCCCGGGAGCCCGATGTGGCCCTCGAGGCGGTTCGCAGCCTCCAGCCGGGCTTCGACTTCACCCGAACCGCGGACGACGCCGCCTTCTCGTTCTCGGTGAGCCGGCTCGGCGACGAGCGGCTCTCGGTCGGGCGGCTCGACCTCCGCTGCACGGGCCACGGGGTCGCGGACCCGATGACGGTGTACGACGTCTGCGAGTCGGCCACGCGGCTGCGCGTGGAGGTCGGCCGCGTCCAGCTCGACACGAGCCGGCCGTTCCTGTTCCCGCTCGCCCCGATCGTCTCGAGCTGGGAGCACGAGTCCCGGGCGACGTCGGTGCGGGTCGACATCGCGGCCGTCGACGCACTCGCCCAGCAGTACTTCGACCGTCCAGGGATGCACGTCCGCTTCACCGGCAGCGCACCCATCGACGCCGCCCGGGAGCGGCACTGGAGGAGCGTGGCGCAGCACGTGCGCGGGCCGGGCAGCGAGCCGGACGTGTTCGACCGCGTCCTCCTGCGCGACGCCCTGTTCCGGACGGTCGCCGCGGCGCTGCTCTCCGACTTCCCGAACGACACGCTCGACCTCGCGCCGGCGCACGACGGCGGGGTGGCGACGCCGGCGTCGATCCGGCGGGCCATCGCGTACATGGAGGAGCACCTCACCGAGCCGATCGGGCTGGTCGACATCGCAGCGGCGTCGCGGCTCTCGCCGCGTGGGCTCCAGGACGCCTTCAGCCGCATCCTCGGAGTGTCCCCCACCCAGTACCTGCGTTCGCTGCGGCTGAGCGCCGCGCACGCCGACCTCCTCGCGGCCGACCTGGTGCACAGGGACACCGTCTCCGCCATCGCCCACCGCTGGGGCTTCACCCACGTGCCCCGCTTCGCCGCCGCCTACCGCACCGAGTACGGCGAGAACCCGCACGAGACGCTGGCGCGGTGAGCGGGAGGCGACCGCTGCCCGCTGGACCAGCGCGGCGCCGAGCGTCGAGAATGGCCACATGACCCAGGCGAACCGTGCCCAGCCCACCGACACCGAGCGCGAGCGCATCCTCCAGGCCGACGACGGGACGGCCGCCTGGCGCGACTGGGGGCCGTACGTCGCCGAGCGCGCCTGGGGCACGGTCCGCGAGGACTACAGCGCCGATGGCGAGGCCTGGGACTTCTTCCCGCACGACCACGCCCGCAGCCGCGCCTACCGCTGGAACGAGGACGGCATGGCCGCGTTCTCCGACCTGAAGCAGAACTGGTGCCTCGGCCTGTCGCTCTGGAACGGGCAGGACGCCATCCTCAAGGAGCGGATGTTCGGCCTCAGCGGTCCGCAGGGCAACCACGGCGAGGACGTCAAGGAGTACTGGTGGTATCTCGACGGCACCCCGACGCACTCCTGGAACACCTGGCGGTACCACTACCCGCAGGCCGCGTACCCCTACGAGGACCTGATCGAGACCAACGCGCGCCGCAGCAAGCTGGAGCCGGAGTACGAGCTGGTCGACACCGGGATCTTCGACGCCGGCCGCTACTGGGTGGTCACGGTCGACTACGCGAAGGACGGCCCGCACGACCTCCTGATGCGCGTCACGATCGAGAACGCCGGCCCGGAGGCCGCGACGCTCGAGGTGCTGCCGACGCTCTGGTACCGCAACACCTGGTCGTGGGGATACGACGTCGAGAAGCCGTCGCTGCGGTTCGAGGGCGGGCGCGTACTCGGGTCGGGGCCGGGCGGGGCGCTGGCCTTCAGCGGAGAGGGCGGGCCGGAGGCGCTGTTCTGCGACAACGAGACCAACACGGAGCGGCTGTTCGGCGCGTCGGACTCGCCCGCGTATCCGAAGGACGGGATCGGGGACCACGTCATCCACGGCGCCGCGACCGTCGACCCGCAGCAGGTCGGGACGAAGGCCGCCCTCCACTACACGGTCACACTCGGGCCGGGCGAGACGCAGGTCCTCCGGCTGCGGCTGACCGGCGGCACGGGCGACCCGGCCGGCTTGGCGCCGCAGGAGCTCGGGACCGGCTTCGACGACGCGGTCGCCCGGCGCCGGGCGGAAGCCGACGCCTTCTACACCGGCCTGGACAACGCGCCCGCCGACCCCGACGAGGCGCGCGTGCTGCGCCAGGCGTTCGCCGGCCTGCTCTGGGCGAAGCAGTACTTCCACTTCAACGTCGACAAGTGGCTCGACGGCGACCCCGCCGGTCCCCCGCCACCGCCCGGCCGCGCCGACGTGCGCAACGGGCAGTGGCGGCACTTCGACGCGGACGACGTGATCCTGATGCCCGACCCGTGGGAGTACCCGTGGTTCGCGGCCTGGGACCTCGCCTTCCACTGCGTGACGACGGCGCACATCGACCCGGCGTTCGCGAAGGCGCAGCTCGTGCTGCTGCTGCGGGAGTGGTACATGCACCCGAACGGGCAGCTGCCGGCCTACGAGTGGAACTTCTCCGACGTGAACCCGCCGACGCACGCGTGGGCGGCGATCCAGGTCTTCCTCATCGACGGTGGGCGGGACTTCGGCTTCCTCGCCCGCATCCTCCACAAGCTGCTGATCAACTACACGTGGTGGACGAACAGCAAGGACGCCGACGAGGACAACCTCTTCGAGGGCGGCTTCATGGGCCTCGACAACATCGCGCCGCTGAACCGGTCGACGCTGCCTCCGGAGGTCGGGACCATTGAGCAGGCCGACTCGACCGGCTGGATGGCGAGCTACGCGCTCGACCTGCTGGAGATCGCGCTGCGGCTGGCCCGCGAGGACGACGTGTACGAGGACGTCGCCGTGAAGTTCGGCGAGCAGTTCCTCCGCATCGCCGGCTCGGCCAACAGCTCGGGCATGTGGGACGACGAGGACGCCTACTTCTACGACGTGCTGCACCTGGCCGACGGCCGGGACGTCCCGCTCAAGGTGCGCTCGCTCGTCGGACTCGTGCCGGTCGTCGCGTCGCTCGCGTACGACGAGCCCGGCGTGCGGACGCTGCCCGAGTTCCGCCGCATCCTGAACCACTACCTGGTGAAGCATCCCGAGCTCGGGGCGGCCTTCCACCGGCGGGTGATCGGGTCGGAGCAGGTCTACCTGCTCGCGCTGGTGTCGCCCGAGCGCCTCACCCGGATCCTGAAGCAGGTGTTCAACCCGGCAGGGCTTCTCAGCGACCACGGCGTCCGCGGCGTCTCCGCCTACCACCGCGAGCACCCCTTCACGGTGGAGGTCGACGGCGTGGAGGCCTCGGTCGACTACGAGCCAGCCGAGTCGACCACGGGCCTGTTCGGCGGCAACTCGAACTGGCGCGGCCCGGTCTGGTTCCCGCTCAACGCGCTGCTGGTCGCGGCGCTGCAGCACTACCAGTCGCACGGCGAGACGGGGGTCAGGATCGAGGACCCGCTGGGCTCCGGCAACTCGCTCACCCCGGGCGAGGCGGCCGACGACCTGTCCCGGCGGCTGATCGCGCTGTTCCTCCCCGGGCCGGACGGGCGGCGGCCGTCGGACGCGCGGTACCCGCTGCTGTCCACCGACCCGCGCTGGAAGGACAACGTGTTCTTCTACGAGTACTTCGACGGCGACACCGGCCAGGGCCTCGGAGCGTCGCACCAGACCGGCTGGACCGCGATGGTGGCGCACCTGATCCTGACGCGCGGCCGGTAGCACCGGAATCGCCCACGCACGATTCGTGGCGAATGTCGCGAAACGGCGGCGTTTTCGCGACATTCGGCACGAATCGCAGGCGCGACGTGCGTGGATGCGGTTGACTGTGGCCGCTTCATCTCGATGCCGCCACGACCTTGCTCGAAAGGATCAACCATGACCGCACCGCAGAGCCCGGCCTCCGCGCCGCTCGATCAGCCGCTGTACGGCGCCTCGTTCGGCGACGCCATCCGCCGATTCTTCAAGAAGTACGCCGACTTCACCGGGCGGGCCAGCCGCAGCGAGTTCTGGTGGTGGTTCCTGTTCGCCGTGCTCATCGGCATCGTCTACTCGATCCTGCTGACAACGCTCGGGTCGATCGGCAACGGCGGCAAGGGCTACGGCCCGATCGCCTGGATCCTGATCGTCGTCTACTCCCTGTGGGGGCTCGCGATCCTGGTGCCCAGCCTCGCGCTTATCTGGCGCCGCCTCCACGACGCCAACCTCGCCGGGCCGTTCTTCTTCCTCGGCTTCATCCCGTTCGTCGGCCCGATCATCCTGCTCGTCTTCTACGTGCTCCCGTCGAAGCCCGAGGGGGCCCGGTTCGACCGCCGCTGACGCGGCTCAGGCTCCCGGCCGGATTCCCACGGCCGGGAGCAGCACGCCGTCGATCAGCGACAGCAGGTACGCGCGGTCGACGGGCTGCTGCAGGATCAGCACCCGGTAGGCCGTCATCGACGGCATGATCATGGCCAGCGTTTCGACGTCCGTCTCCGCCGAGATCTCGCCGCGCTCGATCGCCCGCTGCATGAACAGCCGGTTGAGGGAGGCGCGCGGCTCGACGATCGCGGCCGTCACGGCCTCCACCAGGTCGGGGTCGCGCGCGAGCATCGAGGTGAGCCCGGCCATGATCTGGAGCTTGCGCTCGCCGTCCTCGATCGTGTGCGGCTTGACCATCGCGACGAGGTCTCCGCGCAGCGTGCCCGTGTCGGGCAGGTGCTCGAAGTCGATCGCGTTCTTCTTCATGCAGGCGATCGCCTCGACGACGAGCTCGCCCTTCGACCCCCAGCGCCGGTAGACCGTCGCCTTGCCCGCCTTGGCGCGCGCGGCAACCATGTCCATGGTCATGCGGTCGTAGCCGGTCTCGGCCAGGACCTCCAGCGCGGCGTCGAGGATGTCGGCGTCGCGGGTGTGATCGCGTTTCCGGCCGAGCTTGGGCGCGGAGTCTGCGGCGTCGAGCTGCGTCATTGCGGCCTTCCCCCTGGTTCGTCTGGTGATGTCTTCTGGACCATTCTAAGGTTAATTTTAGAACTCGGGAGATCCGAAACTGCTGAGTTTCGTATATGCTGTCCGGCATGACCCAGACTTCTCCCTCCCCCTCGGTCGCGCCCGCGGCTCCGGACGGCGGCGTTCCGCACTCGCGGCGCTGGTGGACGCTCGTCACCGTGGCGATGGCCCAGCTCATGGTCGTGCTCGACTCGACCGTCGTCAACATCGCCCTCCCGGCCGCGCAGCAGGACCTCGGCTTCTCCAACGCCGACCGGCAGTGGATCGTCACCGCCTACTCGCTCGCCTTCGGCAGCCTCCTGCTGCTCGGCGGCCGCATCTCCGACCTGATCGGCCGCAAACGCGCCTTCATCATCGGCCTGATCGGCTTCGCCGGCGCCTCCGCGCTGGGCGGCGCGGCCGGCACCTTCGGGATGCTCGTCGGCGCCCGCGCGCTGCAAGGCGCGTTCGGCGCCCTCCTCGCCCCGACCGCCCTCGCGGTGCTCACCACGACCTTCACCGTCCCGAAGGAGCGCGCGCGCGCGTTCGGCATCTTCGGCGCGATCGCCGGCGCCGGTGGGGCGGTCGGCCTCCTGCTCGGCGGCGTGCTGACGCAGCAGTTCAACTGGCGCTGGAACCTCTACATCAACGTCTTCATCGCCATCGCCGCGATCATCCTGGCGACGGTGTTCGTCACCGCCGGCCACCGCTCAGGCCCGCGCCCGAAGCTCGACATCCCCGGCACCATCCTGGTCTCCGGCGCGCTGTTCTCGCTGGTCTACGGCTTCTCCAACGCGGAGAGCGACGGCTGGGACTCGCCGCTGACCTGGGGTTTCCTCGCCGCGTCCGGCGTGCTGCTGATCGCCTTCGTGCTGTGGCAGCGCCGCGCTGCCCACCCGCTGCTCCCGCTGCCGATCGTGCTCGACCGCAACCGCGGCGCCTCCTACAGCTCGATTCTCATCGCGGGCTCCGGGATGTTCGGCATCTTCCTGTTCGTCACGTACTACCTCGAGACGACGCTGAAGTTCACGCCCATCCAGACCGGGCTCGCCTTCCTGCCGATGATCGTCATGCTGGTCATCGCCGCGCAGTTCTCCACCAACCTGTTCCTGCCGAGATTCGGCCCGAAGGTCATGGTGCCGATCGGAATGGTGATCGCCGGCTCCGGGATGCTGCTGCTCACCCGCCTCGGCGTGACCGCGAACTACGGCACGGAGATCCTCCCCGCGCTGATGGTGATGGGCGTCGGCATGGGCTCGATCATGCCCGCGGCCATCCAGACGGCGACCCTCGGCGTCGACCGCCACTTCGCCGGCGTCGCCTCGGCGCTGGTGAACACGAGCCAGCAGGTCGGCGGCTCGATCGGCACCGCGCTGCTCAACACGCTCGCGGCGACGGCGCTGACCGACTACCTGTCGGCGCACCTGCCGCCGACGCCGCACGTCCTCCAGGAGGCGGCGGTGCACAGCTACTCGACCGCGTATTGGTGGAGCGCGGGGTTCTTCGCGTTCGGGGCGGTGCTGTCGGCGCTGCTGTACCGGCGGCGGCAGCGGCCGGTGGTCGCGGATGCCCCCGCGCCGGCGGAGGCGGACCCGGTCGCCATCCATTGATCGAAGGGCACGTAGATGCCCCTAAAACTCAGTTTTAGGGGCGTTTACGTGCCCCTCGGCTCCTGACAGTCCGCTGGATGTCGGTGGACGGGCGGGGCCGACAGGGCTACTGTCCATCTTCGGTCTGCGTTCTCCTGCGCGCGGACCGCGGAAGGAGTCCCGTGGCCCTCAACCTGCCCCTGTCACCGCACCTCAGCGTGCGCCTCGACCCTGACGCGACCGGCGAACTGCTGGTCGATGGGTCGCCGGAGTGGTTCTCCGAGCCGAACACCGAGCAGTTGCGCGAGGTCGTCCTCGGCCGGGTCGGCCAGATCGCCGCCACCGCCGGGCACCCGGTGCAGCTCACGGTCTCCGACGAGGAGGGCGACTGGCTGCTGGTCGTGCACCCGGACGGCTCCATCGGCGACGAGGAGGAGCTGGCCGCCCAGAGCATGGCCGAGCCCGTGCCCTTCGCCGATGCGCGGGAGGCCGCGCGGCATCCCGAGCCGACGGCGTTCAACGACCTGCTCGGCGCGGCCGGGCGCGACCCGGAGCCGGCGGCGGCGCCCTTCAACGACCTCCTCGGCTCGTCGAAGCCGACGGCGCCCGTCCCGCTGCCGACGGCTCAGCCGGAGACTCCGTCCCGGCTTTCCCCGTCCCGGCCGGTGAACCCGTCCCCGGTCACCCCGCCGGAGCCGGTCGAGCTGGTGCCGCGCGCGCCGGAGCGGACGTCGTTCCTGCACGTCGAGAAGCCGCGCCCCGACCTGGCGCGCTCCGGCGTCCGCGGCGCGCTCTCCCGCGCGGGGATCCCCATGTCTCCGTCGTCGGCGGAGCTGAAGGAGCGCGAGGAGCTCGAGTCCGTCAGCCGGCACTGGGCCGGCCCGCGCACCATCGCGATCGTGAACGGGAAGGGCGGCGCCAACAAGACGCCGACCACCGCGCTGCTGTCGGCCGTGTTCGCCCGCAACGGCGGCTCCGGCGTGCTCGCCTGGGACAACAACGAGACCCGAGGCACGCTCGGCTGGCGCACCGAGCAGGACGACCACGACGCCACCCTGCAGTCGCTGCTGCCCGCCGCCGACCAGCTCCTCTCGGCGGGCGCACGCAGCGCCGACATCGGCCACTTCGTCCACCACCAGAACGCGGACAAGTACGACGTGCTGCGCTCGAACCCGACGATGCTGGCGACCCAGCAGCGCATCTCGAGCGCCGACTTCGACCGCCTCCACCTGGTGGCGACGAAGTTCTACCGCCTGGTGATCATCGACAGCGGAAACGACGAGTCGGCCGAGCGCTGGCTCCGGATGATCGACCACACCGACCAGCTCGTCATCGCGACGACGGCGCTCGGCGAGCACGCGGAGGCCGGCGCGCTGCTGCTGGAGGCCCTCATGCAGCGCGACGCCCAGTCGGCCCGGCTGGCGCGCGATGCGGTCGTGATCGTGTCGCAGTCGGAGCGCACCGGGCCGGAGTCGAACGTGACCCGCGTCGCCAAGGGCTTCGAGCCGCTGGCCCGCAGCGCGGTCACCATCCCGTTCGACCCGGAGATGCACGGTGGACGGCTGTCGTACGACACGCTCGCGCCGAAGACCAGGCGGGCATGGCTGCACGCGGCGGCGGCGGTGTCGGAAGGGCTGTAGGGGCGGCGTTTCCCGTTCCTAGTCGGCCGGCAGCGTGAACTCCGCGCCGGCCGCCACGCAGCGGTCGCGGACCTCGGCGACCGCCTGATTCGCCGAGTTGCCCTCCTCCACCGTCACGACCCGGCCGCCCGGCAGGTTGACGCGCTCGCCCACGTCCAGGATGAGGGTCATGTACTCGGCGGTGGTCTGCCACTGAGCATCCTCACGAGCCGCCGCCTGTGCGAGCTCGGCGGCCTTCCGCTGGTTCGGGAACTTCTCCGCCACTTTCTGCTCGAAGGTGGCCGCGAAGAGCGCGCAGGCGGTTCGGATCTGCGCGGTCGGGTCGCTCCCGGGGGCGGTGCCGCCGGCGTCGGGAGACTTCGCCTCCGGGTGCTCCGTCGGAGCCGCTGAGCTCGTGGCTCCGGGGTGCCGGGTCGCGCCCTGACTCGCCGTGGGGTGGTGCTGTGGGGAGGTCGGCTCCGGGCCGCACCCGGTGAGCAGGAGGCAGCACGCGACTATCACAAGGGTGGCCATCGTCGATGTCAGATTGATATTCTTCACCTGTGAATGTTACAAAGCCCCGCCCTCGGGTGCGCAATCGACGGATCCTCGGCGCCAGGCGCATCGGAGCCCTCGCAGTCCTGATCGCGATTCTCTGCGGATTCTTCGCCGTGCCCGTCGCGGCGTCCGCGGACTGCGACATCGCGTGTGCCACGCGCGACCTCCCCGCCACGCCCGAGGCCGCGGCGAACGCCCTGATGCAGTATGCCGCCACCGGGCAGCTGACCCAGGCGACCATCACCACCGGCTCGATCATCGGCGATGAGATCGCGCCGTTGGCCTCCGGCGCGGTCAGGGCGGAGTGCCGCGTGGACAAGCGGGCCTTGCAGACCCTGATCGCCGTCATCAGGCACACCGGCAGCGTGCGCGTGACCGACCTGAACCGCACCTGCGCGAACGACGGCGTCAACACCTGCCCGTCTAACTCGCCGCACTGCCAGAAGACCCTGGACAGCGACGGCTTCATGTCGACGACGGCTATGGACATCGACCAGACGGGAGACGGGAAGGTCAACGGCAACGACGCGGCGACGTTCCGCTTGCGTGCCCTCATGAAGGCGATCGTGCCCCAGGTGAACGCCGGCGCCCATATGGGACAGAGGAACTGCAGTACGGTCAATCTCGGCTCGCCGTACTTCGTGACCTTCGAGGATTCGTGCAGCCACCAGCACGCCGACTACCGCGGCAACTCCCAAGGCCTGAACGTGGCAAGCACACCCCCCGCGCCGCCCTTGGACTCCGACGGGGACGGCATTCCCGACTCGTCCGATGTGTGCCCGTTCGACGCCGGTTACGCGATCTACGACGGCTGCCCACTGCCCCGCAGCGCCAACAGCACCGATTTCAACGGTGACGGCTCCGCCGACGTCTTCTTCGCGCACCCGAACGGCCGCTGGCAGGTCTCGGCCCGCGGGACCAGCGCGTGGCGCACCCTGGCCACGGGCAACATCCCGCTCGATCGGATGCAGTTCGCGGACTTCAACGGCGACGGGGTCGCCGATGTGTTCTGGCCCGACGACAAGGGCCAGTGGTGGGTCTCCTACTCCGGCACCTCGCCGTGGACCGCGCTCGCCAACGGCGCAGGCGCACGCGGCGAGGACCTCCAGCTCGGCGACTTCGACGGCGACGGCAAGGCCGACGTCTTCTGGGCCAATCCGGTCAAGGCCGAATGGTGGGTCTCCTACGGCGGAACCTCCGCATGGAAGCGGCTGCCCGTGACGGAGGTGCCCAGCAAGGACATCCGCATCGGCGATTTCAACGGCGACGGCAAGGCCGACGTCTTCTACGCGCACCCGGATGGCTCGTGGCTGATCTCCGACGGCGGGTCGAGCCCGTGGCGCAGGACCGTGAAGGCGGACGTGCCGGTGGCGGAACTGAAGTTCGGCGATGTGAACGGCGACGGCACGACGGACGTCCTGTGGCCGAGCTCGACGGACGGACGCTGGTGGGTCTCGTACGGCACCGCATCGTCCTGGGACAAGGGCGTCCTGGCGGACGTCCCCGCCGCCCAGTTGCAACTCGCCGACCTGAACGGTGACGGCAAGGCGGACGTGATCTGGCCCCGCGACAGTGGGGCGTGGCTCATCTCGTCCGGCGCTCGTTCGTCGTGGGCGGGGGGCGCGAGCGGCAACGTGTCCCACTCGCTGCTCGTGGCGCGCTGAGGGCGGAGGCGGTGGCGCCTCACCGCTCCCCGAAGCGCGCCACCGCCTCCGGCGTGACCGGCGTGAAGAAGTTGATCACCGTCCCGTCCGGATCGCGGAACAGCATCGAGCGGTTGCCCCAGGGCAGAGTGGTCGGCTCCATCACCAGGCCGCCCGCGAGCTCCGCGATGCGGTCGCGGTCGGCGTCGACGTCGCCGACCAGGAACTCCAGCATCATGCCGCCGTTCGAGCGCGGAGCGACGGACGCGGCCGCGAAGCGGTCGGTGAGGGCGGTGGCGCTGATCGCGATGGTGCCGCCGGAGGTGACGAGCTCGGCGAATTGGTCGTTGGCCCAGTGCGCGTCGATGCCCAGAGCCTTCTCATAGAAGGCGACGAGGCCGGGGACGTCGTCGGTGGGGAAGCGGACGGATGCGAAAGTCATGGCGATCTCCTGTCTGTATCAGTCAACTTATATAAGTTGACTGATACAGTGTAAGCCATGCCCGAGCAGAACATCCACGGCCCGCGCGACTTCGGCGACCGGCTGACCTACCTCGTCCGCCGCATCGATGGCGCCCTCGCCCATCGCCTCGACCAGCGGCTCCGCGACTACGGGCTCACCCCGGCCCAGCTCTCCGCCCTCGCGCAGCTCGACATCGAGCATCCCGGCACCCTGACGGGCGCGCAGCTCGCCGACCGCTCCGGCGTGACCGCGCAGTCGATGTCCGCGGCGATCGCGCGCCTCCTGGAGCGCGGACTGGTGACGCGGACTCAGAGCACCGTGCACGGGAGGCGGCTCGACGTCTCCCTCACGCCGTCCGGCGCCGACCTCCTCCGCACCGTCCAGCACGAGACCCTCGACGCGGAGGCCGCGGTCGACTTCGGGCTGGACGACGGCGAGCTCGAACAGCTCAAGCAGACGCTGCGGCGCGTCGCCCGAGCGCTCGGGGTCTTCCTGCCGGCCGAGCACACGGGCTGACGGAGGGTCCGCGGTAGTCGTACACCCGCTTGTACTTGCCCTCGCTGCGCGGCAGCTCCGCCGGCTCGGCGAGCACCACGTCCACGCTCGTGCCGATGTGCACCTTGATCTTCTGCCGGAGCACCTGCGCAGCGGCCTCGCACACCTCCCGGTCGAGGTCGGGATGGCGCTCGATGCGCACGGTGAGCGCGTCCATCCGGCCCTCCTTGCGCAGTTCGAGGACGAAGTGCGGCGTCAGCGTCTCGATGCCGAGGACCAGCTCCTCGATCTGGGTCGGGAACAGGTTGACGCCGCGCAGGATGATCATGTCGTCGTCGCGGCCGGTGATCTTCTCGATGCGGCGCAGCGCCGGATAGGCGCTGCCGGGCAGCAGCCGGGTCAGGTCGCGCGTGCGGTAGCGGATGACCGGGAAGGCCTCCTTGGTCAGCGACGTGAAGACCAGCTCGCCGGTCGTCCCGTCGGCCACGGGCAGGCCGGTCTCGTGGTCGATGACCTCCGGGAGGAAGTGGTCCTCCCAGACGTGCGGGCCGTCCTTCGTGACCACCGACTCGCTCGCGACGCCCGGCCCCATCACCTCGCTGAGCCCGTAGATGTCGACCGCGTCCAGACCGAGGCGGTGCTCGATCTCGCGGCGTAGCTCGTTCGTCCACGGCTCGGCGCCGAGGATCGCGACCTTCAGCGACGTGCCGCGCGGGTCGAGCCCTGCGGCCTCGATGGCGTCCGCGATGGTGAGCAGGTAGCTGGGCGTGCACATGATGGCGTCCGGCTCGAAGTCGTGGATGAGCTGCACCTGCCGCGCGGTCTGGCCGCCCGACATCGGGATGACCGTCGCACCGAGCCGCTCGATTCCGGCGTGCGCGCCGAGGCCTCCGGTGAACAGCCCGTAGCCGTAGGCGTTGTGGACCTTCCAGCCGGCGCCGACCCCGGCGGCCTGGAGCGAGCGCGCGACCAGGCCGGCCCAGCGGTCGAGGTCGCCCTGCGTGTAGCCGACCACGGTCGGCCGCCCGGTCGTCCCGGACGAGGCGTGGATGCGGCGGACCTCCTCCATCGGCACCGCGAACATCCCGAACGGGTAGGTCGAGCGCAGGTCCTCCTTCGTCGTGAACGGGAGGCGCACGACGTCCTCGAGCGTGCGGATGTCGTCAGGGCCGACGCCCGCTGCGTCGAACTTCGCGCGGTAGAGCGGGACGTTCTCGTAGGCGTGCCGCACCGTCCACTGCAGCCGCTTGAGCTGGAGGTCGCGGAGCTCGTCGCGGCCGATCGCCACGGGGTCGATCTCGGTCAGGTCGGGGGCGGCGGGGGCCGGTGTCGTCGTCGACATGGTGTCCTTACGGGGTCATTCGGTGGTGCTGCCGTGCTCGACGGCCGACCGGTTGGTGGTGAGCGAGCGGCCGCGGAACTCCGCGACGACGTCGCCGGTCTCGTCGGTCACGGTGACGTCGTAGACGCCGTTGCGACCGACCACGGTGCGGCGCACGGCGCGCGCGGTGAGGGTCTGACCGGCCCGGGTGGACTTCAGGAAGGTGATGTCGGCGCCGGCGGCGACGGTCACCCGCTCGTCCTCGTTGCAGGCGATGGCGAAGGCCGTGTCGGCGAGCGCGAACACCAGGCCGCCGTGCGTGATGGCGAAGCCGTTCGTCATGTCCTCGCGGACCGCCATGCCGACGATCGCCTCGCCGGGCTCGTCCTTCTCGACCACCATGCCGAGCGCCGCGGATGCGCGGTCCCGGAGCATCATGGGCCGAAGTGACTCTGAGCTCATGTGTGCACCACCCACGGAACCTCCTCGTTCCTTACCGATCGTTCAGTAAATAGTGGCATCGAGGGTGCCGCGGCGCAACAGCGGGGCGAGAACTTCACCCGCGGGAGGTGTTACGACACGGGAAGGACGCGGTGGCCGCGCGCCGGAAGCACCACCGGCACGGCGCTCACGGCGACGCCGTCGAGCACAGGTCGGAGCGTCACCGGGTACGGCGCGACGTTGATCGCGACCACGGCGGCCGCCTCCTCGCTCGCGATGGGGACGACGATCGCACCCGCGCGGTCGGCCCCGAGCTCCAGCCGCTGCCGCACGCCGAGCGACTCCAGCAGCGACCGCCAGAACCCGGCGTGCACGGGATAGTCGGCGCCGAGCACCACCGCGAGCCCGCCTCCGGAGGTCTCGACGCGCATCGCCGCCGGGAGGCCGCTCCCGGTCTCCCGGAGGAGCGGCTCCCCCGCCCCGGCGAGGAGCTGGGCGCGCGTCACGCGGACCTCCCGCGCTCCGTGCCCGGCGAGCGGGCCGACCGCGCGCACGCTCGGGAAGTACTGCCGCTCGGCGTGCATGCTCTCCGCCACGACGCCCGCGCCGGCCAGGCCGAGCGCGTCGGCGAGCACGGTGCACGCCGAGCCGTCGACGTCCTCCGCGGGGAGGTCGCCGGCGAGCAGCAGCCGGCCGCCGGTCGCGAGGTGCCGCGCCAGGAACTCCTGCACGCCGCGGCCGAGCTCGCGTCCCGTCGCCAGGACGATGAGCTCACGGTCCCGGCCGTCCCTGGTGTCGGCCGGCACGCCCGCGCTCCACGCCTCGTCGCTGCCGGCGGCGGCCTGCAGGTCGAGCGCCCGGAAGCTCCAGCCGCCGAACACGAGCGCGCGGGCGAGGGTCTGCCGCACGCCGAGGCCGCGGTGCAGTTCGCGGTCGCGCACCTGCTCCGCACGGCGGGTGGCCGCCGGATGCCGGTACTCGGTCAGGTAGTGGTCGGCGACGAAGCCGAGCACCAGGTCGTCGGTGAGCTGCGTCGCCGTCGCGAACAGCTCGGCGTGCTCCATCACGGTGCGTGCGGCCTCCACGACGCCGTCGAGCCCGGCGGACGGTTCGCCCTCCGGCCCGATGGGAGCTGCGAACCCGTGCCGCTCGCCCGTGAAGGAGATGCGGTCGTTGCCATCCCCCACCGGCTCGTCGAGCAGCGGGTTGATCCCGCCCGCGAACAGGTAGTAGTTGATCAGCCGGGTGCCCTGCGCGACGTCCAGCAGCGTCTTGAGCACGGTCGCCTCCGGGGAGACGAGCTGAGCGAGATCCTCGCTGTAGTCTCCGCTGCCCGCGTCGAACTCCAGCGCGGTCAGCGGCTGGTCCGCGTCGTTCACCGCGGCCGTGAAGGCGTTGGAGACGTAGAGGTCGGCGGCGTCGGTCACGGTGAGCTCGCCGAGGTACATGTCGGTGCCGGCGGCGACGCCCGGCCGGCCGCGGTACGACTGCGCGAGCTGGCTGATCCCGATCGGGAAGGTCAGCCCGCGGCCGGCGTCGGTGCCGTGGATGTTGACGAGCAACGGCGCGGTGATCCCGGCCTCCCGCGCCCAGCCCTCCAGGCGCTGCAGGTAGGCGGCGTACCGGCCGCGCACGAACCGGCCGAGCTGCTGGTGCAGCGCGAGCTCCGCGTCGGTGTGCGCGGCTCCGGTGCGCGGGTTCGTCGTCTCGCCCGACCACTGCGCGAACGCCCGCAGCGCGTCGTCGGTGAGCGTCGGGGTGTTCGACACCCAGTCGAGCATCCCGACCTCGTTGTCGAGCTGCACCGCGATCACCGGACCGCCGTGCTCGCGCTGCCGCGCCACGATCACCGGGAGGACGGCGTCGAACCACGCCGACGACTCCGCCAGGAACGCCGGGGCCAGGTAGTCGAGCGAGTGCGTCGACCCCGGCTCCCCGTCCCAGCCGAGCTGACGGACCTCGGGATGCTCGCGCAGCACGCGGAACGGGATGCCCTCGTTCTTCAGCTCCGCCATCTGGAACGGCCCCGGCCGGGCGATGAACCACAGCCCGTGCTCTGCGCACAGGTCGATGAACGCGCCCAGGTCGCGCTCCGGCCGGGTCTCCCCGGCCAGGTCGACCGTGCCGTCCGGGAGCTCGTGCCAGATCCACGGGATGTAGGACGCGACGGCGTTGAGCCCGGCCTCCCTGGCGGCCACGAGGCGGTCCGCCCACTCGTCCCGCGGCACCCGGAAGTAGTGCACCTCGCCGGCGAGCACCATCCGGGGCTCGCCGTCGATCAGGATGCGCGAGCCGGCCAGGCGGGTGGAGAGGCCGGGCACCGCGCTCACAGGCCGTTCTGCCGCGCGATCGAGCCGAGTCGCCCGAGCGACGGCTTGGGGGTGCGCTCGAAGGTCTCCAGGTCCACCCCGATCAGCCCGAACGTCGGCCGGTACCCGCTGGCCCACTCGTAGTTGTCGAGGGCGCTCCAGTGCAGGTAGCCGCGCACGTCCACCCCGTCGGCGATGGTCTCGTGGATGGCGCGCAGCGACGCCTCTGTGTAATCGATCCGGCGGCTGTCGTTCGACGTCGCGATGCCGTTCTCGGTGACCATGATCGGGGTGTGCCCGCTCTTCTCCCACGCCGCGCGGATGCCGTCGGCGGCGGCCTGCGGGAAGTACTCCCAGCCGGTCAGCGTCGTCTCGGCGTCCTCCGCGACGGGACGGGGGCCCTCCGGGCCGACGAACGTGCGGGTGTACGCCTGCACGCCCAGGAAGTCGTCGCCGGCGGACTCCTCCAGGTACCAGTCGTCGCGCGGGTAGCCGTACTCGTGCAGCATCTCGGCGGAGCCCGGCTCCTCGGTCGGGATGAAGTCCTGCGTGGCGATGGTCCAGCCGCTCTGCAGCCCGGAGACCGACGACAGCACCTCGCGGGAGCGCCGGTGCGAGGCCAGCAGCGCGTCGGCGACGTGGAGGTCGGGGTTGGGGAGGCCGTAGGCGACCAGGTTCTCCGCCTTCTCGCCGCCGGCGAGCATCGCCGCGATGTTCGGCTCGTTGATCGTGCACACGTAGCGCACGCCGTCCTGGAGGATCGGCAGCACAGTCTCGGTGTAGCGCGCGAACAGGTCGGGCGCCTCCGGGTTGCGCCAGAAGCCGGCCTGGTCCATCCAGCGCGGCACGGTGAAGTGCATGAGCGTCACGACCGGCTCCAGGCCGACGTCGAGGCAGGCGTCGATCATCCGCCGGTAGTGGTCGAGGTTGGCGCGCGAGACGAAGCCGCGCTCCGGCTCGATGCGCGCCCACTCCACCGAGAAGCGGTAGCTGTTCAGGCCGGCGTCGGCGAGCAGGCGCAGGTCCTCCGGGTAGCGGTTGTAGTGGTCGGCGGCGTCGCCGCTCGGCTCCACGATCGCCGTGCCTGGCGCGTGCTCCATGACCCACCAGTTGCTGTTGACGTTGTTGCCCTCCACCTGGTGAGCGGCGGTCGCGGCGCCCCAGAGGAAGCCGTCGGGAAAGGTGAGCACGGAGTTCTCCTTGGTGTAGTCGGTCGGAGTCGGAGTAGGAGGCAGGGGTCAGCCGCGCGACGGCGTCGGCACGGCGTCGAGCAGCCGCACAGTGTAGTCGTCCTGCGGGCGCTGCAGCACCTCGGCGGTGTCACCGCGCTCGACCACGACGCCCTTGTCGAGCACCATGATCCGGTCGGTGACGAGCCGCGCGCTGAGCAGGTCGTGGGTGATGTAGAGCATGCTCACGCCGCGGGTGCGGCGCAGCTCCTCCAGCAGCGCGAGGACGCCGGCGCGCAGCGACATGTCGAGCATCGAGACCGGCTCGTCGGCGATGATCACCTGCGGGTCGCTGGCGAGCGCGCGGGCGATGACCACGCGTTGGCGCTGGCCTCCGGAGAGCTGGTGGGGCAGCCGGGTCGCGAACTTCTCGACCGGCGTGAGGCCGACCGTCTCCAGGAGCTCGAGCACGCGCATCCGGGCGGCGTTGCCGCGCAGGCCGGTGAAGTTCTCGACCGGCCTGGTCAGGATGTACTCCACGGTGTGCAGCGGGTTGAGCGCCGCGTACGGGTCCTGGAAGACCATCTGCACCTCGGAGTGGAGCTGCTTCAGCGCGCGCCGGCCGCGGAGGGTGTCGATGCGGACGTCTCCGAACTGGATCGTTCCGGAGGTCGGCCGCTCCACGCCGGTGATCATCTTGGCGATCGTGGACTTGCCGCTGCCGCTCGCGCCGACGAGCGCCATCGACATCCCGGGCTCCAGGGTGAAGGACACGTCGTCGACGGCACGCGTGGCGCTCCCCCTCCGCCCCTTCGGATAGACCTTCACGAGGTCGGAGACCACGATCGGCTCGCGGGCGCCGATGCGCTGCCGGGCGGCGTTCCCCGTGGTCCGCGCGCCGGAGACCGCCGCGGTGACCGGCGCCGGCCGGGCAATGCCCTCCTGCCGCCGCTCCAGCCCGGGCACGGTCACCTCGGCGGCCCGCGGGTCGCCGTAGTGGCTCAGCAGCATCTGCGTGTACGAGTGCTCCGGAGCCTTCAGGATGCGGTCGCTCGGGGCGTCCTCCACGATCACGCCGTCGTGCATGACGAGCACGCGCTGGGTCGCCTCCAGCACGACGCCGAGATCGTGGCTGATCAGGATCGCGGTGAAGTTCTCCGACGCCTGGAGCTGGCGGATGGTGTTCATCACGGCGTGCTGCACGAGCACGTCGAGCGCGGTGGTCGGCTCGTCGAACACCATCAGCCGCGGCTCCAGGGCGAGCGCGAGCGCGATCGAGACGCGCTGGCGCATCCCGCCGGACAGCTCGCCCGGGTAGCGGCCCAGGGTGGCCTCGGGCAGCTCGACCTTCGCGATCAGCTCCTCCGCGCGGGCGGCGCGCGCCCGCGGCGGCACATGGCCGTGCGCGGCGAAGATGTCGAGGAAGTGGTTGCGGATGGTGCGCACGGGGTTCAGCGCGTTCATGCCCGACTGCAGCACCATCGCGAAACCGCCCTGGCGCTGGGTGCGCACCTCCTCGATGGAGAGCGCGGCGATGTCGGTGCCGTCGAACAGGATCCGGCCACCGGCGATCCGCGCCGGCGGCTTGGACAGCCGGGTCAGCGCGAAGCCGAGCGTCGACTTGCCGGAGCCCGACTCGCCGACGAGCCCGACGAACTCGCCCTGGCCGAGCTCGAAGCTCACCTTCTTCACGGCCTCGAACGACTGGCCCTTGGCCTCGTCGTAGACGACGGACAGGTCTTCGACCTTCAGCAGGCTCATCGTGCGGCCTTCCTCTCACGCAGACGGGGGTTGCTCAGCCCGTCGACTCCGAAGTTGATGAATGTCATGGAGACGGCGAACAGCGCGATCATGAAGCCGGGCGCGAAGAGCTGGATCCACTGGCCGGTGAGCAGCACGTTGCTGTTCTGCGCCCAGAAGAGCATGGTTCCCCAGCTCACCGTGTTCGGGTCGCCGAGGCCCAGGAACTCCAGGCCGGCCTCCGCGAGGATCGCGCCGGTCGCCGCGCCGAAGAAGCTGGCGACGATCAGCGAGGTCATGTTCGGCAGGATCTCCCGGAACACGATCCGGCTCGGGCTCTCGCCGCTGAACTTGGCCGCGGTGACGAAGTCGCGGGAGCGGAGGGTCTGCGTCTGCGAGCGCAGCACGCGGGCTCCCCACGCCCAGCCGGTCACCACGACGACGAACACGATGACGGCGATGCCGCCGTTGTGCAGGTACGCGGCGATCACGATCATGAGCGGCAGCGACGGGATGACGAGGAACAGGTTGACGACGAAGCCGACACTCTCGCCCCAGAACGCGCGGGTGTACCCCCAGCTCAGCCCGACCAGGATCGCGACGATCGTGCTCAGCAGGCCCGCGATCAGCGCGACCGTCACCGACACCCTGGCGCCCCAGATGAGCTGGGACAGCACGTCCTGGCCGACGCCGGTCGTGCCGAGAAGGTGCGCGGCGCTGCCGTCCTGGCTGTGCGGGAACGACGTGTCGTGCGGATCGTAGGGCGCGATCAGCGGCGCGAAGATCGCCATCAGGATGAAGAGCAGCAGGAGGACGACGCCGAAGCGCGCCTTCGGCTCCGACCAGATGGTGCCGAACGCGCGGCCGAGCACCCGGAACGGGCTCCAGCTCTTGTTCTCGCGCTCGACGACGGCGGCCGCCGCGGTGGTCGTGCCGACGGCCGCCGGCTCCTCCGCTGCGCTCTCGGTGGGGTTCTCGGTCTGCGTCATCGTCTGGTCCTCGGGTCGAGCACGCCGTACAGGATGTCCACGAGGAAGTTCGCGATCAGGACGCTCACCGTGATGATGAGGAACAGCGCCTGCATCAGCGGGTAGTCCTGGTTGGTCACCGCGTGGAAGAGGAGGAGACCGACGCCGGGGTAGGCGAACACGGTCTCCACCAGGAGCGAGCCGCCGACCACGCCGCCGAGCACCATGCCGAACGACGTGAACTGGGGCAGCAGCGCGTTGCGGGCGGCGTAGCGCAGGGCGACGGTGCGCGTGCGCAGGCCGTTGGCCTCCGCGAAGGTCACGTAGTCCTCGCCGAGCGTGTTGAACATCGTGTTGCGCATGCCGATGATCCAGCCGCCGAACGCGGTCAGCAGGATCGTCAGGCCGGGCAGGATGCCGTGGTACAGCGCATCCATGAAGAAGTCCCAGCTCCAGTTCGGCGTCGCCGTCTGCGAGTACGCGCCGCTGGTGGGGAACCAGCCGGCCACGTAGCCGAAGAAGAACAGCAGCAGCAGCGCGATCCAGAAGTACGGGAACGCGGACAGGAACTGCCCGCCGACGGTGGGGATGGTGTCGAAGGCGGTGCCGCGCTTCCACGCCGCCAGCACTCCGAGCAGCGTGCCCATGACGAACGCCAGGACCGTCACGGTGCCGACCAGGACGAGCGTCCAGGGCAGCGCAGCGCCGATGAGGCTGGAGACGGACTGCGGGAAGTAGCTGAACGACGGTCCGAAGTCGAAGTGGACGACCTGGCCCAGGTACGTCACGTACTGGTCCCACAGGCTGCCGGTCGGCACGCCGAGCTGGGCTTCGATCGAGGCGCGCATCGCGGGCGACACCGGGCCGTTCTGGCTGAGCTTGGCGATCGCCGCGTCCGCGGGCGAGCCTGGCATCAGTCGCGGCAGGATGAAGTTGACCGTGACGGCCGCCCAGAGGGTGAGGACGAAGAGTCCCAGCTTTCCGAGCAGATAGCGCACGACGACCTCCTTTCAGTGTTCGGGGTAGGCGGGATCGCCGGGGGGGGGGGGGCGGCCGCCCCCCCCCACCGCCGCCGGTCCCGAGAAGCCGCCGAGGGCGTTGACATCGGTGAGGTGGGGCTCC
>NZ_JBHTXK010000030.1:0-39399 GCF_042791795.1 Leifsonia sp. NPDC056665
GCGCATCGAGCGCGGCCGCACGGCGCCCCCGGCCCGCGACGCCGCACCGCGGGTCGTCCGACGCGGGCCGGCCCGCTGGCGGGGGCTGATCTGGCTGATCCCGGCGCTCGCGGTCCTCGCGGTGTTCGTCTACTGGCCGCTGATCCAGAACATCGTCTTCAGCTTCCTGAAGTGGAACATCTACAGCGGCGAGCAGACCTTCGTCGGCGTCGCCAACTACGCGAATCTCGCACAGGACCCGATCTTCTGGCGGGCGCTCGGCAACAACGGCTGGTACGCCGGGCTCTCGATCGTCTTCCAGGTGTTCGGCGCCCTCGTTCTCGCGGCGATCGTCGAGAGCGTGCGGAGCGAGCGGTGGCGGAAGGCGTTCCGCGCCATCTACTTCATCCCGTCGGCGATCTCGCTCACCGTTGCGGGTCTGCTCTTCTACTTCATCTACCAGCCGCAGACCGGCATGCTGAACGTCTTCCTCGACAATCTGGGGCTGGGCCAGTTCTCGCAGGCGTGGCTCGGCCACGAGGGCACGGCGATCTTCGCCGTCATCGCGATGAGCCAGTGGCAGGGCTTCGGTTACAGCGTGCTGCTGTTCTCCGTGGCGTTGCAGCGCATCCCCACAGAGCTCTACGAGGCCGCGAACCTCGACGGTGTCGGGCCGTTCCGCCGGTTCTTCCAGGTGTCGCTCCCGCTTGTGCGCGAGATGACCGGTCTGATGATGATCGTCACGATCTCGGGCGCGTTCCAGGTCTTCAACGAGGTCATGGTGATGACCAGCGGCGGACCGAACAACTCCAGTCAGGTGCTCGGCACGTGGCTCTACCATGCCGGCTTCGTCACCAACGACTTCGGCTCGGCGGCCGCGATCGGCGTGGCCATCTTCGTCATCACGCTGCTGCTCGCTGCAGCACAGCTCGCATACTCACGCAGGAGGAGAGTGGAATGGTAGCCCTCGCACGGTTCGGCCGCGGCGTCCGCGTCGTCGCGATGTGGGCCCTCCTCGTCGCCCTCGCGGTCGTCGTCCTCTATCCGCTGCTCTGGATGGTGACCAACGCCCTCAAGACGAACGCGGAGCTGTTCGGGGACCCGTTCGCCCTGCCGAGCCGCTGGCTGTGGGAGAACTTCGCCACGGCGTGGAGCCAGGGCGTCGGCGACTTCGTCCTCACGAGCGTGTCCTTGACAGTGCTGGCGACGCTCATCACCGAGCTGGTCAGCGCCTGGGCGGCGTACGGGCTGACGCGGGTCCACATCCCGCTCAACCGCACTTTCACGATCGTCGTGCTGGCCGGGCTGATGCTCGCACCGACCGTCGCGCTGATCCCGCTGGTGAAGCTGTTCCAGGCCTGGGGGCTGTACGACTCCTTCTTCGGACTGCTGATCCTCTACACCGCGTTCCGCATCCCGTTCACGGTTTTCCTCATCCGCGCCTACATGCTCGACCTGCCGCGCGAGGTCGACGAGGCCGCCTCCATCGACGGCGCATCGCGAGCCGCGACGTTCTGGCGCATCATCCTGCCCATGAGCCTGCCGATCATCGCGACCACGATCGTCCTCAACGTGCTGCAGAACTGGAACGAGTACCTGTTCGCCATGATCTTCACCAGCGGCACCGGGGTGCAGACCCTTCCCGTCGGTCTCGCCGACATGATGTCGAAGAACGGCACCCAGTACCCGGTGGTCTTCGCCGGAATGGTGATGGCGGCTCTGCCGATGGTCATCCTGTTCTTCGTCTGCCAGCGCTACTTCGTGCGCGGGCTGGCGGGAGGCGTGGGCAAGTAGGAGCCGCACGCCTACCGGGGCTGCGGACGAGCCGCCGACGCGGGTCGTTGGTCGCTTTCAGCGACCGCCCTCCGCGGCGTACTCGGGAGCGGCGCCCACCGAGCCACGGTCTACCAGCCGGGTTCCGAAGACCACGGCCGGTTCGGCGACGGACTCTCCGCGGACCCGTTGCAGCGCGCGCCGTGCGGCGGCAGCGCCGAGGTCGTAGATCGGCTGCTCCACGACCGTCAGCGGAGGGGTGGTCACTGCCGTCCACTCCGGGTTGTCGAAGGCGATCAGGGAGACGTCCTCGGGGATCCGCAGCCCTTCGGCCCGGATCGTGGCGAAGACCGCCATGGCGATGAGGCTGTCCGACGCGATGATCGCCGTGACCGGTCGCTCCTCGCCGAGAAGCTCCCGCGTCACGGCATCGACACCCCGTCTGCGCGCGTCGAGACGAATGTACTGCTCGGGCGCCTCGATGCCCGCGGCGTCCAGTGCATGCAGGACTCCTTCGACGCGATCGGAGACGGAGGACATGGTGATCTCCTCGCCTCTCCGGTACGTCGAGTGGGAGTACTCGTGCGTCGAGATGAAGGCGATCCTGCGGTGGCCGTGGCGCAGCAGCTCCTCGGTCGCCGCCTCGGCCGCCGAGCGGTTGTCCACGGTCACGGAGTCGTACCCCTCGCCGTTGGCCCGGCGATCCAGCAGGACCAGCGGCCGCCCTGCGCGCGCGGCGCTGGTCAGGTGCTCGACGCGCGCCGACGACGCTGGCGCGACGATCACCGCGTCGACCTGGTTGTCGAGGAGGACCTCCAGGGCTTCCTCTTCGGCCTCGACGTTCTCGTCGGAGTTGATGAGGATGACCGAGTAGCCTTCGGCGCTAGCGACGTCCGAGATCCCGCGCATGGCCAGGGCGAAGAACGGGTTCTCGATGTCGCCCACGACGACGCCTATCGTGTTCGACCGGCCGGTGTTCATGGATTTCGCGAGGGCGTTCGGACGGTAGTCGAGCTCTTCGGCTGCGGCGAGCACGCGATCGCGGACCGCCTGACTGACCTGGCCGTATTCGCCGAGCGCTCTCGCCGCCGTCGCCTTCGAGACGTTCGCCGCTCTGGCGATGTCCGCCACCGTCGCCGCGCGTCGTGTCGGGTGCTGAGGGCTCATCCATGCCGCCTTTCCGTTCGCCCGTCTCACCGTAGCTCGCTGTGTTGACGAACCGGCGATGCGTGGGGTAGTGTCCCAGAAAACCAACTGAGACCGGTCTCAGCCTAACCAACTGAGACCGGTCTCAGCAACCACATCGACGTGGACCGCCCTGCGTCCCGCCGAACCGCCCAACGCACGATTGGACCCCGCAGTGAATCGACGCACCATCCTCCGGCCGGCCGGCCTCCTCGCGGCCGTCGCCGCAGCCGCCCTCGTCCTCTCCGCCTGTTCCGCCGGCGGCAGCACGGGTTCGGCCGCCGGCGCCACCGGCTCCGCAACGCAAGGCAACCCCTACGGGCTGATCCAGGCGGGCACGGTCCGCGTGGCCAGCCTCGGCGACGCCAAGCCGTACACCTTCACCGACGCCAAGGGCGACTTCACCGGCTTCGATGTCGAGCTGTTCACCGACGTGGCCAAGCGCGCCGGACTCGGCACGGCGGTCTTCACCGGTCAGGACTTCTCCGGCCTCCTCTCCGCCGTCGCCAACCACCAGTTCGACGTCGGCGTCGCTGCAATCGGCATCACCGCCGACCGCAAGAAGACGGTCGACTTCTCCGACGGATACCTGGCCGGGTACCTGAGCGTGCTCACCACGAAGACCTCGGGCATCGACTCCGCGAAGGGCCTGGACGGCAAGCGCCTGGGCGTCGTGCAGGGGACGCTGCAAGAGACCTACGCGGCCGCACACTTCCCGAAGGCGAGCCTTGTGCGCTTCCCGGACAACAACTCGGCCGTGTCGGCGCTGAACAGCGGCTCGATCGACGCGCACTTCCTCGACTACGAAGCAGTGAAGAGCTACATCGCGCAGTACCCGGACCTCAAGGACGCCGACGACATCCCCTCGTTCGACGCGCCGGCCGGTTTCGCGATCGCGAAGGGTAACCCCAAGCTCAAGGCCGCGCTGAACACTGCGCTGCACGCGGCGATGGAGGACGGCACCTGGAAGAAGCTCTACCAGAAGTGGTTCCCGGGCTCGCCGATGCCCGAACAGTACCTTCCCAAGGCCGAGCAGACCTCGACCCCCACCCCGAGCAAGTAGTCCGTCAGGGACCCCCATGAACTGGCTCGACACCATCACACACACCTTCTTCGACCTCCCGTCGATGCTGCAGGTCTTCCCGCAGCTGCTCGGCGTCGGATTGGTGAACACGCTGATCATCTCCGCCGCGGCGACCGTGCTGGGCGTCGTGCTCGGCATGGTCCTCGCGGTCATGGGGATCTCCACGTCGCGGTGGCTGCGCATCCCGGCGCGCGTCTACACGGACGTCTTCCGGGGACTCCCCGCGATCCTGACCATCCTCCTGATCGGGCAGGGGTTCGCGCGGTTCTCGCAGTCGGTCTTCGGCCCGTCACCCTATCCGCTCGGGATCCTGGCGCTTTCCTTGATCGCGTCGGCTTACATCGGCGAGATCTTCCGCGCCGGCATCCAGAGCGTCGACCGCGGCCAGTTGGAGGCGTGCCGGGCGCTCGGCCTGAGCTACGGCAAGGCGATGCGCCTGGTCGTCGTGCCTCAGGGCGTGCGTCGGGTCCTCCCAGCCCTGGTGAACCAGTTCATCGCGATCGTGAAGGACTCCAGCCTCGTGTACTTCCTCGGCCTCCTGGTCGGGGAGCGCGAGCTGTTCCGGGTCGGCCAGGACGCGGCCGTGCTGACCGGCAACCTGTCTCCGCTGGTCCTCGCCGGGCTGTTCTACCTGGTCATCACCGTGCCGCTCACGCACGTGGTGAACCACTTCGACAACCGGTTCCGCACCGGCCGCCGCAAGCCGACCACGCCGAGGAGCGGCCTGGACGAGCTGGACGAGGTGCAGACCCCTGCGCCGATCACCCTCGGGAGCAACACATGACCTACACCTCTCCTCTTCCCGCCCAGACGAAGCCGGACTTCCGTGGCTCGGCTCTCGAGCTGGTCGACCTCACGATGGCGTACGGCGACGTCGACGTCCTCCGCGGCGTGAGCATGTCGGTCGCACCCGGCACGACGACCTGCGTGATCGGGCCTTCCGGGTCGGGCAAATCGACCATGCTGCGCGGCATCAACCGGCTGCACGAGCCGAAGTCGGGCGACATGCGACTCGACGGCGAGAGCATCCTCGGCACGAAGCCGGATGCGCTCCGCCGCCGGATCGGGCTGGTGTTCCAGCACTTCAACCTGTTCCCCGACCACACCGCGCTCGAGAACGTGATGCTCGCCCTGCGCTCGGTGAAGAAGCTGCCAAGGGATCAGGCCAGGCGCGTCGCCGAGGAGCGCCTGACCGAGGTCGGTCTGGACGCGCGGATGGACCACAGGCCGCGCGACCTCTCCGGCGGTCAGCAGCAGCGCGTCGCTATCGCGCGAGCGCTCGCGATGGAGCCGGAGGTCATGCTGTTCGACGAGGTCACCAGCGCGCTCGACCCGGAGCTCGTGAAGGGCGTCCTGAATCTGATGGCGGATCTCGGGCGCCGCGGGATGACCATGGTCGTCGTCACGCACGAGATGAACTTCGCCCGCAAGGTCGCCGACCAGGTCGTCTTCATGGACGAGGGACGCGTGGTGGAGACCGGCCGCCCCGCCGACCTCTTCGAGCGGCCGGAGAGCCCGCGCCTCCAGCGGTTCCTGTCGGAAGTGCTGTGAGCGCATCGCCGATCCGCGTCGGCCTCATCGGCTACGGCGTGGCGGGCCGCGTGTTCCACGCCCCGCTGCTGGCGGCCGATCCCGCCTTCGAGCTCACGGCGGTCGTCACCTCGCAGACCGCCCGGCTGCAGGCCGATCACCCGGACGCGTCAGCCGTCGCCGATGTGGATACGCTGCTCGCGCATCCCGGGATCGACCTCGTGGTCGTGGCGTCGCCGACGCCGCTGCACGTCTCTCACGCGACCGCCGCGGTGGAGGCGGGGAAGGCCACCGTCGTCGACAAGCCCTTCGCGCCCGATGCGGCGTCGGGTCGCGAGCTCGTGCGGCGCGCCGAGACGGCCGGTGTCCCGTTCACGGTCTTCCAGAACCGGAGGTGGGACGGCGACTTCCTGACGCTGAGAAGGCTGGTCGACGATGGCGCGCTCGGAGAGGTGCGGCGCTTCGAGTCGCGGTTCGAGTGGTGGAAGCCGTCCCCTGACTCCTCCTGGAAGTCGGAGACCGCGACGGGTGACGGCGGCGGCATCCTGTTCGACCTCGGCGCCCACCTGATCGACCAGGCGCTCGTCCTGTTCGGGCCGGCGCGGGTCGGGCACGCCGACGTGCGCAACCGTCGCGGGGGTCGTGCCGACGATGACGTGTTCGTCGTGCTGGAGCACGCGTCCGGCACGACGAGCCACCTCTGGATGAGCGCCGTCGCCCCGGTGACCGGTGAGCGGTTCCGGGTCCTCGGCTCTCGTTCCGGATTCCTCTCGTCCGGTCTGGACCCGCAGGAGGATCAGCTCGCAGCCGGTCTGCGCCCTGGCGCCGAACGATTCGGGGCGTCCGGCTCACGGGCCCTGATCGGCACTGGCACGGACCGTGCCGAGGTCCCCCTCGCACCAGGCGACTACGCCGGCTTCTACCGGCGGCTCGCGCAGTCGCTCACCGACGATGCCCCGCTCCCCGTCGACCCGCGCGACAGCCTCGCCGTCCTCGAACTGATCGACACCATCCACATCCTGAACCGAAAGTGAGTACCATGTCCGTCCCCCACGCCCCTTCCCGTGTCGTCGTCGTCGGCGGTGGCATCCTCGGCGCCTCGACCTGCGCCCACCTCGCGCGCGGCGGCGCCGAGGTGACACTCGTCACCGCCGGCGCCCTCGCCGACGGAGCATCCGGCCGGTCGATCGCCTGGATGAACTCGTCGGGGGATCGCACCGCCGAGTACCACTACCTCCGGCTCGTCGCGCTCGACCGCTATCGCACCTGGCGCGAGCGTCATCCGGAGGGCCACCGGTTCGTGCGATTCGACGGTGCGATGAAGTGGGCCGGCGAGGGCGAGAGCTTCCGCGAGACCTTCGCGTTCGAGCGCGCCAACGGCTACGACTCGGTCTGGGTCGACCGCGCGGACGTGCCCCGGTTCGCCCCCGATGTTGATGTCGCCTCCGTCGCCGAAGAGGGTGCCATCTTCAACGCCGGCGAAGGCTGGGTCAGCCTGCCGGACGTGATCGCCGCGCTCGCCGCGGAGGCGGTCGAGCACGGCGCGACGATCCGCGAAGGCGTCGGAGAGGCCCGCGTGGACATCGTCGACGGCGAAGCCGCCGGCGTTGTCCTGGCGGACGGCACACGCCTGTCGGCCGACCATGTCGTACTGGCGACCGGTCCGAGCGTCCCTCGCGACCTCGCAGCGCTGGGCGTGACGGTCCCCGACTCCACCCCTGCCGCCTTCGTCGTGTTCACCGACCCGGTGGAGGTCGAAGTCACGACGGTGCTCAACACCCCGCGCGTCGCGATCCGGCCCACCCCGGACGGACGCCTGGTCCTCGACGCCGATTGGGCGGAGCAGTCGATCGTGATCGCGGCAGACGGATCGCTCGTGATCCCGGAAGAGTCGGTACAGGGGCTGCTCGAGGAGGCATCGAAGGTCCTGAGCGGAAACCCGAGCCTGACGGTCAACCGGGTGGGGGCGGGGCTGAAGCCGATCCCCGGCGACGGTGAGCCGGTGGTCGGACCGGTCCCCTCGATCCCGGGCCTCTACGCGCTGTTCACCCACTCGGGCGCGACGCTCGGCCTCGCCCTGGGTGAGCTCGCAGCCGAGGAGATCCTGACGGGAGCGCCGTCACCGGTGCTCGAGACCTTCCGGTTCGACCGGTTCGGCGTCGACGAGTCGTCCGAGGAGGTCGCCACGGGCGCCTGGAAGCCCGTCATGCAGAACTGACCGTGGAGGCAGGCCGAGATCGACCGTCTGCGCCCGCGCGCCTGGCGACGCGCGGGCGCAGACGGTCCCGATCAGCTCTCCGGCACAGGCTCCCGCCGGTCGGCGACGTCGGTGTCGTCTGCGCGCATCTCCGGCGGACGGCGACGGAAGCCGCGGGTGAGCACCGCGAGGTAGAGCACGCCGATGATCAGCCAGCCGATCCCGAGATAAAGGGCGATCGGTCCGAGCTGCGTCAGCAGGTAGAGGTCGACCAGTGCGCCCAGGGCCGGCAGGACGAGGAACTTCGTGATCGACGGACGTTCGTGATTCCGGCGCTGTCGGACGAAGTGGACGATCACGCAGACGTTGACCATCGTGAAGGTCAGGAACGCACCGAAGTTGATGAACGACGTCGCTGTGTCGAGGGAGAGCCCGAGTCCGAACATCGCGACGACGCCGATCAGGATCAGGTTCAGCAGCGGCGTGTTGAACCGGGCGTCGAGTCGGCCGAAGAAGCGCCGCGGCAGCACGCCGTCGCGGCCCATCACGTACATCAGCCGGCTCGTGCTGGCCTGGATGGCCATGGCCGACGCGAAGCCGCCAACGATGATGACCAGGTTCACGATGTCGGCGAAGACCTTGCCGCCGACGAGGACGGACATCGCGTAGGAGGCCGTCGACGGGTCCTTGAAGGTTCCGCCGGGGTGCACGAGCTGCATGACGTACGAGACGACCACGAAGATCAGCCCGCCGATCACGACGGCGAGGAAGATGCCGCGCGGGATGTTGCGCTCCGGGTTCACCGTCTCCTCGCTCAGCGTGCTGATCGCATCGAACCCGAGGAACGAGTATGCCGCGATGGCAGCACCGGCCGAGACCGCGGCGATCGTGCTGGTGGAGTTCCACAGCGGCGCGGTGACCGAGGCCACATGCGTCGTGGTCAGGTGGCCGACGCAGAGCACGATGAAGGCCGCGATGCCGAGGCCGGTCAGCGTCATCAGCGTCTTGTTGACACGGTCGGCCAGCACGATGCCGAGGCCGTTGACGATCGTCGTGACCACGATGTTGATGATCAGCCAGACCCACACCGGCACGCCGGGGAATTGCGCGTTGAGGTAGACGGACTGGATCAGCCACGCCACCATCGGCAGGAAGAAGTAGTCGAGTAGGATCGCCCAGCCGACCAGGAAGCCGACATTCGCGCCGATGGTCCTGCGCGCATAGGTGTAGGCGGAGCCCGACGCGGGGTAGAGCCGCGCCATCCTCCCGTAGCTCAGAGCGGTCAGCGACATCGCGGCGGCCGCGATGATGTACGACGTCGGCGACGTACCGTTGCTCGCGCCGGCGATGACGCCGAAGGTCAGCATGACGATCGCAGGCGACATGTAGGCGACGCCGAACAGGACGATGGAGGACAGCGAGAGCTTGGCGTTCAGGTGCGGTGTCGCGCTCATGCGCCGACCTCCTCGAGGATCGCGGAGCGCGGAGCCCAGCGCGACGCCGAGATGCGGCCGTCGTAGAGCGGGAGCTCGATGCTCGCGTCGTCCCCGTCGAACTGCCGCCACGGCCGGGTGACCCCCGCCGTGCCGAACTGGCGGACCAGCCCGACCTCGTCCAGATCGATCGTGTCGGTGAGCACCACGGACTCGGAGCTCGACGACTCCACCCGCGCGCGCCCCTGAGGATCGACCAGGAGGCTGCGGCCGATACCGTCCGGGGAGGCCGCGTTGACACTGGCCACGAAGACCTGGTTCACGATGGCGTTCGCCTTGGCGATGGTCACCTCCTGGGCGCGGTCCGCGGTGGGGGTCCGGACCACGTTGACGATGAGCTCCGCCCCAATCCAGGCGAGCTGGCGGCTGCTTTCGGGGAACCACGCGTCGTAGCAGATCGACAGTCCGACGCGGCCGTGGCCGGTCATCTCGAACACGACGAAGTCCGATCCGGCGGCGACCGTCTCGTACGGGCGCCAGGGGAACACTTTACGGTAGGACGCGACGCGGCGACCCTCGGGGGAGTAGGCCGTCGCGGTGTTGTACACCCGCCCGTCCTCCCCGCGCTCGTAGAAGGTGCCGGGGATCAGCCAGACGCCGAGGTCGCCCGCGACCTCGGCGAGCTGCCGGTCGAGCGGGCCGTCGAGCGGCTGGGCGAGCGCCTCGATGCGCTCGGCGGCGTCGGACGGAGCGTCGTCGGCCCCGGCGTCAGCGAGGTGCAGCTCAGGGTAGGCGAAGAGGTGCGTGCCGGGGAGCGAGCGCGTGAGGCGCCCGAGCCCTTCGGCGAACGCGCCGACGTCGTGGTGCGGGGCTGCTGGTGCTTGCACCAGGGCCAGGGACAGGGGTCGGGTCATCATCAACCGGATTCCGCGAAGGCCCCTCGAGGGGCGACGAATAAATTAAACGAAATTTATGTAATTAACTCGCAACTGTCAAGCGTTCGGCCAGGACTCCCTCCCGGCTCGCGCCGGTGTGTCACTATCGACGTATGGCCCGGCCGAAGGAACAGACCAAACGTCGCGACCAGCTCATCGCCGCAGCCTCCAGCGCAGTGCTCCGGCACGGGGCGAGCGGGTTGCGGCTGGCCGACATCGCCGAGGAGGCCGGCCTGACCTCCGCCTCGGTGCTCTACTACTACCCCGACGTGCGGGAGCTGTACACCGCCGCCTTCGCCCAGGGCGGCGAGGAGTACATCGCGCTGCGCGAGGCCCATGTGCAGGCCGCGGACTCCCCGGAGGCGAAGCTCGCCGCGTGCATCCGGTCCGGGATCCCGTGGCCCGGCCACGCGGAGGAGGCCAGCCGCCTGCTCTACGAGCTGACGCCGATCGTGCTGCGCAACGACGCGGCGGCGGCCGAGCACGTTGCACTGATCGCGCGACAGGCTGCGCTCTACGAGCGCGTGCTGCGCGAGTGCGAGGCGTCGGGGCGCTTCCGTCTCCGGCAGCCGGCCGAGGTGCTGGCGCGCGGTTTCGTCGCCCTGGAGGAAGGCTTCGGCGTCGACGTGCTGGTCGGCGAACTCGACCCCGTGCTCGAGCAGCAGTGGCTCGATGAGTATGCGCGGGTGATGGTGGTCGCAGCAGATCACGACCGCGGGCTTCACGACCCGGGACGGTGACGAGAGCCACCCTCCGCGCGAGCATCGCCGCTGCTCGAGACCTCCTGGTTCGACCGCTTCGGTGTCGACGGGTCCTCTGAGGAGGTCGCCATGGGTGCGTGGAAGCCCATCCTGCAGAGCTAGACGACAGAGGCGGTAGATCGCGGAGCTATCATGTGCGTGCAGGGGCGCCCCTGGTTGCCCTGGGGCGATCGTGAGGGAGGACCGGATGGCCTATATCGAACGACAGACACCGCTGCCCGATTTTTCGACGGACGCCGTCCATCGGGACGAACTGCCCGCGCAGGAGAAGGCCGTTTCCACCGGCACCCTTCCGGATGTCGGGCGGGTCCACGCACTCATCGAGACCGCCCACGAGCGCTACCGCGGCCTGGATGACGGGAAGGTCGCCGACTACATCCCCACGCTCGGCGAAGCAGACCCGGCCCTCTTCGGTATCAGCGTGTGCAGTGTCGATGGGCTCACGACCAGTGTCGGCGACTCCGCCCACACCTTCTCGATCCAATCGATCTCCAAGGTGTTCGTGTTCGCCCTGGTCTGCCACGAACTCGGCCACTCGGAAGTGTCGCGCCGGGTCGGCGTGAACAACACGGGCCTCCCGTTCAACTCCGTGATGGCCCTCGAACTGAGCGACGGCGACCCGAGGAATCCGCTCGTGAACGCCGGCGCGATCACGACGACGAGCCTCGCGCCCGGCTCGACGGCCGCGGAGAAGTGGGACTTCGTGCAACGCGGGCTCTCACGCTTCGCCGGGCGACCGCTCGAGATCGACCGCGATGTCTACGCATCGGAGTCGGCCACCAACCAGCGCAACATGGCGATCGCCCGGCTCCTCCAGAGCTATGGGCGGATGGAGTTCGACCCGGTGGAGGCGACCGACGTCTACACGAGGCAGTGCTCGCTCCTGGTGACCGCAGAGGATCTTGCCGTCATGGCCGCCACTCTCGCTGACGGAGGTGTCAACCCGATCACCCGCGAGCAAGTGATCGATGCATCCGTCTGTCGCGACACGCTCGCCGTGATGGCGACGAGCGGACTGTACGAGTTCTCGGGGGACTGGCTGTTCGAGGTGGGCATCCCTGCCAAGAGCGGTGTCTCGGGCGGAATCGTCACGGTTGCTCCGGGCAAGGGCGGACTCGGAACCTTCTCCCCACGCCTCGACCCAGCCGGCAACAGCGTGCGGGGGCAGCGCGCCGCGCGATTCCTCTCCCACTCGCTCGGGCTCGACATCTTCGCATCGACTCCGGGTGTCCTCGCCGAGGACGCGTCACCCGGAGAAGATGCAGAAGTAGATCGACCGATGAGGTGAGCAGCGACCGTCACTCCGAACAACCAACACCAACTCGAACAAAACACTTGTGCGAATGAACACCATGCGTGTTACAGTTGGTGCACCCGGTTCAAAGGAGAGCGCAATGTCAGCAACCCAGTACGAAGCCTCGTCGGTGGAGGAGCCAGAGCTCCCCTCCGGGCTCAACCGAGGCTCCATCGGGCTCGGCGGCACCCTGATGCAGTCCATCGCCCAGATCTCGCCGACCCTCGGCATCTTCTACACGATCGCCTTCACCACCGGCCAGGCCGGCGTCACCGCGCCCCTGACCTACCTGGCGGCCTTCCTCGTCTGCCTCATCATCGCGGTGCCGATGCGGGGGCTGGCACGGCACCTCCCGTCCGCCGGCGGCTTCTACACCTACGTCTCGGCGGGCATCGGCCCGCGGGCCGGGTTCATGACCGGATGGCTGTACGCGATCATGGTGACCGTCGTGCCGGCGGCGCTCGCCGCGTTCACCGGCGCCGTCCTCCAGGACGAGTTGTCGGGCAAGTACGGGTTCGATGTTCCGTGGTGGGTCTACGCCGTGGCCATCCTCGCGGTCTGCTTCGCCTGCGCCTACCGCGGCATCGTCATCTCCATCAAGTTCCTGGTCGTGATGACCTGCTTCGAGATGATCGTCGGACTCGGGCTCGCCCTCTCCGGACTGATCAAGCCGGGCCCCGGCGGCGTCAACCTCAGCGGGTTCAACCCGGCCAACATCACGAACGGCTCCGGATTCTTCCTCGCGATCGTGCTGTCGATCTTCGCGTTCACCGGTTTCGAGAGCGCGGCGGCGGTCGGGGAGGAGTCCCGGGATCCCAAGCGCATCGTCCCCAAGGCGATCATCGGGTCCCTCACCCTCATCGGCATCTTCTACGTCGTCACCGCGTGGGGCCTGCAGATCGGCTGGGGAACCGACAACCTCCCCAAGCTGGCGTCCTCGCCGACCGCTCCCGCGTTCGTCCTCGCCGATCGGCTCTTCGACGGCGCCTCGATCATCATCCTGATCGCCCTGGTCAACTCCGGACTCGGTGTCTGCATCGCCTGCACCACCAGTGCCACGCGCACCATCTTCGGGATCGCCCGCACCGGCGCGCTCCCGTCCGTGCTGGCGACCGTTCAGCGCAAGCACCGCACCCCGGTCGTCGCGGTCTACGTGCAGTCGATCGTGGCGGTCGTGATCTGCCTCGCGGTCGGACTCCCGCTCGGCCCGTACAACCTGTTCAACCTGCTCGGGACCGCAGGGACCTTCGTCTACATCCCGATCTTCATCCTGATGAACGTCGCCGCGTTCCTGTTCTTCCGCCGGCGCCACCCGGAGGAGTTCAACGTCTGGGCGTACGTCGTCGCCCCGATCGTCTCGACCGTCGCCCTGCTGCTGATCGCCTACTACAGCATCGTTCCGCTCCCGGCCTTCCCCGTCCTGCTCGCGCCGTTCATCGCCGTGCTGTATGTGGTCATCGGCCTCGCCATCCTGATCGGCCGCAACCTCCGTCCGGGGAATCGGGGCTGGATGGCACGTGCAGGGGAGCTGCCTGAGGTTGACTGATCCCGGACCGGAACACCAGAACAGCAGGAGGCCACGATGAACGCCGAAACCCGCCAGCAGCAGATCCTCGAGCAGCTCGCCCGCCGCGGCGAGGCCACGATCGCGGAGCTCAGCGCCCGGTTCGACGTGTCGGAGATGACCATCCGCCGCGACCTCAACCAGCTCGCCGCCGCCGGAGTGGTCGTCCGCACCCACGGCGGCGCCGCCCCGGCGGCGAGCGGCAGCTTCGAGCCGCCGTTCGGCCTCCGCTCCCGCACCAACAGCGAGTCGAAGCGGCAGATCGCCATCGCCGTCGCCAAGCAGGTGCTCGACGGCCAGACGGTCATCCTCGACGGCGGGACGACCGGCCTGGCCATCGCGGAGGAGCTCGTGGGCCGCAACATCACCGTCTGCGCTCTGAACCTCCGCGTCGCCGACATCCTCTCCGCGGAGTCCGCCACCCGGGTGATGATCCCCGGCGGCCTCATCCGGACGGGCGAGTCGAGCATCATCGGCTCGGAGGCGGAGCGCGCCCTGCAGAACTTCCGCTACGACCTCTACGTGATGACGGCCTCCGCCGTCGACGCCTCCGCCGGGTTCACCGAGTGGAACATCGAGGACGCCGCCATCAAGCGCGCGAGCCTCGCCGCCTCCCGACGGACCATCGCGGCCGTCGACTCCTCCAAGTTCGGCCGCGAGGCGTTCGCCCGCATCTGCGGCCTCGACCAGGTCGCCGCCATCGTCACCGACGCGGCGATCACCTCCGAACAGAAGCGCGAGCTCTCGGTGTCAGGCACCGAGCTGCTGATCGCATGATCCAAGGAACACCATGAACACCACTCCTTCCGCACTCCCCACCCGCGTCGACACCCTCGTCATCGGCGGCGGCACCGGCGGCGCCGCATTCGCCGGCACGCTGGCCGCCCAGAGCGACGAGACCGTGCTCCTCGTGGAGGCCGGCCCCGACTACGGTGCGTTCGACCGGGAGGCCTGGCCGTCGGACATGCTCGACGCGCGCTCGATCCCGCTGTCGCACGACTACGACCTCCGCACCGCACGCTCGTCGGGCGAGGGGAGCCTCGACCTCCCGCGCGCCCGGATCATCGGCGGCTGCTCCGCCCACAACGGCTGCACGGCGTCGGTCGGCGCCCGGTTCGAGTACGACGAGTGGGCGGGCCTCGGCAACCCGGGCTGGTCGGCCGACGACGTCGCTCCGCTGCTCGACGCGGTGCGGGAGCGGTTCCGCGTCCGCCGCTACACGATGCCGGAGCTCACCCCGCCGCAGCGGGCGTTCGTGGAGGCCGGGGTGGCCGCGGGCCTGCCATTCGCCGACGACCTCGACGACCTGGAGGCCGCGGAGGGCATCGGCCCGATGCCGGTCAACGTCTCGGACGGCGTGCGCTGGAACAGCGCGTTCGCCTTCCTCGACCCGGTGCGCGACCGGACCAACCTGACCATCGCCGGCGGCGTCACCGTCACCGCCCTCAGCTTCGACGGCGCCCGCGTCACCGGGGCGTTCGTCACGAGCGCGTCGGGCGTCGCCCACATCGACGCGGGTCGGGTCGTCCTCGCCGCGGGCGCGTACCACTCGCCCGCCCTCCTGCTGCGCTCGGGCGTCGGCCCCGCCGCGGAGCTGACGGCGCTCGGCATCCCGGTGGTCGCCGATGTGCCCGGCGTCGGAAAACACCTCCTGGACCACGAGTGTGTCCAGCTCGACTTCGCCGGCCAGCCCGGTCTGGTGGACGAGCTCGCGGCGCTCGACTGGAACCCGGACGAGCAGACGGTCGGCCGCGCCCGGTCGAGCGTGTGCGACGACGGGCCCTACGACATCCACGTGTTCATGGTCGCCGGAGCGAACAGTGGCCACCCCGGCCTCCCGCCGATCACGCTCTACGGCGGGGCGATGCGCGCCCGCTCGGAGGGCAGCGTCACGCTCGGCCCCGACCTCGACATCGCGGAGCCCGTGATCGACCACCGCTACGGGTCCGACCCCGAGGGTCACGACCGCACCGTGCTGCGGGAGGCCCTCGGCCTGCTGGAGTCGATGGTGTCGCAGCCGGGGCTGGCCGAGGTGCTCGGCGAGCGCGTCGGCGACGCCGACCCGCTGGACGACATCGTCAACTACTGCCACCCGGCCGGCACCTGCAAGATGGGCCCTGCGTCCGACCCGCTCGCCGTCGTCGGCAGCGACGGCGCAGTGCACGGGATCAGCGGGCTCTACGTCGCGGACGCCTCCATCATGCCGACGATCACGCGCGGCAACATCAACCTGCCCACGGCGATGATCGGGGTGAACGTCGCGAACCGGATGCTCGGCGCGCGCGTCCTCGACGCCGCAGCCACCATCGCTGACGCACGCTGAGGAGACCGACCATGACGACGCTCACCCCCTTCGAAGAGGACATCCTGGAGCAGCCCGCCGCCCTGCGCCGGCTCGCCGCAGCCGGCCCCGTTCCGGAGCTCGCCGCCCTCGGCGCGCGCCGCTGGGACCGGATCGTGTTCACCGGCATGGGCAGCTCGCACTTCGCGAGCATCCCGACCTGGCGCAGCGCCGTCCGCGCCGGGCTCGACGCCTGGCGCATCGACGCCGGCGAGCTGCTGGACTCCCCGGAGCTGCTCACCCCGGACACGCTTCTCGTCGCCACCTCCCAGTCGGGCGCCAGCGGCGAGGTCGTCGAGCTCCTCGACCGCCTGGAGGCCGGCCGGCTGCGCGCGGGTCTCCTGGCGGGGATCGCGGCCGACCCGGCGAGCCCCCTAGCACTGCAGTCCGACGTGTACCTCCCGCTCCTGAGCGGCGACGAGGCCACGGTGAGCACGAAGAGCTACCTCAACACGCTCGCGGTGCACCGGCGCCTCGCAGCGGTGCTCACGGGGGAGGACCCGGCCGTCGTGGAGGCGGAGATCGCAGCCGCGGCGGACGCGGTCGAAGCACAGCTCGCCCGCGGAGTCGACAGCGACCTCGCGTCCCGGACGCTGTCCCCGGCGCGCCCCCGGCTCGCCGCGGTCGCCAAGCGCGACGACGCGGCGACCGCCCTGCTGGCCGGTCTCATCACCAAGGAGTCGTCCAAGGTCGCGATCGAGGGCTACGTCGGCGGTCAGTTCCGGCATGGGCCGTTCGAGCTCGCCGGTCCCGGCATGACGGCCTTCCTCTACGGCGCCTACGAGTCGGACGACGACCAGAGCACAATCCGCCTCGCAGGGGACCTCGTGGAGAGCGGCGCCCACGTCGTCCTGGTCGGCGACCTCCAGGTGGAGGGTGCGACGACCGTGCGGATGCCCGACGGGCCGTCGCTGACCCGGCTCGCGACCGGCGCGGTCGTGGCGGAGCTCGTCGCGGTCGACCTCGCGCGGGCGAACGGCGTCGTGCCTGGCGCGTTCGCGTTCGGCAGCAAGGTCACGACCACGCTGTGAGCGCCACGGAATCGGCACCGCCCGGCGGCGAGCTCGCCATCGGCATCGACCTCGGCGGAACGGGCACGCGGCTCGTGGCCCTCGACGGCTTCGGGGACACCGTGGCGCAGCTGGTCGTCCCGACGCCCGCTGACCTCCCCGGCGACGCGGCGGTCGCGTTCCTCGCCGAGCGGGTCGGATCGCTGGCCGGCCCTGCGGCCGTCCGCTCGATCGGGATCGGCGCGAGCGGGCCCATCGACGCGGAGGGGATCATCCGGAACCCCGACACGCTGCCCGCGTTCACGGGCGTCGACCTCGCCGGGCCGCTCGGCGCCGCCTTCGACGCACCGGTCGCCGTCGACAACGACGCGGTGACCGCCGCGATCGGGGAGGCCGCGGTGGGAGCCGGGCGCCCCTTCCGCAGCGTGCTGATGCTGACCCTGGGAACCGGCGTCGGCGTCGCGCCGCTCATCGACGGCGAACCTGTCCGCGGCGCGGACGGCGTCCACCCGGAGGCCGGCCACCTCAGCCTCTCCGGACGCAACGCTCCCTGCTACTGCGGTCGCACCGCCTGCCTGGAGCAGGTGGGCTCGCGGACGGCGCTCCAGCGGTCGGCGAGCGCGCTCCTCTCGCGGCCCTCCGGAGGCCAGCAGGACATCGTGGCGGTCTACGATCGTGCGCTCGCCGGAGACCAGTCCGCGACCGCGATGTTCGACGACTACGGGAGCGGGATCGGCGACGGTCTCCTGGACCTGCTGACGGTGCACCGCTCGGCGTGCGTCATCCTCGGCGGCAGCGCTGCGACGTACTATCCGGCGTTCGGCGCAGCGCTCCGCGCCCGGCTCAGCGAGGTCACGACCTACGTCGCGCCCCCGCCGGTGCGGGTGTCCGAGCTGGGCGACCTGGGCGGCGCCCTCGGCGCGGCGATCCTCGGCTCCCGGCGTCCGGACCGGAGCTCGTGGCTCTCGCTCGGTCGCGCCCGCTAAGGCTCGGGAGCCGTCCCCTCACCCCGCCAACCGCCGCGGCAACCCCAGCCACGCGCCGGCCCCCGGCTCGAAGTGCGTCACCTCCGCCACCCGGCAGCCGACCAGCCCGATCACCAGCACCCCCACCAGGTGGAGGTCGCCCGACACCGGGTCGCGCACGTACTCGCCCCACGCCGGCTGCCCGTTGGCGCCGGTCGGCACCATCCGCTCGATCGTGCGGCGGTGGTCGGTCATCGGGCCGAAGAACGCCGCCGCCGCGTCGGGCCCGCGGTACTCGAACGGGAGTGGCGGCATCCGCACCCAGACGTCGTCCGACATCAGGGCGACCAGGTCTTCGACCGCGCCGGACGTGAACGCGGTCACGAAGCGCTCCAGGAGCTCCGGGTCGGGGTCGATCGGGTCGACGGCGGGCGGGGCGTCCGCGAGTGTCGCGCGAGCGCGTTTCAGTGCGCCGTTGAGGGAGTCGACCGTCACGCCGAGGAGGTCGGCGGCCTCCGACGCGGGGTAGCCGAGCACGTCGCGGAGGACGAGCGCGGCCCGTTGGGAGGGCGGCAGCAACTGGAGGGCGCGCGTGAACGCGAGCGTGACCGCCTCCCGCGACTCGTACTGCGCCTCCGGGCCAGGGGCGTCGTCGGGGAGGCCGTCGAGCAGCGAGTCGGGGTACGGCTCCAGCCAGGACACCTCGCCGAGCGCGGTGGGCCGGGCGACGGGGGAGTCCGCCTCGACCGGCCTGCGGCGTCCGGCGCGGAGCACGTTGAGGCACCGGTTCGTCGCGATCCGGTAGAGCCAGGTCCGCAACGACGACCGGCCCTCGAATCCAGGCAAGCCCAGCCAGGCGCTCAGCAGGGTGTCCTGCACGGCGTCCTCCGCGTCCTGCACCGAGCCGAGCATCCGGTAGCAGTGCACGTGCAGCTCGCGGCGGTGCGGCGCGGTCAGTGCGTCGAACGCGGCGCGGTCGCCGCCGAGCGCGGCGTGGAGCAGCTGGTCGTCCATCGTCCCTCATCTCCCGGCGATCCGATTCTGGTCGTCCGCCTCCCTTGTGTCGACACCGGGGACGCCGAGAACTGGTCGAGGAACGCGTGACCAGTTCTCGCGCCTGCCGGCGTCTACCCCGGTGAATCGACAACAGCGGGTCGACGATCCGCGCACAGAACGGAGAGCACCATGACCACACAGACCGCCACCGACTACACCACCACGATCGACCTCGACCGCAGTCCGGGCGAGGTCTCCGCCGCAATCGCGGACGTCGGCCGCTGGTGGCTCGGCGACGTCACAGGCGAGGCGGAGCGGGTGGGGGACGAGTTCACCTACCGCTACCGCGACCTCCACGACAGCACGCAGCGCGTCACCGTGTTCGATCCGGGGCGCCGCATCGTCTGGGACGTGATCGACAGCGAACTCGGCTTCGTGGACGAGCCCGACCCGTGGACCGGCACGCGGATCGTGTTCGACCTCCAGCCGTCCGGCGACGGGACGCGCCTGACCTTCACCCACGAGGGCCTCACGCCGGCGAAGGAGTGCTACGACGCCTGCTCCGCGGGGTGGGACTACTTCGTCGTCGGCAGCCTGCGCCGCTTCGTGGAGACCGGCGCAGGCATGCCGCTGTGACGAAGCGTCAGACTCCGGTCAGCCGGCGCAGTTCGGCTGGTAGGCCGGGTCGGCGGGGCCGTTCGGCACGCTGAGCGCCTCCAGCACGAGCTGCTGCACGACCGGGTCGTTGGGGGACTGGTCGTGCTCGATCGGGTCGGCCGGGCACTTGTCCTGGATGACGGTGTTGGTGACCTGCGTCGGCGAGCCGCTCAGGGCCTGGCTCTGGTACGGCGTCACCACCTCGTCGTGGGTGGTCGAGATCACGGTGTAGCTCGGTCCCCTCACGGTGTCGCCGATCGAGTTCAGCTTCTGCAGGAACGCCGAGCCCGCGGTCTGGTCGGCGCACGCCGGGCACGCGGACGGGTCCGCGCTGGTGAGCGCCGGCAGCCCGTCCGGTCCCGGGACGATGACGCCGTGGGTGCCGTGGTTGGAGGGCGCGATCCCGATGAGCTGATGCACCTTCGCGGCCCCGCCGAGGAAGCCCAGGTAGTAGCGCGGCATCATGCCGCCCTGGCTGTGACCGACCAGGTCGACCTGCTTGGCCTTCGTGGAGGCCAGCACGGCGTCCACGAACGGCGAGAGCTGCTGGGCGGACTGGGCGATCGGGCCGGACGCGTCCACGCCGTTGTACTGCCCGTAGTCCAGGGCGAACACGCAGTAGCCCGCCTGCTTGAGCACGGGGGACATGGCGGACCAGTTCTTCGCCATGCTCTCGAACGTCCCCGGCACCAGGATCACCGGGTAGGGGTGGGCGGCGGACGGTACGCACGACCAGTCGTTGGCGCCGGGGGGCGAGACGGAGACGGTGTCCGCCTGGGCGGGCAGGGCGATCGCCAACGACCCGAGGGCCGCCGCGGTGGCGGCGACGAGCAGCTTCTTCAGTAACGACATCGGTACCTTCCTATGCGCCATGCGGTGCGGAGTAGGGGTCTCCGCCGCGGGACGCGAGTGATGCCGTGACACGGTAGACGCGGCCGTGGCAGGGTCAAGCCGATCGCAGGCTTCCGGGAGGCTTCGCTCAGGTGGTGCCCAGGTGAGGGAGGGCGGATCCGACGAGCGTCAGCCGGCCGGCCGGCAGTCGTACAGGCGTTCCTGCAGGTCGCGAGCGCCAGCGAGTCTCAGGCTGCCGGGGAGGTAGCGCTGCTGGTCCACCAGGTGGCACCGGCCTTGGACCCAGTCGGTGATCGCGCTGAGGTTGGGGTTGTAGACACCGGTCTTCGCTGCGCCCGGGGTCAGGAGGACGAACCCCAGACTCCCGACGGCGACGAACTCGCGCAGGGCCTGAGCCGTGGGTGAGGGGATGCGGGAGGTGTACCCGCCGATGGGAAGCACGCGCGACTGCCCGCGCAGGATCAGCGGCGCCGCGCTCCGCCACGAGTCGGTGGCGAGCGCCCACCTGCTGCCCGCGCCGCTCTCCCGGCTCGCGTAGTCGAACGCGGACGCTTCGATCGTCTCGGTGGGTTGCACTCCGACGTTGGAGTCCAGCCCGATTCCGTAGGCGGACTGGCGGACGAGTTTTCGCGCAGCGACGACGGCGACCTGGGGGCCGCCGTAGGCGTCGTCCGCCGTCCCGGCGTACGTGGGGTCGAGCGTCGAGAGCGTCCAGGCCGCCGGCGTCAGCAGCGCCCCGGCCACGGCGACAGCGGCGGCGACGGCCACGGGCAGGCGTGCTCCACCCCCGCGGAGCGCGACGACCGCGAGCAGTGCCGCGCCTCCCAGGCCGAGCACCGCGACCGGCGCCGTCAGCGGGGCCGCGAACTCGGGGAAGCTGTTCAGGAGGTACAGGCACCAGAGCGTCTGGACGGCGAGCACCGCCGGAAGGGCGAACCGGATCGCGGAGCTCTCGCGGAAGGTGCGCACGAGCAGCACGGCCCCGATCCCGGCGAGGCCCGCGACGGGCACCATCAGGGCCGTGAGGTACGCCGTGTGCGGGAGGCTCATCCCGCTCAGCACGGCCCCGACGGTGACCAGCAGCGCCGAGCACATGATGATTCCGGCCCGGAGCCCGCCGCGCTGCGGCGATCCCGTCCGCCGACGCTCCCCCCGCAGCGCCACGATGCCGAGGATGAGGCCCGCGGCGGCGAGGGGGAACAGCCAGCCGATCTGGGTGGCGTACTGCGGGAGCAGGAACTTGATCGGCGTGTGGCCGATCGGCCCGGGCACGGACCCGACGATCGCGGCGTTGCCGACCGGGTGGTACAGCGGATCGCCCGGGAGGGAGCCGGGGATGAGGTTCCGCACGAAGCGGTCGACGCCGTTGTAGCCCAGGACCATCGCGAAGACATTGTTGTCCGTCGTGCCGTCGACGTAGGGACGCTGGGACGACGGGACGAGGGCCATCGCCGTCATCCAGGAGAACGAGACGACGATCGTGACGACCGCGCTCCAGAACACATCGCGGAGCTTCGCGCGCAGCGGCCGGCCGCTCAGCCAGAGGTACGCGACGAACAGCGCAGGGAGCACCAGCCACGCCTCGCCCATCTTCGCCTGGAATCCGAGGCCGACCATGGCCCCAGTGGCGAGCAGCCATCCCGGGCGGCCGGTGTCGACCGAGCGCTGCCAGGCGGCCAGCGCGAGCGTCGTGAACATCGTCAGCATGGCGTCCTCCATCCCGTGGGAGAACATCGACACCATGAGCGGGGCCGTCGCGAGCGTCAGCGCGCCCACCAGCGCGCCGAGCCATCCGCTCCAGCGGAGGAAGACGTAGTAGGCGGCGGCGACGGTCACCAGGCCCTCCAGCACCTGCGGGAGGGCGAGCGACCAGGAGCTGAACCCGAACATCCGCGCCGACAGCGCCTGCGGGATGAGGAAGCCGGAGAGCTTGTCCAGGGTGATCGTGGCCTGCGGATCGAACGCGCCGAAGAAGAACGCCTTCCAGCTCAGCGACATGCTCTTCGCGGCGGTGGAGTAGTAGTCGGAGTACCCGCTCGTCGCCAGATTCCAGCTGTAGAGGATCGCGGTGGACCCGAGGAGGAGCAGGAGGGTGATGAGGTGGCGCCGGGCCTGCAAGGGCGGCGCGGCCGTTCGGGCCGGGGCGGTCGCCCGGGCGGTGACGAGAGCGGCCGCCACTACTCCGCGCTCCCTTCGCCCGGCCGCCGCTCCGTGGTGAGTCGCGATCGGTCGGCGTAGTCCTCCCGGGACAGGACGAACGTGGTCGCGTCGCCGCGGAAGGCGGCCAGCCGGAACCCCAGCCGCAGCGCCAGCTTCGCCGACGACGCGTTGGCGCTGGAGACGACCGCCACGACGAGGGTCGCCCCGGCCTCCTCGAAGGCGACGCCGAGGATCGCGTCGGCAGCCTCCGTCGCAAGACCGTGCCCGCGGAAGCCCGAACGCAGGAGCCAGCCGATCTCGACGGACCGGGTGGCCGGAGCGATCGTCCGCAGGTGCAGCGACACGTCGCCGACGACGTGGCCCTGGTACTCGGCCGCCAGCACGAGGAGGTCCCCGACGTGACGGAGGACCGTGTGGTGGGTCCTGGCACGGAGGTGCTCGACGGCCTCGGCCGCGTCCCTGGTCGGCCAGCCGAGCGCCTCGCGGACAGTCGCATCCTCTTCGATGGCGGTCCAGTCGTGGAGGTCGCTCATGGCGTAGGGGCGCAGCAGCGCTCGCCGCGTCGCGCGGCCGCGTGCGATGACCGGCGACTCCAGGGCGGGAGCGCGCAGAGTACGCACCCTGCGCATCAACGAACTCATGAATCCCGCTCCGCCACTTTCTGTCGAGTGACCCCCACGGTTCACCCTCCCCGCGATTTCTTGACGGATTCTTACCGGGAGGGGGAACGGGGCCGTTCGTGTGCGGACTATCAGGCGCGACGTCCCGGGTAGCGTAGTCGCATGACTACTCTGGCGATCATCGGTGCAGGCCGTCAGCTCGGCGAGTCCCTCGCCCGGCGCTTCGGGCGTGAAGGCTTCAGCGTCGCGCTCATCTCCCGCAGCCAGGAGCGGCTCGACGCCCTCGCGGCCGACCTCGCCGCAGACGGCATCACCGCGAAAGGGTTCGCCGCCAACGTGCGCGATCCCGAGGCGCTCGTGACGGCGCTCGACCTCGCCGCGCAGGAGCTCGGCCCGATCGAGGTGCTCAGCTACAACCCGCTGCCGGCGAAGGACTTCCTGCGACCGGTGCTGGAGTCGACCGTGTACGACATCCGGGCCGCGTTCGAGTTCTCGGTGCTCGGGCCGGTCGCGGCGGTGCACCAGGTGCTCCAGGGGATGCGCGTCCTCGGCCGCGGAACGATCCTCTTCGTCAACGGCGGCAGCGCCGTCCAGCCGGTGCAGCACTTCGCGGGCACGTCGATCGCGTTCGCGGGTGAGACGGCGTACGCGGAGATGCTCGACCAGGCGCTGCGGGACACGGACATCCACGTCGCGCAGCTCATCATCCCGGGCGGGATCATCCGCGGCGACGGCCAGAAGGACCCGGAGGTCCTGGCCGATCTGCTCTGGACGATGCACTCCGATCGCGACCGGTTCCGCACGTTCGCCACCGAGCTCGAGGTGCAGCCGTACTGAACGCAGTGCCCCGTACTTCGGTATTGTCTTAATTAAGCCATCGCTGTATTATCGACCCATGACCACCCCCACCACCGCCTTCGCCGCGCTGGCCGACCCCACCAGGGCGGCCATCGTCGACCTGCTCGCCCGGCACGGCGAGCTGGCCGCGGGGGAGATCGGTGCGGAGTTCCCGAGCAGCGCGTCCGCCATCTCCCAGCACCTGAAGGTGCTGCGCGAGGCGGGCCTGGTGACCGTCGAGAAGCGGGCGCAGCAGCGCGTCTACCGGCTGGACGCCTCGGCGCTCGCCGGGGTGGAGGGCTGGCTGGCCGACCGCGCCAGGCAGTGGGCCGCGCGGATGGACAAGCTGGCCGCGCACATCGAGAAGACACGAGACAGGGGAGAGCACTCATGACGAACGAGACGACGGACATCGTGGTGCGGCGCATCCTGAACGCACCGGTCGCCACCGTGTGGCGGCTGTGGACCGACCCCGAGCTGGTCACCGAGTGGTGGGGGCCGGAGGACTACACCTCGCCGTCCGCGCAGGTCGACCTCCGGGAGGGCGGCTCCTACGTGTTCAGCATGCGCGCGCCGGAGTACCAGGGCGGCGCCGAGAGCTTCACCGGCGGCGTCTACACCGCGATCGTGCCGGAGGAGCGGCTCGAGTTCACGCAGAGCATCACCGACGAGGAGGGCGTGCCGCTGCCCGACGACCAGCTCCCCGAGGGCTTCACGCAGAACATCCGCACGGTCGTGGAGTTCGCCGACGTCGACGGGCTCACCGAGCTCACGATCACCGAGAGCGGATGGTCCCGCAGCCTGATGTCGGTGTTCGCGTACGCGGGCATGCACCAGTCGCTCGACAAGCTCACGACGGAGGTGCTCCGACGGTTGACCGCCGCGGTCGCCTGATGGAGATGCGGCTGGAGCTCATCCCGCTCCCGGTCTCCGACGTCGACCGCAGCAAGGCGTTCTACACGGACACGATCGGCTTCGTCCTCGACCATGACGTGCAGCCGGGCAACGGGATGCGGATCGTCCAGCTCACCCCGCCCGGCTCGGCGTGCTCGATCGCGTTCGGCACCGGGATGGGGAACGGCGCACCGGGCGGGAGCACGGTGAACGGACTCCACCTGGTCGTCGACGACATCTCCGCGGTGCGAGAGGAGCTCGTCTCCCGTGGCGCCGAGGTCAGCGACATCCGGGAGATGGGCGGCGTGAAGTTCGCGTCCTTCAGCGACCCCGACGGCAACACGTGGGAGCTCCAAGACCTGACCGGGCTCGCTCAGTTGCGCTAGTCGTTCACGGCTCACCCGGTGCGCCGGGGACGGCTCCGCACGATCCCGATCACGATCAGCGCCAGCCCCACCACCAGCAGGACCACGCCGACGATCCCCCAGAAGGAGGACCCGCTCATCACGGACCCGCCGAGCACGTCGGTGCCCTGCAGCGTCCACACCAGACCGATCGCGGCGAGGATGATGCCGGGGACGAGGAACGGCCAACTGCGCTTCATGGGCTCAGAGTACGTCGAGAACGCCCGCGCTTGAATGACCGATCGCGCCGTATCGACCGACCGCCCCGTATTGATTGAGCGTCAGGGCCTCCCCGGCCACTCCCGCCCGGCCCACGGGTCGTAGTCGGCCACGAGCGCGCCCTGCTCCGGCCGGTCGGCCTCCCGCACGTGCTGGAGGTTGATCCGCACCCGGTACCACTGCGAGCTCGACCCGCGCATCCCGTCCACCAGCTCGTCGGCCGGGTGCAGCGCGCCCGCGACCTCCGGGTGCGCCGACTTCCACTGCTCGAGCGCCGCCAGCGCCTCCGGCTTGGTCTTGGTGCGCGCCACCTCGATGAGCGGCATCTGCGAGACCCGGCGCCCAGCGCCGTCGCCGGCCCGCGGCGGCTTCTCGGCCGGGCCGAGCCGCTTCGCCAGCGCGAGCAGGGCGCCCAGCGATCCCGCGGCGTCGTCGATCCCGTCGTGCGGGTCGCCGACCTCCGCGAATCGCGCGGGCACGGTCAGCACCGTGAACTCCTCAGGCCGGCGCTCGCGTACCTCGTCCCAGTCGAGCGGGGTGGAGACGCGCGCGTCCGGCAGCGGCCGGATCGAGTAGGCGGAGGCCACGGTGCGATCCTTGGCGTTCTGGTTGAAGTCCACGAAGACGCTCTCGCCGCGCTCTTCCTTCCACCAGCGCGCCGTCGCGAGCCCGGGCGCCCGGTTCTCGACCTCCCGCGCGAGCGTCTCGGCCGCGAGCCGCACGTCGGCGAACCCCCACTCCGGCGCGATGCGGACGAGGATGTGGAGGCCGCGCGAGCCGCTTGTCTTCGGCCAGCCGACGAGCCCGTGATCCTCGAGTACTTCCCGCGCGACGAAGGCCACGTCCACGATCTGCGACCAGTCGACCCCCGGCATCGGGTCCAGGTCGACGCGCAACTCGTCGGGATGGTCGAGGTCCTCCGCCCGGACGGCGTGCGGGTTCAGGTCGAGGCAGCCGAGGTTGGACACCCACGCGAGCCCGGCGGCGTCCCGCAGCACGGCCTCCTCGGCGGAGGTCCCGCGGGCATAGTGGAGGGTCGCGGTGTCGATGAAGTCGGGATGTCCCTCCGGCACGCGCTTCTGGAAGAACGGCTCCTGCGTGAGCCCCTTCACGAACCGCTTCAGCACCATCGGCCGCCCGCCTGCGCCGCGCAGCGCCCCGTCCGCGACGGAAAGGTAGTACCGGGCGAGGTCGAGCTTGGTGAGCCCGGGCTTCGGGAAGACGACCTTGTCCGGGTTCGAGATGCGGACGTCGTGGCCGCCGGCCTCCAGGAACACCTCGGACTTCGACGACGGGGTCATGCCGCCACGGTAGCCGCGGGGGCGGCGCGGGGCCAGGGGGCTCCGGGGCGCCCGCGCCCGCTCGCGTCGGCGCGGGTATGGTGATCGTGGCATTGAAATCGACAATGTCACGTGTAACGAAAGGATAGCGATTGTGAAAGTCACGAACAAAGTTGTTTCGACGGTCCTCGCGGCGGGGGCCCTGACGATCGGGGCGGCGCTCGCAGCGGCCCCGGCGAACGCGTACACGAGCTACCCCGAGGGCGGCACGTGGGACTACGGCAACTCCGGGAAGACGTGGTCGAACTACCACCACGGATCGAAGACGCACCGCTCCACGGCTTGCAATTCCTACACCTGCCTGCGGTCTTCCGACGCAGGGAGGGGCTCGTGGTCGTACTCCTCGGTCGCGTGGACCGTGACCGGGAACACTTGGTACTACTACAACTACTAGGACCGGGAGGGTGGGGTGGCAGGGGCCACCCCACCCTTTCGTCGCTGAAAGCCGCCATGACAAGACTCACCTCACGTATCGGGATTCTGATCGCCTCAGCTCTGCTCCTCGCCGGCTGTTCCGTGCCGGGTGAAACATCGGGCGAACAACCCGATCGGCCGGCACCTGCGGGAGCCGGCTGGGAGAGTGAGATCGCGGATGCCGTTCGACGCGCGACGACGGACTTCGAAAGGAACGCGCTGGCCGACGGGCGGATCTCCGATGCGGAGTTCGCCGAGATGGAGAACGGCTTCGTGGCCTGCCTGCGCGATCGGAATGTCGCTTTCGGTGGATTCGGACCGGCCGGGGGATACGGGTTCACCCCCGGGCCCGGGACGACCACAGCAGAGGCCAATGGAATCGCGGATGAGTGCTCAGCCAGCAGCGGGCTGGACACCGTCGGCTCCCTCTACTTCGCGATGCAGCGCAACCCGCAGAATCTCGATGAAGCCACCATCACCGTGGCCTGCCTCGTGAAGAAGAAGGTCGTTCCGCAGACGTACTCGGCGAGCGACTACGCCCGGGATACGCCGACGAGAGCGTATCCGTTCACGGACTCCACCCGTGGCGAAAAGGCGATGCAGGAATGCGATACGGACCCGTTGGGACTTCTGGAGGGCCAGAAGCGATGAGGTCGGGCGTCCTGCCGCGGTTCCTCGTCATCGCCGTCGCCGCCACCGTTCTCTTCGCGTCAGGGGCGACCGCAGCCTGGTTGTGGTGGGGAGCGGAGCCGCCCAGCTCCCTCGCGCCGCCGAAGCCCGCCGGCGCGGCCACCGTCTCGTACCGGGAGTTCTTCGATCAGCGCACGGTGAGCCTCCGGATCGAGTCCGCAGAGGATTCGCGACTGGAGTCGGGGGTCGGCGGTCGCGTCACCTCCTCCGCGTGCTCACCCGGCGCCGTCATCGAGTCCGGATCGGTGATTGCGGCGATCGACGGCCGCCCCCTGGTGGCTCTCGCGACGGCGCCACCCCTCTGGCGCGATCTGAGGGCGGGCGACAACGGCGACGACGTCCGGGCTCTCCAGAAGGAGCTCGCGCGTCTCGGCTATCCGGTGACACGGGACGGAACGGTCGGGAAACGGACGCTCGACGCCGTCGCCCGCCTGTTCGAACGCGCGGGAGATGCTGCGTACGAGACGGGTGCCGTGGAGGCCGCCCGGATCGTCTGGTTGCCGAGCAAATCGGTGACGGTCGGAGAGTGCACGGTGTCGATCGGCGAAACGGTGGAGGCGCGCGCCGCGCTCGCCTCCGTTGCGGGGGCGATCACCCGCGTTTCGGCGGACGAGCCGAATGCCGGCGTCGTTCCCGGCCAACGGACACTCACGGTCGACGCGATCACGGTCCCTGTCGACGATTCGTTGAGCGTGTCGGATCCGACGGCCCTCGGCGCGCTGGGGGCCGCCCCGTCGGTCGTTCGCCAGAGGAACACAGCGATGAGCGAGACGGGCGCGGATGCCGGAGGGACTCTTCGCGGCACACTCGCCCTCGCATCCCCCGTCGATGTGGGCATCGTTCCGCCCGCGGCCGTCCACTCCATCACGGGACAGGAGGGGTGCGTCGCTACGGGGCAGAAGGCACTCCGCGTCACCATCGTGGGGTCGCAGCTCGGCCAGACCTACGTGCTGTTCGACGGTGGGGAGCGGCCGGACACCGTGCAGCTCTCGGAATCGCGACGCCCCTCGTGCTCGTAGCGCTCGACCGGGTGGGCCACCGGTTCGGTCGATCCGGTGACTGGTTGTTCAGGGGGCTCAGCTTCGAGTTCCGTGCGGGAGAGGTCTACGCGTTGACGGGGCCGTCCGGTTCGGGGAAGAGCACACTGCTCTCGCTGCTCGGCGGACGGAGCCGCCCGGCGGAGGGGGCCGTTCAGCTCGTCGGCATCGGCACGGTGAGCTGGGTCTTCCAGAACCCGTTCGGGTCGCCGCGGCGGACGGCGCTCGACCACGTCGTGCTGCCCATCATCGCCCGCGGCGAGTCGATCGCGTCTGCCGAGCGGCAGGCGCGGGAGTACCTGACGCGTTTCGATCTGGAGTCGGTTGCGGATCGGAGGTTCGGCGAGCTGTCCGGTGGCGAGTCGCAGCGGCTCATGCTGGCTCGCGGCCTGGCATCCCGGCCGAGCCTCCTCCTCATCGATGAGCCGACCGCTCAGCTCGATCGGCGCACCGCGGAGCGCGTCGACGCCGCGATCTCGGCAGTCGCCGATCCGCAGACGATCGTGATCGTGGCGACGCATGACGCACGGACACGCGATGCGTGCACGGGGCTCCTCGACCTGGGCTCCCCGGAGGGATGGGGCAAACCACAGGAGAGGGGCGCCGGGTGAGGTTCTCCAGTCTGTGCCGGGAGGCCGGCCGCAACATCGCGACAGGGACCGCACGCTTCGCTCTCCTGAGCGTGCTGCTCGGCGTCGCGCTCGGGTCCCTGGTGCTCATCGACGGGATGACGACCTCGGGCCTCATCGCCTCCGCGGAGAGATTCCGCTCGTCCGGAGCGGCGACGGAGACGCTCGTCGCGGAGGGTCGCGTGGACGGAGAGGCGTGCGAAGCGGTGTCGAGGCTCCCCGGAGTCACGGCTTCCGGAGCGTTGCGGTCGTCGGCGAGCAAGATCACCATCGCCGCCCTCCCCGACGCCCCCGTACCGCTCTACGAGGTGTCGCCCGGCTTCGTCGGCATCCTCGCGGATCGGACCGAGCTCCCCGCCGGGGTCCTCGTCCCCGACGAGTTGGCCGAGACGCTCGGTGTCTCGGCCGGGGAGGTCGTCGCCTCGGACTCGGGCCCGATGCCGATCGCCGCGACCTACGACTATCCGTCCGACGGGCGACGTGCGGGTTTCGGCTATGCGATCCTCGCGGTCACGAACCAGGCCGGGGAGTACGACGAGTGCTGGGCGCAGGCCTGGCCGCAGCTCCCGAACCTCCGGAGCCTCCTGCTCGCCACCGTGATCCCGTCGGACGGCGCCGACGAACGGAAGCCGCAGGTCTCGCAGCTCAACTCGTCGCTCGGCGCCCTGTTCGAGGGAAGCTCTGCGTTCGCCGAGCGTCTTACCCGGGTCGCGACGCCGGCGGGGGCGACGATCGCCGCCGGCCTCGGTCTCGTCAGTGTCCGGTCGAGGAGGCTCCAGCAGGCGTCGGCCCTCCACGGTGGTGTGGCCAGAAGCGACCTCTTCGCCCTCAACCTCCTCGAAGGCGGAGCGTGGGCGGCGTCGGCCGGGGCGATCGGGATGGGGTTCGTCGTCGCCGTGGCCTCGACCGTCGGGCCGGGCGACAGCGTCGCCGTGTTCCAGTCATTGGCGAGCATCCCGCTGGCAGGGGTGGCGGGAGCGCTGGTCGGTGTGGTGGTGGGGACGGCCGCGATGAGCGAAAAGCAGCTCTTCCGCTATTTCAAGGACCGGTGACGGCACTCACTGCAGACAGAACTCATTCCCCTCCGGATCGCGCATCATGATGGCGAACTCCTCGTACGGCCCCCACGACCCGTCGAGCACCTGCTCCACCGTCGCACCCAGGCCGACGAGCCGGGCGGCCTCGGCCTCCACCTCTTCCCGCGTCGCGTGGCGGTCGGCGGAGGGGGTGATGTCGATGTGCATCCGGTTGCGCTGGCGCTTCTCGTGGTCGTAGCGGGTGAAGTAGAAGCGCTGGTGGGCCGGGTCCTCGTCCCAGGCCACCGCCCGGGCGGCGAGGTCGTCGTCGGTCAGGCCGGCGGCGCGGAGCTCGGCCTCCTCCTCCGGTGTCAGCCACTCCGGCTCCGGGTAGCCCATGACGGCGGCCCAGAAGCGGGCGAGCGCCGCCGGGTCGGCGGCGTGGAAGGTGACGTTGGCGATCCGTGCGGTCATCCTCCGGAGTGTAATGGGTGCGCGCCGCGCAGGCCTCGAGGTCTATCCCGAGGGCTCGCGCGGCATCTACGGTTCATACCAGGAGGAGCTCGACACGGACATCCTCCCATCCCGTCGTCGGTTGGAGGACCCCGCCATGACCTCCGCGCTCGCCCCGCTGGGGGTCCGCGTCTTCCGGTTGCTGTGGATCGCGGGCCTGGTCAGCAACATCGGGAGCTGGATGCAGACCGTCGGAGCGCAGTGGCTCCTGGTCGAGCACGGCAGCCCGGCCTCCGTCGTCGCGCTCGTGCAGACAGCCGCCGCAGCGCCCGTGCTGCTGCTGGCCCTCCCGGCCGGGGTGATCGGCGAGTTCTTCAACCGGCGGACGCTGCTCATCGTGGTGCAGGCGGCGCAGTTCGTCATCGTGCTCGGGCTGGCCTGGCTGACCTGGGCGGGCGCCACCACGCCCGCGCTGCTGCTCGCACTGACCTTCCTGCTCGGGGCATGCTCGGCGGTGCAGCTCCCCGCCTACCAGGCGGTGGTGCCGGAGGTGGTGCCCGCGCCGATGATCGCGGACGCGGCCGTGCTGTCCTCGGTCGGCGTCAACGTCGCCCGCGCCATCGGGCCCGCCCTCGCGGGACTTCTGGTGGCGCAGCTCGGCGTGACCGCGGTGTTCGTCGCCAACGCGCTCTCCTTCCTGGTCTTCCTGGTGGCGCTGGTCGCCTGGCGCGGTTACGCGCCGAAGCACGGCCGTCCGGAGCGCTTCCTGGACGCCACCCGTGCCGGCCTCCGCTATGTGCGGAACGCGGGTGCGATCCGAGACCTGTACCTGCGGCTCGCGCTGTTCCTGCTCCCGGCGAACGGTCTGTGGGCGCTGCTCCCTGTGCTGGCCAGCGCGGAGTTGCACCTGAACGCGGGAGGCTACGGCCTGCTGCTCGCCTCGCTCGGCGTCGGGTCCGTCGCGGGCGCGTTCCTGCTCCCGCCGCTGCGCGCACGGTTCAGGACGGGAGCGATCGTGGCCGCGTCGTCCGGCGTCTTCGGGCTGTGCACGCTCGCACTCGCTCTGCTCGCGAACCTCTGGCTCGTCCTCCTGGTGCTCGTGGTGGCCGGGTTCGCCTGGATCGGCGTGATCGCGACGATCAACGGGACGGTGCAGTCGTTCCTCCCGGTCTGGGTGCGGACCCGCGGGCTGTCGATCTACCAGCTCGTGCTCTTCGGCTCGACGGCGGTCGGCGCCGCCGTCACCGGGGTGCTGGCCGGCTGGGCCGGGGTCGTGCCCGTGCTGGCGGTCTGCGGCGTCCTGCTCGTCCTGCTGGGGATCGTCGGCGCGCTCCGCCCCGCGATCGACACCCGTGACAAGGGCCGGGCGATCGTCCCGATGCCGCTCACCGACATCCCGATGGTGCAGGGCGAGGAGGGCCCGGACGACGCCGCGGACGCTCCGGTGCTCGTGCTGATCCGCTACACCGTCCCGCCCGAGCGCCGGGACGAGTTCGAGACCCGGATGCGTTTCGTCGGTCGCTCCCGGCGCCGCACCGGCGCACGGGACTGGAGTCTCTACTCCGACCGAGAGGACCCGGACGTGCTGGTGGAGGCCTTCCGGGTCGGGTCCTGGAGCGAGCACCTGAGCCAGCACGAGGAGCGCATGACCGAGTACGACCGGCAGCTCCTCGATGACGCGCGGGCGCTCGCCGAGGGGGAGCCGCAGGTCGAGCACCTGCTGGAGGCCGAGACGACACGTCGGCCCCGCTAGGCCGCGGCGCTAGGCTGCGCGCATGACCTTCGACCCCGAGCGGGACATCCTTGCGTACGGCAGGCGCGCCGGCGGGTACGAGCGCGGGCCGCGCGGGTTCCTGCACGGCGAGATCGTACGTCGCGTTGGGGTGCTGGCGGTGTCGCTCATCGACGGGACGCCCGAGCCCCGCACCCTGGACGTCGGCTGCGGCAGCGGTGCGCTGCTGCGGCTCCTCGCCCGCCTGCGTCCGGACGCGCGGCTCACCGGGGTGGACCCGGCGGCCGGGATGGTGCGGGAGGCGGTGGCCTCCACGCCCGCCGACGTGTTGCAGGCCTCGGCGGAGGCGCTCCCGTTCGAGGACGGGGCGTTCGATCTGGTCGTGAGCTCGTCCTCCTTCAGCCACTGGGAGGACAAGGCGGCCGGTCTGGCCGAGTGCCGGCGGGTGCTGGCTCCGGGAGGCGCGCTGCTGCTCGCGGACGTGTTCACGACGCGCGGGCTGCCGGTGCGGGTGTTCGGGCCGGGCGGGGCGGCGGGGAGCCGGGAGCGGGCGCAGGCGGCGATCGGAGCGGCCGGGTTTGCGGGGGTGGTGTGGCGGCCGGTCTTCGCCGGTGTCATCCAGGGCGCCACAGCGCGCGCTTGACGCGCGCGTCGCCGCCGGAACTCCTTTCGGCAGGTGCAGCCTGCTAGTGTCCAGGGAAAAGCCGAGGGAGGCCAGGTGTCGGTAGTCGGCATCGTCGCTGAGGGGCCGGGCGAGAGCCGGGTCGCGTCCAGCCCGAGTTCCGTGAAGAAGCTCGTCTCCCTGGGGTACGACGTGCGGGTGGAGTCCGGCGCGGGAGTCCAGGCGGCGTTCACGGATGAGGCCTTCGCCGCCGCGGGCGCGACAGTGACCTCCCGGGCCGACGCGTGGGCCGCCGACATCGTGATCAAGGTCGCTCCGCCGACCGAGGACGAGATTGCGCTCCTCTCCGACGGCGCCACCCTCGTCGCGACTCTCAGCCCTGCCCTGCGTCCCGACCTCCTCGCCGCGCTCTCGCAGCGCGGGATCACCGCGCTCGCCCTCGACGCCGTGCCGCGCATCTCCCGCGCGCAGTCGATGGACGTGCTCAGCTCGATGGCGAACATCTCCGGCTACCGGGCCGTGGTGGAGGCCGCCCACGAGTTCGGCCGCTTCTTCACCGGGCAGGTCACCGCGGCGGGCAAGGTCCCGCCCGCGAAGGTGCTGGTCGCCGGGGCGGGCGTCGCCGGCCTCGCCGCGATCGGCGCCGCATCCAGCATGGGCGCGATCGTCCGCGCCACCGACCCGCGGCCGGAGGTCGCCGACCAGGTGCGGTCGATCGGCGGCGAGTACCTGGCCGTGGAGGTCGCAGGCGACGACGCGATGCAGTCCACCGACGGCTACGCGAAGGCGACCAGCGAGGCCTACGACCGCCGCGCCGCCGAGATCTACTCGGAGCAGGCCCGGGACGTCGACATCGTCATCACGACAGCGCTCATCCCCGGCCGCCCCGCGCCGAAGCTCCTGACGGAGGCCGACGTCGCGAGCATGCGGCCCGGCACGGTCGTCGTGGACATGGCCGCCGCGCAGGGCGGGAACGTCGCGGGGTCGGTCGCGGGGGAGCGGGTGGTCACGCCGGGCGGGGTGATCATCCTCGGCTACACCGACCTCCCGTCCCGCCTGCCGACCCAGTCGTCGCAGCTCTACGGCAACAACCTGGTCAGTCTCCTCACCCTCCTCACGCCCGGAACGGACGGGAGGCTCGTCCTCGACTTCGACGACGTCGTGCAGCGGTCGGTGACCGTCGTGCGCGACGGCGAGACGACCTGGCCGCCGCCTCCGGTGACCGTCTCTGCGGCGCCGCCCCCCGTCGCCGCCGCGCCGGTCGCCGTGCCCGCGCCGAAGGAGCCGTGGCTGAGGCCGGTGCGCAAGGCGGTGCTGACCGCCGTGGGCCTCGCCGTCCTGCTCGCGCTGGCGGCGCTGGCGCCGCCTCCGCTGCCGCAGCACTTCACCGTGCTCGTGCTCGCGACCGTCATCGGGTTCTACGTGATCGGCAACGTCCACCACGCGCTGCACACGCCGCTGATGAGCGTGACGAACGCCATCTCGGGAATCATCGTCGTCGGCGCGATCGTGCAGCTCACGTCGCACGACCCGCTCGTGCAGGCGCTCGCCGCGATCGCTGTGCTGGTGGCCTCCATCAACGTGTTCGGCGGGTTCGCGGTGACGCGGCGGATGCTGGCGATGTTCACGCGGAGCGACGCGGTCGGGGGCGGCGGGCCTGGCGGTCGCGGCAGCGGTTCCGGTCGCGGCAGCCGCTCCGGACGCGACGGCGGGGCGAACCGGTGAGCCTCAGCGTCGCGGACGCCGCCTACCTGGTCGCGGCCGTCCTCTTCATCATGAGCCTCGCCGGCCTGTCCCGGCACGAGACCGCCCGCGGCGGCGTCGTCTACGGCATGGTCGGGATGGGGATCGCGCTGGTCGCGACCATCGGGTTCCTCGTGCTGCCCGCGTCCTCCATCGTCCTGCTGATCGTCGCCATGGTGGTCGGCGCCGCGATCGGGTTGTGGCGAGCGCGCGTCGTGCAGATGACCGGCATGCCGCAGCTCATCGCCCTCCTGCACAGCTTCGTCGGCCTCGCCGCCGTGCTCGTCGGCTGGACGGGTCACCTCTCGCACCCGGACCTGACCGGTTCGCTGCGCGGCGTGCACAATGCGGAGGTCGTGATCGGCATCTTCATCGGCGCCGTCACCTTCACCGGGTCGATCGTCGCCTACCTGAAGCTCTCCGCGCGCATCTCGTCGCGCCCGCTGGTGCTGCCGGGCAAGAACGCGCTGAACATCGGAGCGCTCGTCGTGTTCGTGGCGCTGACCGTCTGGTACGTGATCACCCCCGAGCTGTGGCTGCTAGCGGTGGTGACGCTGATCGCCCTCGCCCTCGGCGTCCACCTCGTCGCGTCGATCGGCGGCGGCGACATGCCCGTCGTGGTGTCGATGCTGAACAGCTACTCCGGCTGGGCCGCCGCCGCCTCCGGCTTCCTCCTCGACAACGATCTGCTTATCGTCACCGGCGCCCTCGTCGGCTCGTCGGGCGCCTACCTGTCGTACATCATGTGCAAGGCGATGAACCGCTCGTTCCTGTCTGTGATCGCCGGAGGGTTCGGGATCGCGGCCCCGTCCGCCGCCGTCGAGGAGCAGGGCGAGTACCAGGAGGTCTCCGCCGAGCAGACCGCCGAGTTGCTGCAGAACGCGACCACCGTCGTCATCACGCCCGGCTACGGGATGGCCGTCGCCCAGGCGCAGTATCCCGTCGCCGAGCTCGTCCAGAAGCTGCGCGACCGCGGCGTCACCGTCCGGTTCGGCATCCACCCGGTCGCAGGCAGGCTGCCGGGCCACATGAACGTGCTGCTGGCGGAGGCCCGCGTCCCGTACGACATCGTGCTCGAGATGGACGAGATCAACGACGAGCTGCGCGACACGGACGTGGTGCTCGTGATCGGGGCCAACGACACCGTCAACCCGGCTGCCGCCGAAGACCCGGGCAGCCCCATCGCCGGCATGCCGGTGCTGCGGGTGTGGGAGGCCCGCCAGGTCGTCGTGTTCAAGCGCTCGATGGCCGCCGGCTACGCGGGCGTGCCCAACCCGTTGTTCTACCGCGAGAACGCGAGGATGCTGTTCGGGGACGCGCGGAAAGCGGTGGACGAGATCGTGGGGTACTTCTGAATGGTGGACGGTGACGGGGGCGAGGTGAGCCGCCGGCTCGGACCCGGCTGGTATCCGGACCCGTTCGGCGAGGCACCGCTGCGATGGTGGGACGGCACGAAGTGGGAGGCGGCGGTGAGCGGAAACGCTCCTGCCCTGGCCGCCGCGCCGCCCGTGCGCTACACCCTGGAGCGCCGACCGCTGCCTCCCGAGACGCCGGTGTACACCTCGTGGGTCTGGCTGGTGGTGCTGCTGCCGCTGGCGAGCACCCTCGTCTCGCTGGTCACGCTCGGAAGCGTCACCCGCTCGCTCGCCCAGCTCGCGAATCCGGGCCTCGCGAATCCGGGTTCCGCGAACCTCGCGCTGCTGACCTCGCCCGGCTACCTCGCCGGCAGCATCCTCGGCTGGGTGGTCTTGGCCGTGTCCATCGTCTTCAGCTGGCTCGACTACCGGACCCTGAACCGCCGCGGCGTCGACGAGCCGTTCCACTGGGCGTGGTCGTTTCTTGCATGGCCGATCTACACGATCGGCCGCGCGGTGATCGTGCGCCGCGTCGCGGGAGGCCGAGGAACGGGAGTGCTCTGGGCCACGATCGCAGTCCTGATCCTCTCGGTCGCCGCCGGGGTCGCCGCAACGCTGATCCTGGGGTCGGCGCTCCTCCAGACCGCCCACCAGCTCCCGGGCGCCGGTGCCTGAGCGTGGAGTGTCCGGCCGCGCCCGGAACGTCCGTTATGATGGCTGTCGTGCGTCCGCCCGCGGGCGCTCAGGAGACGTCGCATAGTCAGGCCTAGTGCACCACCCTGCTAAGGTGGAGTGCCCGTTAAGGGCACCGTGGGTTCAAATCCCACCGTCTCCGCAACAAAAGTGCTGATAAGCGACAGTTTATAAAGCTATGTGGCGCACTAGTCGAGGCCGTTCGGACTTTCAGGAACCGCGCCCCAGGACAGCGCTGGGACAGCAGGTGTGTCCAGAAGGGCGAGAGCTGCCCGGTTGGCATCAATGCCGAGGACATGAGCGTAGGTGGACAGCAGCACTGTCGGGTTCTTGTGCCCAGACCACTCGGCGGCAGTCTTGACGTATACGCCGCGAAGCAGCCAATACGAAATTGCGAAGTGTCGTAGCGCGTGGATCGTGAGTCCGCGGCACGTAGTCGCATTCCACTGCACTTGACGGCGGAACAAGTTTCCTCGCAACTGCTTTCCCGTTTTCGAACGAAACAGGTGTGCTCCGGGAGGAACGCCCTCAACTCGAGGGGCCACGATCTCTAAGGCCCGCGGACGCAGAGGAATCGTTCGGGACCGTACCTCGCCAGAGTTGCTCTTCAGTGTCTTTTCGGCGTAGCCATCTGATTGTGCGCGCCATACATGTAACGCTGGCATCGGAATCTGCGCCACATCTTCAACGCGTAGCGCCCTCAGTTCTGACCACCGCAGGCCGGTGAGCCCGAGAAATTCAGTCACCTCGGCCATTGCAGGGTCTACTAGCCGCTGCGCCGCGATGGTTCTCGACATCTCTTCGGGCGTCCATGTATCCGCTTTGGGTCGCGAAGGGAGGCCGACAACCACAGGCATACGAGCACCCCGGACGGGGTTCGCCGGTGCGAAATGTTCTGAGACGGCGTACTCGAATAGAGCGGAGAGGGTGACTCTCATCCGGGTAACGGTTGAACGCGCGAATCCGTCGGCCAGCAGACCCGCTAGCTGTAGTGCCCAGGGACGTTGTTTGATCTGGCACCCGTGACATAGCGAGAACCTCCGGGCCAGAGTGGGAGTTGCTTAGACACTCACTCGAAACCAGGAGGTTCTCGTGTCTCACGGTAATGCGGCTTTGACGCCGCGCCAAAGACTGCGTGTTGCGCGGTTGGTCATCGACGAGGGTTGGACGGTCGCGGCGGCGGCCGACTTCTTTCGGATCTCGTGGCCGACCGCTGCGAAATGGGCGCGCCGGTATGTCGAGTTGGGCCCGGTCGGGATGGCCGATCGGTCCTCCCGCCCGCATACGCATCCGAACCGCACGCCGCAGCTGTTGGTGAAGAAGATCGTGCATTTGCGGATCAAGAAACGACTCGGGCCGGTGCAGATCGCCGGTCGACTCGGGATGCCGGCCTCGACCGTTCACGCCGTGTTGGTGCGCTGCCGGCTCCACCGCTTGTCCCATGTTGATGTGAAGACCGGGGAGCCGGCCCGCCGTTACGAGCACGACTATCCGGGGTCGCTGATCCACGTCGATGTGAAGAAGCTCGGTAACATCCCTGACGGCGGCGGTTGGCGATTCGTCGGCAAGCAGCAAGGCGACAGGCACCGCGCAGCGTCTGATCCGATCCGCCGCAAAGGCGTCATCCGCGGACCGTTGATTGGCCACGCGTTCGTTCACACCGTGATCGATGACCACTCCCGCGTCGCCTATGCCGAGATCCACGACGACGAGACCGCCGCCACCGCCACCGGTGTCCTGCGACGGGCCGTGTCGTGGTTCGCCGACCGAGGCGTTCGCGTCGAGCGAGTGCTCTCGGACAACGGGGCTGCTTACCGATCTCACGCCTGGCGCGACACCTGCCGCGAGCTGAGCATCACCCCCAAGAAGACTCGCCCCTACCGGCCACAAACCAACGGCAAGATCTGTGAAGACTTGTCATGGTGCTGCGACGGTTTCGGTCTGACTCAGGCCAAGAACTGACCATGGTGTCCTTCGTTCGATTT
>NZ_JBHTXK010000031.1:0-37734 GCF_042791795.1 Leifsonia sp. NPDC056665
TAACCGCCCCTAAAACGCGGTTTTAGGGGCGTTTACGTGCCCCTCAGCGGAGCCGGTCAGTCGATGGGGACGGGGTCGGGGCGCTGGGCGTGCACGACCCCGGTGTCTACCCCGCGGCGGGCGCGCGAGTGGTCGATGCCGAACGACACCAGCGCGAGCACGATGCCCGCGACCGCGAGGATGGCGCCGACGACGATCGGCGACAGGTAGCCGAAACCGGCCGCGATGGTCAGGCCGCCGAGGAAGGCGCCGGAGGCGTTCGCGATGTTGAGCGCCGAGTGGTTGAGCGCCGCCGCGATCGACTGGCTGTCGTGGGCGACGTCCATCAGGCGGGTCTGGATCATCGGCGACAACGCGGAGGCGGCCGCGGCGATGACGAAGACCGAGATCAGGAGCCCGGTCAGGCTCCACGCCGTGAAGAACAGCGCGGCCAGCCCGGCGAGCATGATCGCGAAGAACACCAGCATCCCGCGTTCGACGCTGCGGTCGGCCATCCGTCCGCCCAGGAGGTTGCCGATGGTCATCCCGATGCCGATCAGGATCAGGACCAGCGGGACCGCCGACGCCTGCAGGCCGGTGACCGTCGTGACCATCGGCGCCACGTACGTGTAGACCGCGAAGAAGCCGCCGAAGCCGATCGCGCCGATGAGCAGCGCCAGCCAGACCTGGAGGCGGGTGAAGGCCCTCAGCTCGTTGCGCAGCGTGGCCCTCGGGTCGCCCGCCTGCCACGGCACGAGGAGGGCGACGGCGGCGAACGTGAGGGCGAAGATCGCGGCGACCACGATGTAGGCGATGCGCCAGCCGTGCTGCTGCCCGATCCAGGTGATGAACGGGACGCCGATGACGTTCGCGATGGTGAGCCCGGAGAGCACGAACGCGACGCCCTGGCCGCGCTTGCCCGGCCCCATCAGCGACGCGGCGACGAGGGAGGCGATGCCGAAGTACGCGCCGTGCGGCAGCGCGGAGAGGAACCGGGCGACGAGCACGAGCTGGAAGGTCGGGGCGAGCGCCGACGCGATCGTGCCGACAGTGAAGGCGACGAGCAGCCAGAGCAGCAGCTTCTTGCGCGGCCAGCGTGCGGCCACCGCGGCGATGGTCGGCGCCCCGACGACGACGCCGAGCGCGTAGGCCGAGATGATCCAGCCGGCCTGTGCGTTGGCGGCCGTCGGGGAGGCCGCGTAGAGCTGGGGCAGGAGGTCGTGGGCGATGTTCGGCAGCAGGCCCATGGCGACGAATTCGGTCGAGCCGATGCCGAAGCCGCCGAGGGCGAGCGCGAGGAGCGCAAGACGAGTACGGGCCGGCGACAACGTCGTCGGCCCGTCGATAACCGGGTTCACCGTGACAGTCTATCGAATCGTTTCGACGGCCAAACGAACTGACAGGACACGCCGCCTGCGCGTGGCGCGAGGCGGCGTGTCCTGTCAGATGGATGACGGCGCGCGTCAGTCGTTCTGGAGGAGGATGCCGTCCTGGATGGCCCGCTTGCGGAGGGCGACCTTCGTGCCGACGTCGTAGCCGGCCACGCGGTACTTCTCGCGGATGCGCTTGAGGTAGCTCTTCGCGGTCTCGTCGGAGATGCCGAGCTGGAAGGCCACGGCCTTCACCGGCTCGCCCGCGCCGTACAGCGCCATCACCCGGCGCTCCTGCGCGCTCAGCTTGGGCGCGCCGCCCAGCTCGCCCGCGTTGAGCGCCAGGTCGAGCTCGGCGGAGATGAAGGACTCGCCCTTGCTCGCGGCGCGGATGGCCTCCACGATCATCTCGGCGTCCTCGCTCTTGACGAGGTAGCCGAGGGCGCCGGCGGCCAGCGCCTCGCGCACGACGGCCGGCTCGGAGTAGGTGCTCATCAGCACGGTGCGCACGCCCGTCGTCTTCAGCGTCGACAGCTTCAGCGAGATCGGGATGTTGTCTTTGAGGTCGAGGTCGAGCAGCACGACGTCCACCGGGAACTCCGGGTGCGTCAGCAGCTCCGGCCAGCTCGCGACGGCCGCGACCATGCTGATGTCGTCGGCAGCACCCCTGATCCACTCGGTGAGTGCGCCGAGGAGCATCTTGTGATCGTCGACGATGGCGATTCTGATGGGGGGAGTCTCGCTCATGAGCAGCCCTTTCTTCCGGTGTGACCGGTCTTCCTGGTTGGCCGGCTGGGTCAGGTCAGTTCGGCCGTCGTGTCGCTCACGGTGGTGATCTCGATCCGCAACGCAGAGTCGCTGAACGACTCGGCGTGACGCCCCACCTTACGGATAGCTTGCCACGCCGCAGGGTCTACCCCGTTTCGCGGCACACCGGTGGTCGTGATCACGATGCCCATTGTGGCACCGGTGGCAACGGCCGACCCGGCCGCGACCTGCGGCCCGGCGGCGCGCACGATGTCGAGGCTGAGGCTGCGGGTCTGGCCGGCGCCGGAGCGTACCGGGTCGCTGATGATCAGCCAGACCGCGGTGAGGAGGCCGTCGCGCTGGTCGCGGGTGAGTCCGGCGGCGAGGCCGTCCGGGTCGCTGAGGGTGACCGTCGGGCCGAGCAGCGCGGACTCCGTGACAGCGTGGTACAGCCACGTCTCCTTGCGGCCCTGGATCAGGTGCAGGCGCAGCTCGGTGGCGATCGACGCCGCCTGGTCCGCTGTCGACTCGTCGAGCGGGAGGGCGGTGCGGCCGGTCGCGACGCCGTCGAGCAGCCGCTCGGCCGCGAGGTCGAGCCTGGCGAGCTCCTCCGAGGCCATCATCCCGACCGCGTAGCCGGGGGAGGACACCGTGCTCTGCGCCTGCACGAGGTCCAGCTCGAGCTGGACCAGGGTGCTGAGCGAGCGGACGATCTCGACGCCGACGAGGGGAGGGGCCACCGCGATCGCGACGGTCGCGATCCCGGGCCCGAGCATCTGGATGTCGTGGAACGACCGCAGCAGCAGGACGACGGCCAGCGCCACCCCGAGCACCGCCGTCGCGACGAGGATGTCGCGCGCCGGCCGCACCGGCACGCACAGCAGCAGCGCCGGCCCGACCGAGGCCGCCGCGGTGAGCGGGAGCCAGTCCGTCGGGGACGCCGTGCCGAGGACGTCGAGCACCACGACCGCCGCCCACAGCACGAGCGCGACGCCGAACAGCCAGTCCGGCAGCACGTCGGGCAGCCGGAAGCGGAGGATGAGCGCGGTGACCAGGGTGGCGATCAGCACGGCCCATGCGGCGATGCTGAACGGCAGGGCCGGATAGTACGGCGCCGTGATGACCATGATCGCGAGCAGGAAGGCGATCAGCGCGATGGAGGCGACATTGAAGCCGAGGTCCAGCCGCGCCCGCCCCAGGGCGTCGCGCTCCTGCCGGCCGCGCGGGAGCGACGCGGCCGCCAGCTTGGCGGTGCCGGACGTGCCGGGCTTCGGCGCGCCGGGCACGCGGCCGCCCAGGATCCCCCGGGAGATCGGGATGGTGCGATCGTTCCTGATCACTTCGGCACCTCCAGCACCACGGTGGTCCCGCTGCCGGGCGACGAGAACAGCCGGGCGTTGCCGCCGACGTCGCGCAGCCGGGCCACGATCGACTCGGTGAAGCCGAGCCTGCCCTCCTCGATGCTCGCGACGTCGAAGCCCTTGCCCGCGTCGGTGACCATCGCGCGCACGGTGGTCTCGTCGTCGGTGATGGTCACGTGCGCCTCGAGGACCCCGGAGTGCCTGCGCACGTTCTCCAGGCACTCGCCGAGCGCCAGCAGGAACGAGTCGAGCACGTCGCTGGGCAGCAGCACCTGGCCGGCGCCGTGCCAGTTGACCTCCAGCCCCATCCGGCGGAAGCGCTGCTTGACCGACTCGAGCGTATTGCCGAGGGTGGACTCCTCCACGGGCTTCAGCAGGTAGTCGCCGGAACGGGACGGGTCGGGGGTGAAGCCGAGCCGGAGTTGGCGGAGCAGCGCCGCGTCCTCCGCGGCCTGCTCCCGCAGCGCGCCGACGCCGACGCCGACACCGGAGTGGGCCAGCAGGGTGAGCGTGGCGAGCACGGTGTCGTGCAGCAGGCGCGCGCCCTGGCGGCGGCGCGCCTCCGTCTCGCTGGCCTGGCGCTCCACCCGGTAGGCGCGGCTCATGGTGGAGATGCGCTTCAGGCTGCGCGGCACCGCCCGCGACAGCCAGATGCCGGTCGCGGCCAGGGCGACCCAGCCGGCCGCGATGAAGATCAGGACCTCGACGAGCCGCGACCCGGTGGCCAGCAGTGTGGTCACCGTGGCCCCGATGGTCGCAGCGCCGGCCACCGCGGCCAGCAGCGTGCGGGTGCGAGAGGTCGGCGCGACCACAGAGACGCTGGCGATGCCGACCGCGCCGACGACGCCGATCGTGGTGACGGCGGACGGACCGAGCTGGTCGCGGGGGAGCAGGTGCAGGACGATGAGCCCGAGCCCCGCGACCGCCGTCACGCACATCCAGGTGGTGAGGCGGTTGAGCGCGGCGAGCTGGAACTGGGCGACGGCCATGCAGGCCAGCAGGACGAGCGACGCGAAGTAGAGGGGCAGCGGGATGGTGCCGGGAACGCTCAGGGTGAGCAGCGTCGTCGCCGTGGCGGTGAGGCCGACGGTGCGGGCGGTGGTGGCGAGCAGCCGATCACGCTCCTTCTGGATGCGCGACATGCCCCTCCGTTCCCCTCTACGCCGCGAACAGCCTCCTGAGCTGGTCGCTGACGGCATCGTCCTCGATCAGGAATCCGTCATGACCGAAGTCGGAGCGGATCACCACCGGCAGCCTACCGTCGATCGTCTCCGGGAGGTGGGAGGCGATGAGCTGCTGTCCCTCCAGCGGGAAGAGCCGGTCGCTGTCGATGCCGACCACCAGGGTGCGGGATCTCACGCGTGAGAGCGCGGCCGCGAGTCCGCCGCGACCGCGGCCGACATCGTGCGAATTCATCGCCTCGACAAGGGTCAGGTAGCTGTTGGCGTCGAAACGCCGGGTGAACTTGTTGCCGTGGAAGTCGAGGTACGACTCCACGGCGAACCGGCCGCCGCCGCCGAGCGGGCTGATCCCGCTCTGCCAGGCGCGCTCGAACCGCTCGTTCAGCTCGGACGGGCTGCGGTAGTTGAGCAGCGCCATCCGGCGGGCGAGCGCGAGGCCGCGGTGCGGGCCCTCGCCGTCCTTCTCGTCGTAGTAGTAGCCGCCGTGGAACAGCGGGTCGGTGCGAACCGCCTCGATCTGCACCGAGTTGAGCGCGATCTGGTCGGCGGTGGAGTGCGGGGGAGCGGCGATGACCGCGAGCCGCTCGACGCGCTCCGGGAACGTCACGGCCCACTCCAGCGCCTGCATGCCGCCCATCGAGCCGCCGACGACAGCGGCCCAGCGGTCGACGCCGATGGCGTCGGAGAAGGCGGCCTGCGCGTTCACCTGGTCGCGGATGGTCGTGAACGGGAAGCGCGGCCCCCACTCGGCGCCGTCCGGCGCGATCGAGGCGGGGCCGGTGGTCCCTTGGCAGCCGCCCAGCATGTTCGGCGCGACGACGAACCAGCGGTCGGTGTCGATCGCCTTGCCCGGCCCGATGATGCCCTGCCACCAGCCCGCGGTGGGGTGCCCTGGGCCGTTGGCGCCGACGGCGTGGCTGTCGCCGGTCAGGGCGTGCAGCACGAGCACCGCGTTGTCGCGCGCCTCGGACAGCTCTCCCCAGGTCTCGTAGGCGACCCGGACGAACGGGAGGCTCTCGCCGCTCTCGAACGCGAACGCGCCGATCCCGGCGAACGATCGCGCCCCGGCCGGGTCGGACTCCTTCCACGCGCCGCTCGCCGCGGGCTTGCCGAGCAGCGACCGCGCCTGAGCCTCCGTGATGAAGCTCGAGGGTGCCGTGTCCGCCGAGGTCTGCCACTCCATGCGCCCCATTCTTCCCGAGTGGGGGAGGGTGCGGTGCAGTGTTACGGCGCGAGGGCACCGAGACGACGTCAGCCGTCGTCGCGGCGGTGCGGGTCGGGGTCCTCCACGGGCCGCGGCCCGTCCGCCCGCTCGTGCTCCCGCGCCCGGCGATCCCTGGCCTGCTGCGTCTGCTCGTTGAGGTAGTTGACGATCGTGGCGCTCGCGGTGCCGACGATCGCGATGCCGCCGATCATGAGCACGATCGCCAGCATGCGCCCGGTCACCGTGACCGGGTAGTAGTCGCCGTAGCCGACGGTCGCCATCGTCACGCACGCCCACCAGATCGAGTCGCCGAACGAGTGGATGTTGGATCCCGGGGCGTAGCGCTCGACCTGGTAGACCGCGAGCGAGATGACGTAGATGAACATCAGGACGAAGGTGCCGGCGATGATGATGATGCGCCTGCGCAGGTGGCTCCCGCTCCCGCCGCGCAGGCTCGGGATGCGGAACAGATCGCCGATCAGCCGGAACGGCCGGGCGACCGGGATCAGCACGGACAGCAGGTCGATCACGTTGTGCTGCACGAACCGGCGTTTGTCGTCCGCGAGGCTGAAGCGCACCACGTAGTCGACCAGGAACGCCACCCAGATCAGTGCGAGCAGCGAGATGAGCGTCCCGTAGAGCAGCCGGCCCATCTGCGGGTCGAGCACCGTCCACGAGTACGCGACCAGGAAGACGACGCTCGCGACGACGCCCGGCCACACCGTAGCCGACTCCCAGCGCCTGCGCCTCGCGTCGTCCGCCATCGTCAGTCCTTGACCTTAAGCTCGCCCTTGGTGAACCGGTAGGAGGCCGCCTGCGCCACCGGCTTCACCACGATCAGGTCGAGGTCCACATGCCGCGGCAGCTCCAGCGCGTGCACGATCGTCCCTGCGACGTCCTCCGCGGTCAGCGGCTCCGGCACGTCCTCGTAGACGGCGTCGCGGCGGGCCCGGTCGCCGTCGAAGCGGACCAGTGAGAACTCCTCGGTCGCGACCATGCCTGGCGCGACCTCCACGACCCGGATGGGCTCGCCGTTCAGCTCCAGTCGCAGCACCTCGGTGAGCGCGTGCTCGGCGAACTTCGCCGCGTTGTACCCTCCGCCGCCCACGTAGGCGTTGAGGCCGGCGATGGAGGTCAGGTTGAGGATGTCGGCGTGCCCGGTCTCCCGGGCGCCGTCGCGCAGCAGCGGGAGCAGCGCGCTGATCACGCGCTTGGTGCCGATGACGTTGATCTCGTACATCCAGACCCAGTCGTCCACGCTTGAGGCCTCCACCGAGTCGAGCCCCTTCGCGCCGCCCGCGTTGTTGACGAGGGCATGGATCGGGCCGGTCGCGGCGAGGTGGTCGCGCAGCGCGTCCACGTCCTCCTGACGGGTCAGATCGGCCGCGAACACCTCGGCGCCGGTCTCGGCCGCGAGCTCGTCCAGGCGCTCCTGCCGGCGCGCGACGCCGACGACCTCCCAGCCCCGCTCGCGGAACAGGCGGACCGTCGCCGCACCGATCCCCGAACTCGCTCCCGTCACGACCACACGTCTGTTGCTCATGCTGCCTATTCTCACGGGTTACGGCATGTTTCGGGCACGTTGCCCACGCGCGGCCGCGAGTCTAGCGTGTGAGCGACCACCGAACGGTGCCACCCACCCGCAGGCCACCACCCGAACAAGGAGCTCAAGCCATGACCGACGCCGCCGACTGGCAGTTCGAGACCAAGCAGATCCACAGCGGCGCCGCGCCGGACCCCGTGACCAACGCGCGCGCGACCCCGATCTACCAGACGACCTCCTACGTCTTCAACAACGCCCAGCACGCCAAGAACCTGTTCGCGCTCGCCGAGTTCGGCAACATCTACACGCGCATCCAGAACCCGACCCAGGCGGTCGTCGAGGAGCGCGTCGCCGCGCTCGAAGGAGGCACCGGCGCCCTCCTCGTCGCGTCGGGCCAGGCGGCGGAGACCTTCGCGGTCCTGAACATCGCGCAGGCCGGCGACCACATCGTGTCGTCCAGCTCGATCTACGGCGGCACCTACAACCTGTTCAAGTACACGCTCGCGAAGCTCGGCATCGAGACGACGTTCGTGGAGAACCAGGACGACGCCGAGGAGTGGCGCCGCGCGGTCCGCCCGAACACCAAGCTGTTCTTCGCGGAGACCATCGGCAACCCGAAGATCAACATCCTCGACATCGAGCTCGTCGCCGAGGTGGCGCACGAGTCCGGCGTCCCGCTGATCGTGGACAACACGATCGCGACCCCGTACCTGATCCGCCCGTTCGAGCACGGCGCGGACATCATCGTGCACTCGGCCACCAAGTTCCTCGGCGGCCACGGCACGGTCATCGGCGGTGTCGTCGTGGACGGCGGAAGCTTCGAGTGGTCGAAGAACGCCGAGAAGTTCCCCGGCCTGACCCAGCCGGACCCGTCGTACCACGGCGCCGTCTACACGGCCGCGGTCGGCGACGGCCTCGCCTACATCATCAAGGCCCGCGTCCAGCTCCTCCGCGACTTCGGCGCGGCGATCGCGCCGGCCAGCGCATGGCAGCTCATCCAGGGCATCGAGACGCTCTCGCTGCGCGTCGAGCGGCACACCCAGAACGCGCAGGAGATCGCGGAGTTCCTGGAGGCCCACCCGGACGTGGCCACGGTGAACTACTCCGGCCTGCCGACCAGCCCGTGGTACGCCGCGGCCAACCGGTACGCCCCGAAGGGCGTGGGCGCGGTGCTCTCGTTCGAGCTCAAGGGCGGCGTTGACGCGGGCGCGGCCCTCGTCGACAGCCTGAAGCTGTTCAGCCACCTCGCCAACATCGGCGACGTGCGCAGCCTGGTCATCCACCCGGCCTCGACCACGCACTCCCAGCTCACCCCGGAGCAGCAGCTCACCGCGGGCGTGACGCCGGGCCTGGTCCGCCTCTCCGTCGGCCTGGAGAACATCGACGACCTGAAGGCCGACCTGTCGGCCGGCCTCGCCGCCGCCCGCGCCGTCGCCGACGCCGCCCGCGTCTAACCCGCACGCCCACTAACGCCGAGGGGCACGTTGTTGTCACTTTTCTCGCGGAAAAGTGACAACGACGTGCCCCTCGGTCGTCTGCTCAGGTGCGGGCGAGGGAGACGCAGGCGCGGAGGAGGGCGATGGCCTCCCGGGCGTCGGCGGTGACGAAGGTCTGGTGGTCGCCGGCGCGGTCGCGGATGGCGCGGTCGAGCAGCTCGGCGTGCTCGGGCCAGCGCGCTGCGGCGCTGCGGGCGGCCTCGGTCTTCGACAGGATTCGCCCCGACTCCATCGTCTCCACCAGCCGGATCGGGCTGAGCGCGAGCCAGCGGACGGTCTCCGAGCGCACAGGGTCGCCCGGCTCGCGGTCGGCGAGCTCGGCCTCGGCGCTGTCGCCGACCGGCCCCCAGAAGTCGATGAGGTCGCTGCGCGAGCGTGCCCCCACCCGCGACGCGGTGTCCGGGTGGCGGTCGGCGGTCGGCGTCCAGATCACGTCGCCGCCGTCCACGACGCCTTGCACGCCGTCCTCCAGCTCCAGCCAGGTCGCCCAGTTCAGCTGGCCACCGGCCAACGCGCTGACGAGGACGCCTTCCACCACTTGCGGCGCGGTCTCCACCTGGTCGGGCCCGCGCGCGATCTCCGACTCGGTGAGGTAGACGCCGTCGATGTGCGGCGACGACTCCGCGTGGAGGGTGGCGAGGGCCGGCAGATCGTCGACCGGGTCGCGCGTGACGACGAACACCACGTCGATGTCGCTCATTCCGTCGTACCAGTCGCCGGTCGCGGCGGAGCCGGTCACGACCGCGCGGCTGACCAGGCCCGGCGCGCGGCGGCGCTGTTCAAGCAGGAACAGGGTGAGTGCCTCGCCGACCTGCGGCGGTAGTTGAGCGTCCATTAGTCCCCCTCGTTCGCGAACCCTAGCCGATCGTCGCCTCCGCGACGATGGCCGTCTCCGCGTCGGCGAACGCCAGGCGCGGCACGAAGAACAGCAGCACCGCCGCCACCAGGGCGCCGAGTCCGCAGATGGTCCAGACCAGCATGTAGCCGAACAGGCTCGCGGCCGTGGCGGTCACGGTCGCCGCTCCCGTGAGCAGCACGACCCCGAAGACGGCGGAGGCGAACGAGCCGCCGATCGTCTTGGTCGTGTTCGTCATCGCGGTGGCGACGCCGGTCTGCCCGCGCGGGGCGGCTGCGGCTGCGGCGGCGGGAAGCGCGCCGACCAGCGCGCCGGAGCCGATGCCCGCGATCGCCATGTTGGTGAACACCTGCCAGGTCTCCAGGTGGAACGGCAGGAACAGCAGGTACCCGATGGCCACCAGGAACGACGCGCCGATGAGCGTCACGCGCGGGCTCAGCCACGACGACACCACAGGGAAGAGCACCGCGCCGACGATCATCGAGATGAGGTAGGCGCCGATCAGGATGCTGCGCTGCCCGGCGCTGAGCCCCAGGCCGTACCCGTTGACCGGGTCGGTCCCGGCGTACGTGCTGAGCGGGGCCTGCGCGCCGAGGAGGCTGATCCCGATGAGGCCGGCGGTGAGCTGCACCGGCCACATGTTCGGCTGCCGCAGAACGCGCAGGTCGATGGCCGGGTCCTTCTGCTTCAGCTCCCAGCGTCCGAACGGGATGAAGGCGAGCACGCCGAGGACGATCAGCGCCCAGACCCACCAGGTGCCGACCCCGTTGATCCGCAGGAACGTCAGGCCCGAGGTGATGAGCAGCAGCGCGAGCGTCAGGAGGATGAACCCGACGCCGTCCAGTCTCCGGCCGCGGACCGGCTCCGACTCGGGGACGCCGAACAGGATCGCGAAGAACACGAGCGTGACCGCGGCTGCCGGCACCATCAGCGTGGTGGTCACATTCTGGCCGAACGCCTCGAACAGCAGCCCGGCGCCGATCGCGCCGACGATGGCGCCGAACTCCAGGGCCACCACGAGCAGGCCGGCCGCCCGCCGGGTGCGCGACGCGGCGGTGTCGGTGCGCCGGCCGCGGTCGAAGATGAGCGCGATCTCCAGCGGCAGCCAGACCACGTAGAAGCCCTGCAGCGCGAAGGCGATGAGGTAGGTCGTGAAGTCGTGCGAGAACGCGAGCGCCCAGCTCGACAGAGCGGTGAGCACGGTCGCGACCAGCAGGATCCGCTTGTGCCCGAACATGTCGCCGAGCTTCGCGAGCACCGGCACCACGAGCGCGGAGAGCAGGAGCTGGGCGGCCTCGAACCAGTTGTAGTCGGCGTCGTGGATGCCCAGATGCTTGACGATGTCGGAGATCAGCGGCACGTAGTAGCCCTGCAGGATGCCGCTGGTGAGCTCGACCAGTGCGAGCCAGCCGATCAGCGCGGCGGTCGCGCCGATCGCGGTGGCCGCCCGACGCTGGGCGACCGTCTTCTCCGATGTCATGCGCGGATGCTAACACCTGGCGCAGCCTTGTACGGTAGAGGCGTGGCCAGTGAACTCGACGATTCAGGTGCAGACGTTCTCGAAGAGACGGAGCGGGAGGTCCTGGGCTGGCTCGAGTTCGGCGACGCGGCCCGTCACCTGGCCGGCGAGGTGGTCGAATCCGGCTTCGAGCCCGACCTGGTCGTGGCCATCGCACGCGGCGGCCTCCTGCTCGCCGGCGCCATCTCCTACGCCCTCGGCATCAAGGCCTGCGGCGCCCTCAACGTCGAGTTCTACACCGGCGTCGACACCCGGCTGCCCGAGCCGGTCGTGCTGCCGCCGATGCTCGACTCGTCCGCTCTGGAGTCCAAGCGCGTGCTGCTCGTGGACGATGTCTCCGACTCCGGCCGAACGCTCGCGATGGTCGTCGACCTGATCGCGGCCTCCGGCGCCGACGTGCGCACGGTGTGCCTGTACTCGAAGCCGCGCACGGTGCTGGAGCCCGACTTCGTCTGGCGCCGCACCGACAGGTGGATCACCTTCCCGTGGTCGGCGCTGCCGCCGGTCACGGCCTCCACGCACTGAGCAGCGTGATGGCGAAGGCGCTGGCCGAGCTCGCCGCCGACGGCTCGATGGACCCCGGCTGGGCGCAGGCGCTCGCCCCGGTCGCCGACCGCATCGCCGGGATGGGCGACTTCCTGCGCGCCGAGGTCGCGGCGGGGAGGCCCTACCTGCCCGCCGGCGACAACGTGCTGCGGGCGTTCCGCGCGCCCTACGCCGACGTGCGCGTACTGATCGTGGGCCAGGACCCGTACCCGACGCCCGGCCACCCGATCGGCCTGTCCTTCGCAGTGGAGCGTCACGTGCGGCCGATCCCGCGCAGCCTCCAGAACATCTACCGCGAGCTCCGCGACGACCTCGGCGTCGCGCCGCCGCAGCACGGCGACCTGAGCGCCTGGGCGGGGAACGGCGTGATGCTGCTCAACCGGGTGCTCACGGTGCGCCCTGGGGAGCCGGCCTCCCACCGCGGCAAGGGCTGGGAGGCCGTCACGGAGCACGCGATCCGCGCCCTCGTCGCGCGCGGCCGGCCGTTCGTCAGCATCCTCTGGGGGAGGGACGCCTCCACGCTGAAGCCGATGCTCGGCGGCAACCCGGTCATCGAGTCCCCGCACCCGAGCCCGCTCTCCGCCTCCCGCGGCTTCTTCGGCTCGCGGCCGTTCTCCCGGGCGAACGCGCTGCTGGAGGGGGCGGGGGAGAAGCCGGTGGACTGGTCGCTGGAACCGTAACGCGGGCGAAACGCGCGACGACGTACCCTGGAACGGTGCTGGAAGAGGAATACGAGACACGCCGGGTCCTGCCGCGACACCTGCGCAAGACGGAGCCGTCCGAGACGCCGTTCGAGTACAGCCTCCGCGAGGCGCGCCCAGAAGACCTGCCCGACGTGCGCGAGATCTACAACCACTACGTCGCCAATAGCACCGTGACGTTCGACGAGGACGCCATGACGCTGAAGGAGTGGAAGAGCAAGTTCGCCTACCTGAAGAAGCTCGGGATGCCGTTCATCGTCGCCGAGTCGCCGACCGGGCAGATCCTCGGCTACGCGCTCGTCTCGCCGTGGAAGCAGAAACGCGCCTACCGCTTCACGGTCGAGAACTCGATCTACCTGGGCGCGGCCTCCACCGGCAAGGGCCTCGGCCCCATCCTGATGCAGGAGCTGATCGACCGCTCGAAGGCCGCCGGCCTGAAGGAGATGATCGCGGTCATCGCCGACAAGGGCGCGGAGGCCTCGATCAAGATGCACGAGAACTTCGGCTTCACGGAGATCGGCCGCATGGGCCGCGTGGGCTACAAGTTCGAGCGCTGGCTGGGGACGGTGCTGATGCAGAAATCGCTCAAGTAGGCAGCGTCATCTGAAATTGCAATGCTAGATTGCACGGGTGCATAAGGACAGCGCCCAGGCAGACCACCTACTCCGCTTTCGACGCCAGTTCCTCGTCACGCCGCGCTCGGCCGCCCTCCCGGGCTGGAGTCACCGCGTTATCGGCGCCCACAACGTCTATGCCCACCCCGGCCTCGCGCTGACGGTCCACGAGGGCGCGGCTCGGACCCTCGTGCTGCTCGGCTTCGCCATCGACCCCGACCATCCGGAACGCGACGACGCCGCCGTCCTCGCCGGCATCGCGGAGGACTGGGAGAGCGGTGCCGAGCAGGACACGCTCGATCGGCTGTCCGGCAGGTTCGCGCTGTTCGTCTTCTCGGGCGACGACATCGTCGTTCACACGGACGCGACCGGAACGCGCACTGTCGAATACATGTGGACGGGTGACGAGTTCCACGCCGCGTCGCAGTCGTACCTCCTCGCCCAGGTCGAGCCCCTGACCGACGGTGGCCGCGCCGACCAGTTCTGGGGCTCGCCGTACGGCCGATCCGATCGGGAGGCTTTCCTTCCTGGCGACACCACGTTGTTCGCAGGGGTCGAGCGCCTGCTGCCCAACCACCGCCTCAACGTGAACGCCCGAAGGCAGGAACGCGTCTGGCCATGCGGTCCCGTCCCCGCGACCACCCGGGCGGAGGCAGTGTCGCGCGCGGCCGCCCAGCTGTCCGCCTCGATCGCCGGCGCAGCACTCCGCTTCCCGCTCAGCCTGCCGCTGACGGCCGGGTACGACTCCCGGACCGTGCTCGCCGCGACTCCACCCGAGCTCCGTCGCCGGCTCCACGTTTACACCCTGCTCTACCGGCATCTCAGCGCCCGGTCCGCGGACGTCGCCATCCCGTCACGCCTCGCCCGGCGGCTGGGGCTCGCCCACCACCTGGTCGACTGCCGCCGCGTTCCCAACGCCGCCTGGCGCGAGGTCTACACCGCCAACTCTCCGCTCGCGCACTACGACGACTGGGGGATCATCGCCAAGGGGATCCTCGACGGCCATCCCGCCGACGCGGTGGCGCTCAAAGGCAACGCCAGCGAGGTCGCCCGAAACTACTACTGGAAGGGTGGGGAGCGGCCGCCCACGGCGACGGCTGCGCAGGTCCTCGCCCTGCAGCCGGGCTGGGCGGAGATCCCCTTCGTCGCGGCGGCGGTCGAGCGCTGGTTCGACGCAGCGGCTCCCGTGGCCGAGCAGTCGGGGATCGGGCTGGACGTGCTCTTCTACTGGGAGCATCGCTGCGGCTCGTGGCAGGCGCAGAGTCAGCTCGAGTGGGACATCGCCCAGGAGGTCTTCACGCCGTTCAGCAACCGCCGCCTGCTCGGGACGCTGCTCGGCGTGCCCGCGGACGACATCGGTCCCGAGGGCACCGTCCTCCTGCGCGAGCTCATGGCGGCGACCGAGCCCGGGCTGCTGGAGGTGCCATTCAACCCGCGGACGCTCCGTTACCGTGCCCTCGACGTGCTCCAGCGCGGCAGTGGTCGACTGAGACGGGAGGCGCGTCGCCTCCTGCGCCAGCCCTGGCCACGGCGCTAGGCTCGCGTTCGTGACCACCGCCACCCCGCACCCCGGCGAGGTCGCCTCCGCCGCCCCGGCGACGCCCGCGAACCTCCCGCTGCGCAGACGCCCTGTCGACATCTTCTTCGTCGTGATGTTCTCGCTGTTCAGCCTGACCTGCGTCATCAGCGACGCCATCCCGACGCTCGGGATCCCGCAGACCGCGACGACGACCAACATCCTCGCGCAGTGGAACTACACGTACTCGTCGCAGTACGACCCGCTGTACCAGCACGAGGCGCTGTGGCTGCGGTTCATCACCGGCACGAGCGCGTTCGTCTACCTGCCGTTCTACATCCTGCTGATCGTGTGCCTGGTCAAAGGCTTCAACTGGATCCAGCTGTTCTGCGTGATCTACGCGACCATGATCATCAGCCTGACCGCCATCCCGATCTTCGGCGTCGAGTTCTTCGGACCGGTAGGGGAGCGCACCCCGAACCCGGTCGTCTTCCTGCTGTACAACGGACCGTACGTGCTGGTGCCGTTGCTGCTGCTCATCCGGATGCGCAAGCCCATGCCGTTCACCAGGAGGTTCTGAGATGCCGCTGCTGGAAGACCTGTCCGTCTACGAGGACGGCGACGTGTTCACGGTCTACGACCACTCCTACGAGGACGAGGACGCCGAGCCCGGCCGCGGGAGGCCCCTGGGCAGCGTCACGCGCAGCGCGGACGGCGCCTACCTCCCGGACGGGCCGGGCGCGATCTTCGCGTGGGTGTCGCCCGCGCGCACCATCGACGACGCGCTCGCGGCGTTCGTCGGCTGAGGCCAGGCTCTACGGCTCAGGCCGGGTGCCGGCCGCCGAGTTCCAGCAGGCCGACGCCGCCGATCAGCAGCACCAGCCCGAGGATCTGTACCCAGGTCAGCGACTCCTTGAAGAACACCCAGGCGATCACCGCGATCACGGCGACTCCGACGGCGGACCAGATCGCGTAGGCGACCCCGAGCGGCACGCCGCGCGACAGCGACTGGGACAACGCGACGAACGAGGCGACGTAACCGACCACGACGATCGCGAACGCCCACCACTTGGGATTGTCGCCCGACGTGAACTTCAGGAAGGTGGTCGCGATGACCTCGGTCGCGATCGCGATGGCGAGGAAGATGTAACCCAGCACGGCACCACGGTAGCGATCGGGGAGGACAACGGATGGACGACACAGCGCCGGTGCGGCAGTTGCGCATCGTGGTGGAGGCGGAGGACTACGACGAGGCGCTCGCGTTCTTCCGCGACGTTCTCGGGCTGCCGGAGCAGGAGAGCTACTCCGGAGACGGTGGCGCGCGGGTCGCGATCCTCGACGCCGGCCGTGCGACCCTGGAGCTCGCGAACCCGGCGCAGAAGGCCATGATCGACGACGTGGAGGTCGGCCGCCCGGTGGCGCCGCGCATCCGGCTGGCCTTCGAAGTGGAGGACGGCCGCACGGTCACCGCCCGCCTCGTGGAGGCCGGGGCCGAGCTGATCGCACCGCCGACGGTGACGCCGTGGAACTCGCTGAACTCCCGGCTGGCGACGCCGGCCGACCTCCAGGTGACGGTGTTCCAGGAGCTCGGCGAGGACGGCGTATAACGATTCGGGCATGCACGGTGAGGCGGCCTCCCCGGCGGCCCTAGGATTCGATCACGTGGCGCCTGGCCAGGCGGTGCCCAGTGGACGAGTCGGGGGATTCGATGAAGATGGTTCTTCGCGCGAACGTTGCGCTGCGCGCAGCAGGGGCGGCGCTCCTCGTGGTCACGGTGCTCACGTCGTGCGCCGCGCCGAGCCCGGCCGCGCCGCCCTCGACCGTCCCGTCCAGCACGCCCACCCCGACGGCGACCGTCGCCTCAGCGCCGACCCTGCGGGTGGCGACGACGTGCGACGACCTCCTCCCGGCCGCGTCCGCGAAGGCAGCAGCCGGCGCAGGAGTGCAACCTCGGGAGTGGGCGCCCGACACCCCTAACCCGGTGCTGTACGCGGACCTGCGAGCTGGGGCGCTGACCTGCGAGTACCGCGGCGAGCTTGCGGCCGGTTCGACCTGGCTCGCCCCTGACGTGTTCGTCGGAGTGCTGCCGACTCTCGGTGCGAACGACAGCTTCGGCGTCTTCGCGAACATCGGGGGAGTGACGGTCGACGGCGACCACTACTTCGGCTGCCCGCTCTATGCCGGCTCGACCCCCACGAGTTGCGCGTTCGGCGCGATTGTGGGCGACTACCAGGTGATCGGCACTGTGATGCTCCCCGATCGCACAACGCTCGACCAGGCGGCCGTCCGCGCGGTCTTCGACGGCGCGACCGCGGTCGTCCGCCGTCTGGGAGCGCCCGCTCCGTTGTGGCAGCCGGCGGGCGGGAGCCTGCGCGGGGTCACCTCGTCGGACGGTTTCCTCCCGCTGGAACGCATCGCCGCAGCCCTCGGGGTCTCCTCGGTGCACTCGCCGAAGTCCGAGGGCGGCGAGTACACGACCGCCCGGCTCGCCTCCGCACAGCTCAGCGGCGCCTACTGGTCGGACTTCAGCGACGAGAACGGCAAGACCGGCGTCGCCATCGCCGTGCTGCCGGGGGGTGCGAGCTACTACGACGACAGGAAGCGCACGCCCGTGCCGGGCACGAGCGATGTGCAGGCCGTCTCGGGGCTCGGCGACGACGCCGTCCTCTCGACGTTCCGGCTCGCGATGCCGGGCGGTCCGGGTGACCCGGTCTCATACCTGGACGTGAAGGTGAAGAACAGCTGGGTGCAGCTCTCCGGCGCGTCTCCTGCGGTGCTCGAGCAGCTCGCGCCCGAGGTCATCGCGAACCTGTCCTGAGTCCCCTATGAGTCTGCTGCGGATCATGCCGCCGTGTTCGACGCCGTCCTAGGCTGACGGTCGACGACATCGTCGGACGGCCCGCGTGGCGGGTCGGCCGAGTGAGGCCGATGGCACAAATCGTGGCCGGGAGCAGGGCTCCCGGCCACGTCCATGTCCGGCGTCGGTCAGGCGCAAGTGCACTACGATATCTCTATGGGGGAGTTTCGATATCCCTTTTGCAGAAATTTATCCGCTCAAGGAGATTTCGTATGGCACGCCTGTCTCGTGGCGCAAACCGACGGTCGCAGATTGCCCGTTTCGCTTCAGCGACCCTACTGCTGGCGGCATTGGCCGGCGGGTTCCTGGTCGTGAACAACGACATCTCCCAGCGTGCCGCGGTGTTCAACCCCACCGTGGCGCTGGTCAACGAGGATCTCGCCTCCGAGTTCAACGCGAAGGCGTACGCGTTCGGCGCGAACTTCGTCGACCGGGTCTCGAAGGACTCGGAGTACAACTGGACGGTGCTCTCGCGGCCGATCGCCGAGAAGGCCTACAAGGACGGGTCCGTCGACGCGGTCATCTACCTTCCTCAGTCGTTCTCGCACGACATCCTGACCCTCCAAGACCTCGATCCGACGAAGGCGACCGTCGAGTACAAGCTGAGGCCCCAGCTGGACGAGCAGTCGGATCGCGTCCTGAAGAGCAAGGTCGTCGACATCGTGCACGGATTCAATCAGAGCGTCGTCACGATGTACTACGCCTCTGTCGCCGACAACATCGCGGAAGCCGACAGCTACATGCACGCCGCCCTGGGCAACCAGGAGGCGCTCATCGCAGCCCTGACGTCGGACGTGGAGCAACCTTTCTCGGTGACGAAGCCGAGTTTCGAGAACTTCGTCTCGAACGCCACCGGCCTCAAAGACGTCAACGCCGCAACGATCGACGCCCAGAACTCCTTCACAGAGTCGGTCACCGACACGCTCGCCCGGACCAGCGAGACCTTCTGGGCGAAGCTGCCCGAGATCGACGAGTACGCCAGCCGGCAGCAGGAGATCGCCCACATCAACGCGACCAACAGCAACACCCGGATCACCGATCAGGCTGCCTCCGATCGGGACTTCTACAGCAGCCAGTTCGACGCGTTGAGAACGAGCACGTTGTGCACGCTGAGCGGGGTGGATGCCGCCGAGGACGCGGAGCCCTGCACGAATCCGGAGGGCACGGTTCCGCCGCACCTCGCCGGACAGCTCCTGTCGTTGCGGCAGGCGATCGCCGACTACTCCACGGCATACACCGGACCCGTCAACGAGCTCCAGTCCACTGTCCTCATCATTCGAACCTCCCTCACTGCCAGCATCGCGAACCTTGAGACCCTCGTCGCGATCCTGGAGCCCCTGGCCGAGCCGACTGAGCCAGGCGAGCCGACCGATCCGACCGAGCCGACCGATCCCGGCGACCCTGCTGTCCCGACCATCGATCCGGCGGTACTGCAGACCTTGAAGGCGGACATCGGAGCCCTGAAGAACGCGAGGGACTCCCTGCGTGCGGACAATCTGCCCGCCCCGAACTTCGACTCGAATCTGAAGGACCTCGACGCGTGGTACGCCGACATGCTCGCGACCATCAAGGGCTCCGCGCTCACGGCGAGCGCGGTCGGCGGTCTCGACGTCACAGACTGGGCCGACTACGACCCTGACGCCCTCGGGCTGTACATCGACAACAGCGACGGCCTGCACAGGAGCATCGCCGACCTGGTGAACCAGACGGCAGAGACCGACAGCAGGATCGCCAGCGGCAAGCTGGCCGTCCCCGACAACCGTTCCCAGTTCGACTCGCTCCTGAGCAGCGCCCTCACCACGTTCACCCGCTCCGAGACCGTGCGCAACGGGGTCAACGGCCTGCTGTCCACGGGAAGCACCGGCCTGGGCAAGAACCAGCAGTACTACCAGAACTTCTCAACTGTGCTGGCCAACACGAGAACGCAGGGTGTCGACACCGGCAAGCTCCACGACTTCTTCTCCGCCCCGATCGCCGCCAAGGATATCTCTGCGCAACGGACCGTCGTCCCGACCGCCTTCGACCCGAAATGGCTCATCGTCTTCGCCTGCGGCTTGCTCGCGGGCGTGCTGGTCGCCGTGCTCAGCCGCGGGTTCCGCGTGAAGAAGAACGGCTGAGGTCAATCGGCGCTACCTGCGGCACGATCGAGAATCCGTCGGTGGTGCTGGGAGCGTGAGTATCTATGGGGCGACCGCGCGGGCGCGGTGGTGCCTTGAAAGTGTGGCGCCCGTCAAGTAGCGCGTCACCCCACTCTCGCGGATCGCGTCGTGCTGCACCTCAAGCTGCGGGGCGAGTGTCTTCATACGTAAATGCGTCGTACAGAACAAACGTCATGCGTCCGGCAGTTGGGCTGACGGTCAGTACGCGCGTCTTGTGGCCAAAAACCCGTTCCAACAAAACTGGCCACGTCTTCGGTATCTGTGAATATAGCCGCTGGAGATGACGAGATCGCGGAGCCCATCAACCGTCGCGTCGACATCTGCGCTTGCGATACTCATTTGGCAGCCCTCTTGGCGCCGTCGACAAACTCCTGTTTGCAACTATTCGACGTTTCCGAAATAGCGTCGACGAGTCTGTAAACGATTCTGGTATACGTATTCGTATGCTTCGTCGAGCGTTCCCTCCAGCGGTAGCCTGTCATCGCCGAGGGCAGTGAAATACCCGTCGAGGCCATCAGGTTGAAGAATTCGATAAGCGTCTTTGTCCGCAGGCACGAAGTTGAATGGCGCCTGAGTTAGACCCTTCGTCGATGAGGCTATCCAGATCAGATCTTCAGCCGCTGCCTCGGAATAGCCAAGTTCGCGCATTCTGGCCACGTAATCGCTGGAAGTCACTTCACAACTCCTAAATATCCGTCCGCAACGAGCCCATCGATTCCATACGGAAAGTAGAACTGGATTCCATTACCAGGCTGCCCAAACCCAGGCGCGACCCTCCCCATTCGGCATGACTCCTCAACGCCGTCTTGCCGATGTAAAGCGACCCCGCAGATGTAAGAAGCGTTTCTGTGTGTCATGAGCGTCGATCACCACGAGTTCTTCGCCAGCCACTGCATCCAGGATGTTGTCGATCAAGAATCGCTGCAGCCTGCTTGCTCGCAACAGGGAAGGTGGCAGAGGTTTCACCCAGAAATACCTCAAAGCTCTCGGGTGTCGCGGTACCACTGGGCTTCTGCGTCGCGCGGGTCAGGTGTCTTGCCACACCATGAAGTGAGGTTTGTCTTCGGGGTCGAGTCCTGATTCACGGAGCTCGTCCGGGGTCAGGGCGACGTAGTGCGAGAACTCAACAAGGTCAATTACGCTCCCGCGGCGGATGATGCTTTCGTCGCGGTGGTGAAGTTCGTATCTGGGTCCGTCGGCTTTTGTGATGGTGTACCCCGGTGCGACCTTGTCGATGGTGACCGGGATCGGCACGATCAGCAGCATCGGAAGCAGTTTGTCCTCGCGCAGACTGCCGCAGAAGTAATAGGTGAGGAATTTCTCCATATCTGCCAGCAGCGGGGTGGCGAAGACGAGATCTTGTTCGGTCTCTGCGCGTCGAACTTGGGTGAGCAGGAGACCGTTGTCGTCGATGGTCAGCGTGTTGCGGATCTCTCCACCAGGAATGCTGTCGAGGAACCACGACATCCCATCTGCCGCGCGGCCCAGCGCGTAGCCGCTGGAGATGACGAGATCGCGGATCCGATCAATCATCGCGTCGACATCAGCACTCGCGATACTCATTTGGCCACACCATTCAGGACGAGTACACCCTTTCTAAGAAGCGTTTCTATTTTCACGACCTTGCCTTTCTGGTCATGGATGAGGAGTTGGTGTCCGCCGCCCGGCCTGCCGAAGGCGGCCGCGATTTCCGCGTGTTCGATGGTCCAGTCTTTCGTGCCGGGTGGCCATTCGTCGGCCAGCCGGTAAGCGATGTACGGCAGTTCGAGTGAGTTCACCGGGAGGCTTCGTTGTTCGAAGGCGGCCGGTTTCCCGTCAACCCTCACACCAAGATAGGTTCCGTACTCGTCGCCGCTGCGGTCGACGGTGTTAGCGTGCTCGCGGACGAAATCACCGAGGTTGTGGTGGTCGCGCCGAGTGCCGGGCACAGCCCGTCGGTGATGGGCAGCCCGAAGTCGGACCTCCGCTGATATGTGAGCCCACCTGTCTAAACGGGAGTGCCTCGGTTCCAGCCTGGCTGCTGCATAAGAAGGTCGTCATGCTGGCGCAGTCTGCATTGGTCAATGAACTCGACGGCCTCCGTCGGATCGGCCAGAAATCGGGCATACTGAGCGTCGCTTAGTCTGTAATATTCTTCGTAATCAGCTACGCCGTTGCTAACGGGCAGGGATGCGAAATGCCTTCCCGATACCTCATCGACACCAAGCGAGTAACGATGTTCACGGGAAAAATATTCATCGCGAGGCTTCATTGCGCGCCCTCCAGTTGACTCATACTTGATAGAGAATATCTGCCGGAGTTTAGTTCGCCCACCTCGATGACGCCCTCAGAAAAGCCACCGGGCAGTTTTCCGCCCGGAATCCATTGATCATTCGCGCCGGCCTCGTTTCCGGAAGGTATTCTCAACCGCTCCGAGTCGGAGATATGGATGTCGACCCGGACCGCATCGGCTTCGAAGAAACCATCGGGGAGACCGAGCGCGCGCTCTATCGCCCGCGGATCTCCGCCGGTCTTTTGAACAAGCGCGTCGACTTGACTCTTCGGCATCACAAACGCTGTTCCGTCGCGTTGACCGAGACCATATTTGTCGAGATTTGTCGGAGTCATGAATCTCGTGGCTCCCTCATCAAATACCGAAAGATGCTGTTGGATGTATTCGCTGGAAAGGTAAGTCGTGGGATCGGGTCGACTGCCTTTTTCCGTGGCTATGATCTGCTTGCTCATCGCCATGCTGAGGTCGTCGACGGTGCCGAGACTTTCCGGGATGATCTTGTCTTTGAATGGCTGAGCCGTGGGGGTTAACGCTCGCCTGACTATCGTCACGCCCGCGCCAACCATGTCTTTGCCCAAGTTGAGCGCGCTGGTGGCGTGGTTCGGGGTAGTGATCTTGACTGCGGTATTGGGGAGTTTGCTCGCCCGACTCAGGGGGTTGCCCGGTCGGGTGAACTTGGCCGCTGCGGCACCGGGGACCAGCAGGCTGACGATGGTGGTGGTGGCGTACCCGGTGGTGTAGGCGTCGCCGTTGACGATCTTGGCGACGGTGGTGGTGAGCTGGTTCCAGAGTTCGGAGCGTGCCCCCTGGTCGGTGGCGAGGGTGTAGATGCCGTCGCCGATTTCTTTCACGTTCACTTGCAGACCACCGGCGACGAGGTCGCCCACCGCAGCACCGGCACCGGCGAGGAACTGGAAGCCCGCGACCCCGGAGTCGGCGGCGGGTGTGGCGATGGTCGCGTAGTACCAGTGGCTGACGTTCTCGGCGGCCATCCCGATCAGGTTCAGTTCGTTGCCGGTGGTGGCGATGGTGGCGTGGTTGATGGCGCTGTTGACCCCGCCGACCAAGAGCGACCCGCCCAGGACGGTGAGCCCGAGGGAGAACCCGCCGGTGAACGGGGTCAGCCCGACACCGATGACGGTGATCACCGCGCCGGCGAGGATCTGCAGGCCGTCCCAGAGCAGGTCCCAGCCGGCCTGCTCCCGCTTGGCGGCCTCCGCGTCCTGCGCGTATTGGGTGAACAGGGTTTCCCACCCGGAGGCGGCGACCTTCTGGTTCTCCTGGCAGTACTCCATCATCCCGGTGGTGAGTTCACCGAGCTGTTGCAGGGTGAGGGTGAAACTTCCCGCCTGGTAGCTGCGCCCGCGCCCGATCGTGAGCGCGCCGACGTTGCCGATGATGCTGCGGAGCTGGGCGATCAGCTCCTGCACCTGCCCGAACCCGGGATCGGATGCCTCGTAGGCTTCCCAGGTCTCCTTCTGACCCTTCGCGATCGAATGCATCCCCTCCAGATCGTTCGCGGTCTGCTCGGCGGCTTTCGCTGCGGCACCATCCAGGGAGACCAGGTGGGAGGCGTCGGCGCTGATCTGCCGCAACCGGGTACCGAACCCACGCAGGGTCTCCATGCCGCTTTCGAGCTGGGCCAGGTGGGTGTCGTACTCGTCTTTCACGAGCAGGAAGTTCCCGCCCGCGTCCACTTGGGCGTAGCCGTCCCAATACACACCAACCGCAGTCTGGAACGTGCTCAGACCGATCAGCAGGGATTGCAGGATCGGGACATGCACCTCACGGATATACGCCCGCATCGCATCAGCACCCCGACCGGTGATGTTCCCCGACGCCGCAAGGCTCTCCAGCCCCTCCGCAAGCTGCCCCACCGCCTCCATACGACCGGCGAGCCCCGCCTGCAACCCCGGCGCTGACGCCTGCCACGCATCAGCCGAAAACTCCACCACCCTCACCGGGCCGCATCCTCACGATCCTGCACCTCGATGTTCACACCGAACCGCTCGAACTCCTTCGTGTCCTTCTGCGCCAGGCCGCCGAAGGTTGCGATCAGGGAAGAGAGTTCCGCGTAGATCTCCGACACCGTCGTGGCTCCGGGAACCTTCACCGGTTCCCCTCTCGTCCACCCGTCCTTCGTGCCGGCAACGGGCGAAGTGAGCGAGGAGACCTTCCGGGACTCCTCATGAAAGCCTTCGCTAATGCTTCGTGTGGGCATTGATACCTCCGCTGTCTACCGCTCGTTCAGTTCAGGGCGATCGTGATGGCCTGAGCCGAAAGGCTCGGATGCTCCAGCGGGTTGATGGAGAACGCCAGGCTGCGTTGTCTGCTCTTGCAGTCGCTGATCGCCTGACCGATCTGCTCGCTGATCCGGGCGTGGCTGGATTTCGCCGTGTCGAAACGCTCCGTGAAGCGGTCGCGCTTCTGCCCTGCCCACAGCGCACTGCCGGCGTCCTTGTACGCGTTGATGCTGACGTCGCGAACAGAGTCGCGCACGCTCGCGAGCTGGGCGATGACGTTCTCCAGCTCGCGTACCTTCGCCAAGGCTTGTTCGTCACTCATCGTCGCCCACCAGGTCGCGGACGCTCGCGAACGGATCATCCTCCTGCGCAGACGGCGACACCGGCGCCGCGGCGGTGGAAGCGAGAGCGGGGGCGTCGTGCTGGAATTGGGCGTATGCGTCGTCCAGGATCTCGAGCACGAGGTCGTTGTCGTCGTCGGTGTACCCCTCGTGCACGATTTTGAGAATGTCGTCGTGGTTGAAGTAGGCGATGTTCGTGTCGATCATGCCTTCCGGATACATGAAAGCGCCGTAGTCGAAGAAGTCGCCCTCGACGATCGAGCCGCGGGAGACGACCAAGAGCTTCTTCACCGAGCCCTTCAGAATGACGACGCTCCCCAGCGGTAAGAACACTCGCTTCCGGCCCTGCTCCTGCTGTTCCTCAGTCATCTCCGTTTTCCTTTACTCCGTAGCTCACTGAACGGGTCCTTCGGGTTCCTGACCGCGCTGGGGGCAGCCGGTGGAAGCGACGTGGGCCGTGAAAGATCGACCGTCAGGTCCGGTTCCGCCACGGCAGGTTGCTGGACAGGCGGGGCTTTCGCGTTCTCGAGCTGCTTCTTCGCGAACGCCGCGTCGTCCGCAGTCTCGTGACCTCGATGCACCACCGCCGTGATCTGCGTCTGCTTGATCACGATCTCCTTCACGCCAGCCGCCGCCCCGTCCGGGTGTGGCAGCGCCTTGTAACCGGCCAGGAATCCCGCGCTCGACTTCTGGAAACCTCGCGCGATGATGATGTACGGGATGTCGCTGTCCGCAATCGTGACGGCGCTCCCCAATGGGAGCAGCTTCGGAGTCCCGCTCACGCCGCGACTCCTCTCGCCTGGGGAAGCCTGATCATCTCGAACACGCCGCCGCCTCGCAGCACGAAGAACGGCTCGTCGTTCCTCGGTTCGGCCTCGTTGGAGGCCCCCACGCTCTTCACGAGTGCGCTGTCGTACGCTCTCGCCCCGACCAGTCCGGTGAATTTCATGTCCCTGACGAGCTTCGGTACGGCGTCGAACGACTTGGCGATGTATTCGTGGTGGCTGAAGATCATGAAGTCGAGCCCTGCTTTGGAGGTGTTCTTCAAGGCGAGCGCGAAATCTTCCGGCTTGATCCCCGTCTTGGCGATGAAGTCAGCGAGGTTCGCGATCACGAGCACCATCGGGGAGCCGTGAGCCTTCTGCTTGTTCAGCTCCAGATAGGCGACGATGCCGGTGACGATCTGGCTCGCGTCGCTCTTGCTCGTGATGCAGCTGAAGTTCGAGGGGAGCGGGTTCCTGTCGAGGGCCTCTGCGAACGATTCGCCGAAGTCGACGATCATGAACTCCGTCTTCACCCGGCTGCCCTGCGCAAGGAGGACCTCCTGGAAGAGGAGTTCTTGCTCATCGTCCCGTGCCGCGAGCAAGAAGAAGGGCTGCGCGCCAGGAAGGAACCCGACTGCCCCGGTGGTTGCCTTGGAGAGCCCGAACGCGACACCGCCGACCTCGTCGAGGCTGCGCACCGTCGCGAGATCACGGAACGCCTCCGGCGTGAGTTCCCGCGGGACCATGGGGATCTTCTCCGGCCGCGCGCCCGTCCAGTTCTCGTTCAGAGTGGCGATCTGCTGTTCGAGCGCTGCGAGCGTCTCCGAGCTGTCCTCGCCGGGTGCGGGGAGGTAGAACTGGATCGCGGTGGGGGCGTCGAGGAGCACTTGGCCGCGGCCGGGGAGGTCGGCTTGCAGGAGCCGTTCGCGTCCCATGAGCTGCGCGAGCTCGCTCTCGTCGTTGAGGTAGAGGCACAGCTTCGTCGAGATGTTGCTCAGCATGTTCACGCGGACGCCGCCCACGCGACTCGCGGTCATCACGAGGGTGACACCGAGCGCAGCGCCTTCGCGCAGCACCTGGAGCAGCAGGGAATCGATCGTCTCCTTGCGCCGGTCGTTCGTGGTGAGGTTGTCGTACCCGTCGAGCACGTTCACCACCATCGGCAATTCGTGCCCTGTCTTCGCCAGGTACTGCTCCAGGTTCGAGACGCCGGCCTCTTTGAACATGCTCTTGCGGGTGGCCAGGAGGTCGGCGATCGCCTCCAGCATCTTGCCGAGCTTCTCGGCTTCCTCGAGCGTGACGCTGTCCGCGACGTGCGGCAGGTCCGTGAGCGGCAGCAGGCCGTTGTTCCCGAAGTCGATGAGCCGCACGTGCACCTGCTCGGGAGTGCTGGTCTTCGCAAGGTTCAGCACGAGGGTCTGCAGCACGGTCGATTTGCCGTAGCCGGGGCTGCCGAACAGGGCCGTGTGCCCGGCCCGGGCGAGATCGAACTCGTAGTTCTCCTGCGCCTGCCGGGCCGGGATGTCGAGCACGCCCACTGGAACTCTCACGCCGCCGTCATCGCGAGGCTCGGGTGTTGCGATGCTCGCCGGCAGATTCGGAAGCCACGGCCGATCCGGGGCGGACAGCGCATGGTCGCCGTCGAAGATGTTCGCGATGGTGTCGATGATCGCTTCGAGCTGCGAGGGAAGATCGCTGGTGTCCTTCCCCTGCTCGACCTCTTCGTCGGGATCGTAGAACAGCTCGTACTGGCCGACCTCGTTGATCGTGTAGATGCGCTCATCGACCCGCTCGGACACCACCGCGTCGGGGTCGTAGGGCACGCCGGCGTAGCCGCTCTGGAAGAGTTCGTAGACCTTGTTCTGCCCCACCTTCAGGTAGCCGCGACCCGGGTTGGTGATGTGAGCGGCGTCGGTGGTCTTCAGCAGCTCGTTCGAGTCCTGCTCGCCGGCCATCTTCAACGCGATCTTCGACGTCGAGTTCGCCTCGATCTGGTCGTTGACCACGCCGCTGGGCTTCTGCGTCGCGAGGATCAGGTGCACGCCGAGGCTTCGGCCGATCCGCGCCACCGAGGTGAGCTCGTCGAGGAACTCCGGCACGTTCGCCTTGAGCTCGGCGAACTCGTCGGAGACGAGAACCAGGTGGGGCAACGGTTTCGTCGGGTAGGTGACCTCGGGCTTCGGGTCATGGCGCTGTTTGTACAGGCTCATGTAGGCGTTGATGCTGTTCACGCCGTAGACGGCGAACTCGCGCTGCCGCTTCGTGAGCTCCGCCTTGATGCTTGCGAGCGCGCGCTCCGTGCCGGCGCCGTCGAGGTTCGTGATCGCGCCCATGAAGTGCGGCAGCCGGTCGAGCGTGTTGGCGATCCCGCCGCCCTTCCAGTCGATGATGAGCATGCCGACGTCTTCGGGGGAGAAGTTGATCGCGAGACCGATCAGGTAGGTGGTCAGGAACTCCGACTTCCCCGATCCCGTCGTGCCGCCGACCAGGGCGTGCGGGCCGTGCGCGCGCTCGTGCAGATCCCAGTACACGTGGTCGGCTTTGCCGCGCCAGCCGATCAGCGAGGCGATGGACTTGTTCGGCTCGGCCCGGCTCCACCGATCCGCGATCCGCAGGTCGTCGACGGTCGTCACCTCGTATTGCTCGAGCAGGCTCAGCGCCTCCGGCACCGCGTTCTTCTCGACCTCGAGATGGTTCAGGTTCGACAGTCTCCGCAGCGAATGCTCCAGATCGTCCGGCACAGGATGCGGCGCGAATGGCGTCGCGACGAAGACGTCGTTGTTCGTGACCAGTTCGCCCCGCACCAGGTGCGGCGCTTGGATGAGCGCTGTGACGGTCTCCGGCAGGAGTTTCGCGTCTTCGGTGCACCAGATCACGGTCACCCCGAGCTCGCTCATGTCTTCGGCGAGGAGTTCGTTGATCCCGTGGCCGGCCAGGAAGCGATCATCGGAGATCGTGAACACGTAGTGCGGCGCGAACTGCGGCTTCTGCGTCCCCGCGTCCTTCAGAAGTTGGCGACGCTTCTGGAGGAGTTGATAGAAGCTGTTCAGCACCACGTCACGCAGCTTCTCGGTATGGATCAGGCCGCGCATGTTGAGCTCGTGCAGCGTGAAGTGGGGCAGCAGCCTCCACGCATTCCACGTCGTCGCGTACGCTTCGCGGGAGAGCAGGCTCACGAAATTCACATCGCGATACGAGTGGAAGAACGCGGTCTGAAAGAGCAGGGACTGCACGTAGTCGGTGACGATCTCGGGCGGCCCTACCAGCCCGATCGTCTGCCCCGAGACGCTGATCGGGGTCGGTACAGCGCGCTGCGTCTGGAACCCGGTCGCGAGGTCTGTCACATGCCGCCCGTGCGCGGTGGAGTCCTTCTCGCTCACATCCGAGGACACCTTCAGGGCGGAAGGACGATCGGACAGCCCCAGCGAGACACTCAGGAAGTCTCGGTTGAAACGCTGGCGCTCGTAGATCCTGGGGTCGTAGCGCTCGACCATCTCGGCGAGCTGCTGGGGGTTCGGCTGCTGATACAACAGCACCCCGCGTTCGTCGTCATGCGCGCGGGAGACCTCAGCCACTGTTCTCACCAGATACCGGGCGTAGTCCTCCTCGGCCTGCGACGCCGTGGCCCTGGACTCCCTCTTCTCCGCGATGTACTGCGACACCGTGAACGACGCCGTCAGCACGCTCGCGAGCCCCATCCCGATCAGCATCAGCGGGTTGTTGCCCGTGATCATCGTGGTCGCGCCCATCGCCCCGACCATCGCAAGCGGCGGCACCAGCATCCGTACGATGCGGTTCTTCGGCGTGGCGCCCGGTTTGTCGGGGCCGCGCAGCGTGAACTCCGCTGGGTCGACGTCGAGATTCATCTTCGGGGAACGCCGATAGTCAGGGAAATCCGGTGGGAACTCGCTCACCGGGTGCTGGGTCAGCAGTTTCGAGTGATCGAACTCGAGGCGCGAACGAAGCGGCGTGATCTTGAACTGCGTCGGGCGTTTCTCGAGCAGGAATCCTTCGGTGAGCACCACCGTGCCGTCGGTGAGGTCGAAGATCTGCCTGCCCACGACCGCTGCGTCGTTCACGTACACGAGCCGGTCCTGCGCGTCGACGATCAACGTGCCCTCGTGCACGAGCAGGAACGGTGAGCCCTCCACCCTGATCCCGGCGTAGGGGACATCGCCGATGACGAACTCCGCACCCTCGTCGATGGTGAAGAACTCGGTGCGGGCCTGTGAAGCGGAGATCACCAGGCACGTGAGCCCGCCGACAGTGTGCAGCCCGTCGCCGAGCCGGTCGCCGTCCGCGTACAGCGCGTCGTTGATCACGCTGAGCTTGTGACCGCCATGATCGACGAACGGATGCGCGTCGGTGAGGGAGAGCCTGGTAGCTCGATTGCCGTCGAGCGCATAGACGAGAAAGCGCAGCCGGCTCGCGTCGAGCCGGGAATCGAGGGCGACCTGCCGAGCTGCTCCAGGCTGCTCCGTCTCGAACACGCTCATCCCTGCGCGACCTCGCTCTTCGTACCCGCGAGCTTCGCCGTCAACTCGTCGATCGCCTTCGCGTAGGTGTCGAGGAGACCCTGCTTCTTATCGCCGGCCATCTGGGTGTTGAGCCTGGTCGCCTGGTACAGGTCGGTGTAGGCCAGCAGCGTGAGCTGATCGTCGCCGAGGTTCTGAGCGAAATCGAGCGCCTGCTCGAACTCCCCGCGGCCGATCGCGATCCAGTAGTTCAGAGTGACGTCGTCGGACTTCTCGGAGATGTTGTTGAGGATCGCCTGCTTCTGCGTCGCCGTGAGGTCGTTCAGGTTGATGCTCGACACGGCCAGCACGTATTTTGCGGACGCCGGCAGCGAGGCCGCGCCGTAGTCCTCCAGCTCACCGAGCGTCCCGGCGTAGTCGGTCGCAAGGAACCGCGCCTGGGCCGCGACGACGGCCGTCTGCAGGCGATTCCGGCTCTCGGCCTGCCACGCGAACCCCCCGGCGACCAGACCGGCCGTGACGCCCGCGACTCCCGCGATGCGATACCAGGAATAGCGCCGTTTCGACACGCTCACTTTGGTTGCGGCGACCGCTGCCTTCTCGGCTGTGAGCTGCGCGTCGATGAACGCGAAGAGCTGGTCGGTCGTGGTCGTCTGCCACACGGAGGTCGAGAACTGATCCCGAAGAGCCTTCGCCCCGTCGAGGATCTGCTCGAAGGCCAGCTTCGGGCGGAAGACGTGCAGCACCATCGCCTGCAGCGACCGGAGGAAAAGGTCCTCATCGAAGGCCATCGGGACGAGCATGCCCTGGAGGCCGCAGTGCACCACCCGCAGCAGCTCGCCGTTGAGGTAGACGTTGTCCGGGTGGATCACCGGCACTCTGAAACCGCCGCGGTAGCTGACGCACGCGGCGAGCTTCTGCGCCAGGGCCAGCCGGTCGAGCCGGGTCGTCGCCCGGCTGACAGCCTCACTGAAGCTGGTCTCACCGTCGCCGAGCGCGTACTCGAACGTGAGTCCGGTCTCCGTCTCCTGTGCGTCGACGTACCGGCGGATCACGCCGAGGCACTCCCCGTCGTAGCCGTTCTTGGACACCTCGACACGGAGAACGCCACCACTGGCGTCCAGCTCGAGGACGGTGCCGTCTCTCTCAATGCGCATTGCTCAACTCTTCGTCGTAATCTGCAGGCGATCGCCGTTGCCGATGCCGAACGACCCGATGACGTCGTACCGGCTCACTGCGAGATCCTTACCCTCGAGTGCGAGGGAGAAACCCTCCGGCAACGCCAGGCCTCTCGCGGCGAACGCATCCCCGATCAATCGCTGCAGCCGGTCGAAGGTGACCTCGCCTGGCACGAGAAGATCGATCTGCTTGCCCAGGAAGACCAGGGTGATCTCGATCATGGAGAGGCTCTCTTTCTTCTCGCCCGGAGTCTCCCGAGTGACACACCGGCGATCACCACGATCGGCACGCCGGCGGTCAGCAGCAGGACCGCGAGAACCGGAGACTCTTCGCGGGCCTCGCGAGTCTGCGAGAGCACCTCGGAGGAGTAGCCATCGAACAGCGCGGCTCTCACCGGCTGATACTCATCAGCGACGACCGCGGGTGGCTCGAAGGTCAGGTCTCCGACGACATTCAGCCGTTCGGCACGAGCGTCGCTTCGCTCGTGAGCACGGGCGGAGAGCTCCTCGGAGAAGAGCCTGCCGCGAATGGCGAAGTCGCCAGAGGAACCAGCGCTGACCGACTCGTTGACCAGGACATCGGAATTCAGCTCCAACTGCCCGGAATCGTCGTCAGTCTTTCCGACGGCGTGCGAGGCCGCGGCGCCGCCGACTGTCAAAGCGACAGCAAGCGCGCACGCGATGCGCACGGGGAGACGCGACCGCGGCCGCACGTCGTCTGTTTCGCTGGGGAGGGGACTAGAAGCCGAAGCTCTGCGCATCCTGCGCGTCACGCTCGGCGATGGTGTCGGCGTACTTGTTGAGCTGCTCGTTGATGTTCACCAGCAGTTCCTCGAACTTCTTCACGCTCTCGTGCAACTGGTTGTACTGCTCGAGATACGCCTGGAACGCCTGGCCCTTCCACTGCTCGGCGATGGTCGAGTTCATCTGGTTCACCTTTTGGATCGCCTGATCGATCTCTTCCTTCGAGCGCGTGTAGACCTGAGCCTGCTGCTTCAGTTCCTCCGGTGTGACGCTGATCTGGCCCATACGAAGCCCCCTTGTGATGTGCGAATACTGTGGTTCAGGCGACAGATGCCATCTGGAGATATTGCAGATGCCGCGTGCGGTCCAAGATATCGGCGTCGTACGTCACAGGTCAAGTCGTGGAGGCCGGCCGGCCGTCCTCAGCTCCGCGGCGTCGCCCTCCCGAGCACCGCGAACCCGGCCAGCGCGAACAGCGCTGTCGGGAGGAGCAGCCACGCCGTGACCCCGACCGGCCCGTTGGCGACGAACCACGTCCCGACCGCGGCCCAGCTCCCGGTGAACGTGATCAGGGCGGCCCCGCCGACGAGCACCAGCACGAGGCCGGCGATCACGGCGAGCACCCCGTACAGCCGCCAGCGCATGAACAGCGCGGCCGAGAACGCCCCGATCGCGAAGAAGAAGAGCATCCCGCTGAACACGATGAACAGCCGGCCGGCGAAAGACTCGCCCGCGAAGTAGACGGACGTGAACAGGTGGCCGCCGAGGCCCCAGCCGTTCGTCCACTCCTCGACCATCGACAGCACCGCGAAGCCGACGGCGTAGCCGGCGGCGAGCAACAGGAACGTGAGCCCGGAGCCGAGGGAGAAGTCCCGCCGGGTGACGCTGTAGCCGAGCGCGAACGGGAAGGTCGCGGAGATGACCTGGATGCCCACGACCAGCATGTAGACGAAGATGTAGAACGCTCCGCCGCTCCACTGGGTGCCGTCCATCGCCGTGGCGCGGTCGGCCGGGGCGGTGGCGCCCCAGATGATCCACCAGATCAGCCAGTTGACCAGCCAGATGAAGAACATGATCATCACCGGCACGTAGATCGTCGTCCACTTGTTGACGAGGTTCAGGCGGACGACCCGCCAGATGCGCGCTCCGGCGCCGGGGGAGGTGCGCAGTGCCGGGGCGCCGGCGTTCAGGGTGGTCATGCGCTCTGCTCGAATTCTGTCTCACGGACGTTGGTCTTGCGGACGATGAGTTGCTGGAGGGACACCGGCGCGAGCTCGAGTCCCGCCGAGGCGGCCTCGGCGCGTTCGGCGGCGCCGAGCCCGGAGACGGTCACCGAGGCCAGGCCGCCGAGGCCGTCGCGGTGCAGCACCTCCCGGCCGCCGACGAACGCGTCGACCGCGGTGCGCGGGCCGACGACAGTGGTGGCCGACGTGCGCAGGGCCTCCGCGTCGTCGTCCATGAGGATGCGGCCCTGGTCGATGACGACGACGTGCTCGAGGAGGTTGGCCACCTCGTCGATCAGGTGCGTGGAGAGCACGACCGTCCGCGGGTGCTCGGCGAAGTCCTCCAGCAGCCGGTCGTAGAACAGCTGCCGGGCGACCGCGTCCAGGCCCAGGTACGGCTCGTCGAAGAAGGTCAGCGGGGCTCGGGAGGCGAGGCCGACGATGACGCCGACGGCCGAGAGCTGCCCGCGGGAGAGCTTCTTGATCCGCCGGTTCAGCGGGAGCCGGAACTCCTCCACGAGCCGGTCGGCGAAGTCCGCGTCCCAGTTCTCGAAGAACCAGGGCGCGCTGCGGAGCACGTGCTTGGGCTGGAAGTCCTCGGGATAGCGCTGGCTCTCCTTGATGAAGCAGATGTTCTGGAGGACGCGCGCGTTCTCGGTCGGCTTCTCGCCGAACACCCGGATGTCGCCGCTCGTGACGAAGTCCTGGCCGGTGATGAGCTGCATCAGCGTGGTCTTGCCTGCGCCGTTGCGCCCGAGGAGGCCGTGGATGCGGCCGGGCTTGATGGTGAGGGACACCTCGTCGATCGCGGTGAACGATCCGAACCGCTTGGTCACTCCCGACACCTGCACCGCCGGGGCGATGGAGGTCGGGGCGGGGGCCGTGCTCATGCGCTGACTCCTTCCTTCTGGATCATCTGGCTGAGCTGGTCGGGGCCGATCCCGAGCTTCGCCGCCTCGGCGAGCAGGGGGCGGAGGTATTCGTCGCGGAAGGCGTCGCGCCGTTTGGCGACGAGCCGTTCGCGCGCGCCGTCGGAGACGAACATGCCGATGCCTCGTTTCTTGTAGAGGACCCCCTCGTCGACGAGGAGGTTGACGCCCTTGCCGGCCGTGGCCGGGTTGATCCGGTAGAAGGCCGCGAACTCGTTCGTGGACGGCACCTGCGTCTCGGGCGGGTAGACGCCCTCGATGATGTCGTTCTCGATCTGCTCGGCGATCTGGACGAAGATCGGCTTGCCTTCTTCGATCATCCGAACCTCATGGGTTCATTAGTCATGTAACTAAGTAAGCAACAATGCACGCATTTTGTCAAGGGAATAGCGTGGTCCCCGTGGAACTCCATGAGATGACGGCGCTGGCGTTGTGGCAGGAACTGCAGGCGGGACGGGTGTCGCCACGGGAGCTGGCCTCCCACTACCTCGACCGCATCGAGCGACTGAACCCGCAGCTCGGCGCGTTCGTCACCGTCACCCGCGAGCGCGCGCTGGAGCGGGCCGACGAGGTCGCGGAGCGGGTGCCGACGACGGCGCCGCTCTGGGGCCTGCCCTCCGGGGACAAAGACCTCTGGATGCGCGCGGGCGTGCCGGCCGGCTTCGGATCGCGGGTGATGGCGGGCTTCGTCCCCGATCGCTCCGACGAGATCGTGGAGACCCTGGACGCCGCCGGCGCCGTGAGCCTGGGCAAGACCAACGCGCCCGAGTTCGGCCTCCCCGCCTACACCGAGTCGCTCGCGGCGCCGCCCGCCCGCAACCCGTGGGATCCCGGCCTCGGCGCCGGCGGGTCGAGCGGAGGGGCGGCCGTCGCGGTGGCGAGCGGGATGCTGCCGTTCGCGCCCGGCTCCGACGGCGGAGGGTCGGTGCGCATCCCGGCCGCCGCGTGCGGGCTGGTCGGGCTCAAGCCGTCGCGGGGGCTCGTCCCCGCGGGCAGCGGCATCGACTCGCTCGCCGGGCTCGTCGTGGACGGCCCGCTGGCGCGCACCACGGCGGACGCGGCGCTGCTGCTCGACGGGATGATCGCCAAGGTCGGCGGGCGCATCGACCACCATTACGCGCTGCGCGCGCCCTACGACGATGACGGACCCTTCCTCGGCACGGCGATCCGCGGGGAGGGACGGTTCCAGCTCGGCGTGATGACGACCTCCGCGTGGGACGACGCCTACGACATCGTGGTCTCGCCGGAGGCCAGGTCGGCGCTGGACGCGGCGGTCGAGGCGTTCGCGGCGATGGGTCACGGCGTCGAGGAGACCGCGCTGGAGCCCGACCCGACCTACGCCCCGGCGTTCCGGACGATCTGGCAGGCGGGCGCCTCGCGCATCCCCGCCGAGGGGGAGGCGCTCGCCTTGCTGGAGCCGCTGACGGCGTGGCTCGTGCAGCGTGGCCGGAGCATCCTCGCCCGCGAGCTGAGCGAGGCGCTGAGCGCGCTGACCGCGTACGAGCGCTCGTTCATCCGGCAGCTCGCCTCGTTCGACGCGGTGCTGACGCCGGCGCTGGCGCTGACGCCGCGACCGGTCGGCTGGTACGACCAGGAGGACGGCGAACGCAACTTCGAGCAGCAGGTGCTCTACACGCCGTTCACCTCGATGCTCAACGTCACGGGCCTCCCCGCGATCGTCCTGCCCGTCGCGCAGACGGAGGACGGCCTCCCGATGGGCGTGCAGCTCATCGGTCGCCCCGGCGGGGAGCGCACCCTCCTCTCGCTGGGCGCCCAGCTCGAACGCCGCCTGCACTGGGAGACCCGCCGCCCACCCGTGTGGTGACCGCACGTTGTCCACGCGGGCTCGGGAGGGCTACCCTGCCCGTGTGGACGATGCGTTCCGCCCGGTGCTCGGCGAAGCCGCCGTGCTCGCGGGGCGATGGCTGGACGGCGTGCGCGACGGGACCATCCCGCCGACCGCCGACGTGGAGGCGGTGAAGGATGCGCTGGGCCGGCGGCTGCCCGAGCGCGGCCCGGCGGCACCGGAGGTTTTGCGGCAGCTGGCGGCGGCCGTCGAGCCTGGGCTGATCCGGATGCACTCGCCGCGCTTCCACGGCTGGGTGATCGGCGGCGCGCAGCCCGTCGCCCTCGGCGCCGACTGGCTGGTCGCCGCCTGGGACCAGAACACCGCCCTGCGCGCCGTCACCCCCGGCGTGATCGCGGCGGAGGAGCTCGCCGCCGAGTGGATGCTCGACCTCCTCGGCCTGCCGTCCGCGGCGGAGGTCGGCTACGTCACGGGGGCGACCGTCGCGAACCTCGTCGGCCTGATCTGCGGTCGCGACGAGACGTTGCGGCGCGCCGGCTGGGACGCGCGCGCGGACGGCCTGGCCGGAGGCCCGCGGGTGCGCCTGCTGGTCGGCGCCGAGCGCCACGGCTCGATCGACAGCGCCGCGATGCTCGCCGGCCTCGGCGCCGGACGCCCCGTCGCCGCCGACGACCAGGGCCGGATCCGTGTCGACGCGCTGCGGGAGGCGCTCGCCGATGGTGACGGCCCGGCGGTCGTCTGCCTCCAGGCGGGCAACGTCCACTCCGGCGCGTTCGACCCGCTGGCCGACGCGATCGAGGTCGCGCACGAGGCTGGCGCGTGGGTGCATATCGACGGCGCGTTCGGGCTGTGGGCCGCCGCGGCGCCGGGCCTCCGCCACCTGACAGCGGGGATGGCGGCCGCAGACTCCTGGGCGACCGACGCGCACAAGACGCTCAACGTCCCGTACGACAGCGGCGTCGCGATCGTCGCGCACCCGGAGGCGCTGCACGCCTCGATGGCGCAGCACGCGGCCTACCTCGCGGCGATGTCCGGCGCGTCCGATCCCGAGGACCGGGTCCCGGAGCTCAGCCGCCGCGCGCGCGGAGTGCCGGTGTACGCGACGCTGGCCCAGCTCGGCCGGGAGGGCGTCGCCGACCTCGTCCAGGGCCTCGCCGACGAGGCGACGACGATCGCCGAGGGCCTCGCGACCATCCCGGGCGCGCGCGTGCTCAATGACGTGGTCTACACGCAGGTCTGCGCCACCTTCGGCGACGACGACCGGACCCGCCGGGTCGGGGAGGCGCTGCGGCAGGGCGGGGTCGCGCTGGCGTCGCCGTCCGAGTGGCACGGGAGGGCGGTGCTCCGGTTCTCGGTCAGCAACTGGCTCACCGACCGTATGGAGGCCGGACGCACGCTGGACGCGGTGCGGGAGGCTGCGGCAAGCGTCTAGAGCCTCCTACCGCCCCGCTGCGTACCCCTGCATCCCGCGCGGATTCGCCGCGGCGCTGAGCACGCCCGTCTCCGGGTCCCGTCCGACCGACGACAGCCGCCCGAGCGTCCACGCGCCGGCCCGCGTCACGACGTGCCCGCGCGCCTCCAGCCCGGCGATGACCTCCTCGCCGAGCCGCGACTCCACGACGGCGCCGGCCGGCACCCAGGTGCGCGGCCAGAACGACTCCGCCAGCGACGTGGTGTGCAGCGCGGGCGCGTCGATCGCCTGCTGGGGCGTGTAGCCGCCGACCAGCGTGCGCAGCAGGTAGAGCAGCTGCCACTGGTCCTGCTGGTCGCCGCCGGGCGACCCGAGCGCGGTCACTGGGACGCCGTCGCGCAGCACCAGGGTTGGCGTGAGCGTCGTGCGTGGGCGCTTTCCGGGCTGCAGGGTGGAGGCCGAACCCTCCTCCAGCCAGGTCATCTGCAGGCGGGTGCCGAGGCAGAAGCCGAGCGCCGGGATGGTCGGCGACGACTGCAGCCAGCCGCCGGACGGCGTCGCCGAGACGATGTTGCCCCAGCGGTCGACGACGTCGAGGTGGCAGGTGTCGCCACGGGTGGTCCCGTCGCGCGCGACGGTCGGCTCGCCGACGCCGGCGATGGCCTCCGCCAGCGGCGGCTCGTACGCAGTGCGCAGCG